>NZ_CP022657.1:1700000-2045000 GCF_002243515.1 Tumebacillus algifaecis
AGATTCAGTTCATCCTTGCGGACTGCGGAATCGAAGCTGTGATCGCGGTGGGGCAGATGGCACCGCTCGCGCCCATGGTGCTGAAGATGCTCCCGACTTGCAAAAACGTGATTTTGGTCGGGGCGGACTTGGAAATGGAAGGCGTATCGACATTCGAAGCGGTGCTGAACACGGGCGGTGAAGTGCCGACTGTCGATGCTACTCCGGATGACATCGCCGTGATTCTCTATACGTCCGGTACAACAGGACATCCGAAAGGTGCGCTGCTCTCCCATCGCAACCTCTGTTCGAATGCGAACAGCGTCGGCGACTTCTTAAACATGAGCGAAAAAGATCTCGTGGTGGCCGTGTTGCCGATGTTCCACGTGTTCTGTATGACCGTTTGTCTCAACGCACCGTTGTATCGCGGGGCGACGATTCTGGTGATGCCGCGCTTCTCGCCGACCGAGACGGCGAAAGCGATTCAGTTCCATCAGGCGACCATGTTTGCCGGGGTGCCGACGATGTTCAACTTCTTGTTGCAGCATCCGGAAGTGGTGAAAGAGGATCTGTCTTCGTTGAAACTTGCGATCTCCGGTGGGGCGGCGATGCCAGTGGCAGTTCTGGAAGGATTCGAGAAGAAATTTGATGTGATCGTTTCCGAAGGATATGGCCTGTCCGAAGCGTCTCCGGTTGTTACCTTCAACCCGCTCGACCGTCCGCGCAAAGCGGGCACGATCGGCGTGGTCATCCCGTGCGTGGAAGCGCGGGTGGTTGATGAGATGGGCAATGATGTCGAGCCAGGCGTGGTCGGTGAACTGATCTGCCGCGGTGACAATGTGATGATCGGCTATCTGAATCGTCCAGAAGAAACGGCGCTGGCGCTTCGCGATGGCTGGTTGTACACTGGCGATATGGCGACGATCGATACGGAAGGATATTTCTCGATCGTAGACCGCAAGAAGGATATGATCATCGTCGGCGGTTTCAACGTCTATCCGCGCGAGGTGGAAGAAGTTCTGTTCCATCACCCGAACGTTCGAGAGGCGGCTGTGGTTGGTGTGCCGGATGCGAACTACGGCGAAAAAGTCCGCGCTTACGTGGCGTTGAAGCAAGAAGGCTCCACAGAGGAAGAACTGATCGAGCACTGCCAAGCGGCCCTCACCGCTTATAAAGTGCCGAAAGAAGTGATCGTCCTCGAAGAATTGCCGAAGAACACGACTGGAAAAATCCTGCGTCGTGAACTGAGGAAACATGAAAGCAACACCGTTTCCTAAACGCAAACAAAACAAACAAACCCCGGAGCGATCCGGGGTTTTTGCTGCTGTAAGTGGTGACAGCGCAGTGGAGAATTGCTTGGTGAAGCGCTGACGTTAGAAGAAAATTTTATACTCCGCATATCCGTAGTCACGCGTGTGCGTAATCGGGCGTGGCTTCAATCCCTCAGAGTTCTGAACATCCCTGATCAAGGTGGCGAGAAATTCGGTGGAGTCGGGGGAGGTGGCGATCTCTTCGGGGGTGAGCCAGTCGATAGTCAGGAGTTCACGTTCACAGCGGGTCTCGCTGCCTCCGATGAGATGCGCGCGGAAGACGAGCAGGGTGTCGTGTTTGCCCTGGCGCAACACACCTGTGCGGACGGCGACAACTGCTGACGGCTCGACGAGCAAGCCGGTCTCCTCTCGCACTTCCCGCACGACCGCCGCATCGACCGTCTCATCGGCATTGACGAAGCCGCTGGGCAGCGTCCAGAGCCCTTTGGTCGCGCTGTACGATTTTTTCACGACGAGGCATCTGCCTTCGTCATTGACGACCAAGCCCGATACGGCGAGCCAGATGTTGCCGCGTTTATCGGCCATACTTGATCACCCCTTCTTACGACCGTTCGGGATCGAGCAGGTCTACCAGCTCCTCTAAGCCTTGAAACAGGCGTTGCGAAGGCCGACAGTACAATCCTTCTTCCAGCACGTACACGCGGCCGTTCTGCACCGCTGGGATGGCGGTATAGCCTTCGCGCTCGGTGATCATCGTCGTTTTCACTTTGTCTGCGTGCACGCCGCACCAGACGGCGAACATGTAGTCAGGTGCGCGCTCGATCACTTCTTCGTGTTCCGCCGTGTACGAATCGCCCGGTTTGTCGCCAAACAAATTGATGCCGCCCGCAAGGTCGGAGATCGGGGTCAGCCAGTTGGCGTTTGCAGGCGTAAAGATCGGGCGTGGCCACCACTCCCAATAGAGCTTCGGCGCCGCCTGCTTGATCGAGCGCGCTTTTTCTTGGATGCGCTCGACTTTGCTCTGTAGCTCGGCTACGAGTTGCTGTGCTCGCTCTGGCACGCCGCACGCTGCGCCTAGCGTCCGAATATCGCCGTAGATGTCGTCGATCGTCTTCGGATTGAGTACCAGATACGGGATGTTCAGCTCTTGCAGCCGATCCACATTTTTCTCCATGCCAGGCACGGAGAGCGAAGCGATGACAAGGTCGGGTTGCAACTCTTGCAGCCGCTCCATGTTGATATTCAGGTCAGGTCCGAGCTTGGGCAGGTCTTTAACTTTTTCGGCCGGCCAGTCCGAATAGTCATCGACACCGACGACCTGATCGAACAGGCCGAGCGCGTCAAGCAATTCGGTGTTGCTGGGACAGATGGAAACGATGCGCAGTTTGGTCATGGCTGGTTGCTCCTCTCTTGACCAAATGATACAATGAGACTTGCAATCTGTGTAGATGAGGTGTGAATGTTATGGCGATGTTTGTCGTATTGATGCTCTTGTTTTTGATCGCGTCGTTTGGCATTTCCTTTATTATGGATATGTTTACGAAAAAATTTCCGTGGACATCGACCGTGATCGCAGTCGCCCTCGTTGGCTACTACCTGATCTCCCGCGGTTTTGATGTTGGCGGCGGTGAGATCCTGCTCTGCGTTGGTGTGATCGGCGGAGCGCTCGCAGCCTCGCTGACGATCCGCACGCTGGTCACCCGCGGCTTTAAAATGTTCGGCGCATAAGCAACAAAAATCCTGAGTGGTTGACCCACTCAGGATTTTTGTTTGGCTCGAACTACTTCGCGTAGCGTGCAGTAGATTCGTCGAGCAGACGCTGAGCGGTTTCAACGCCTTCCCAGCCGTCGATTTGTACTTGTTTGTTCTCGAGGTCTTTGTAGACTTGGAAGAAGTGCGAGATTTCCTTGAGTACGTGCGGAGCCACGTCGTCGAGGGTATGTACGTTTGCAAAGCGCGGGTCTTGAGTCGGAACTGCCAGCAGTTTCTCGTCTTTGCCTTTGTCGTCCGTCATGATCAGTACGCCGACTACGCGGGACTCGATAACGCAGCCCGGGAAAGTCGGGAAGCTGGTCACAACGAGAATGTCGAGCGGGTCGCCATCTTCTGCCAAGGTGTTGTCAATGTAGCCGTATTCGGTCGGGTAGTGCATCGGGGAAAACAGCACGCGGTCCAGCATAAAGCGGTTGTTTTCTTTGTCGTATTCATACTTATTCTGGGAACCGGTCGGGATTTCGATAAAAGCGTTGACGATCATTGCCATGCTTACGTACCTCCTGCTTTTCCATGTATTTTCAGGTTATGGTTATCGAATGACGAAACCATTCCAATTATAGCAAGTGCGGACGAACCTGACAACGTGACAAGCTTCTTAGAGTGATTATTCGTCATTTTTGCAGACGGATGGCGCATAAAGTGGGATTATGGAAGGTGGAAGAAAAGGCCAATCTGTGATATACTGAAGTTTGAAAAATTATAATCTGGGAGGTGGATTCCTGACGTACGTGTACGTATTGTCAGGAGCCTAACTTTGGAAGACCCTTTTAGCGGCAGTATTTCTTTGTTTGAGTTTCTGTTTATCATCTTTCTGGTGTTGCTGAACGGATTCTTTGTGGCGGCAGAGTTCGCGATGGTAAAGGTACGTTCAACCCGCCTAGAGCAGTTGGTAATGGAAGGAAACAAACGGGCGAAATTTGCACAACAGATCACCGACAAACTTGACGCTTACCTGTCAGCGACACAGCTTGGGATCACGATCGCTTCACTCGCCCTCGGGTGGGTGGGGGAACGCACCCTGTCGAAGCTGTTTGTGGTCTGGTTTGACAGCTTTGGCCTGAGCGATGCGATGCTGCATACCGTGTCAGCCATCATCTCTTTTTCGATCATCACCTTCTTGCACATCGTCCTCGGTGAATTGGCACCGAAGTCGCTGGCGATCCAGCGAGCGGAGGGGACTGCACTTTGGACATCAGGTCCGTTGATCTTCTTCTACAAGTTGATGTATCCGTTCATCTGGATGCTCAACGGTACAGCCAACGCCTTTTTGCGGGTGATCGGCATTCGTCCGGCTTCCGACGCAGAGCTAGCCCACAACGAAGAAGAACTGCGCATGCTCGTGACGCAAAGTCATGAGAGCGGTGTGATCGACGAAACAGAACGCACACTTTTTGACAATATATTTGATTTCTCCAATCGCGTCGCCCGCGAGATCATGGTGCCGCGAACAGACATGAGCTGTCTGTATATCAATCGTTCGTTCAAGGACAATTTGGAAAAAGCGGATTCGGAGAAGCACACGCGCTTCCCGCTCATTCTAGAAGATAAAGACAACATCGTAGGCATCGTGCACATCAAAGATCTCTACGCGGTGGCGCTGAGCGGACGCGATGATATCTCCTTGCAGACGATCGCCCGCAAGCCGGTCACCGTACCGGAGTCAATGCCGATCAAGGACGTGCTGAAAATCTTGCAGAAGAACCGCTCTGAGTTGGCGATCGTCATCGACGAATACGGCGGCACGGCGGGGATCGTGACCACCGAGGACATTCTCGAAGAGTTGGTCGGCGAGATCCAGGACGAATTTGACGAAGAACGACCGTTCATCGAAGAGCAGAACGACCACGTGTCGATCGATGCGCGCATGTTGATCGATGAGGTCAACGAGTATTTCCATCTGCACATCGAATCGGAAGAGGTGGATACGATCGGCGGTTTTATCTACGCGCAGTTCCAGACTCCGTTTGTCGGCGGGAAAGTCACGATCGACAACTTCCATTTCACGATCACGGAGATGGACTCCTTGCGGGTGACGCGACTTGCCGTCCGTCGCTTACAATCGGTGGATGAAGAGGATTTGCAGTTCGCGTAAACGGATGGTCACGAAGAAAAAGCCTGGGCGTATGCTCAGGCTTTTTCTGTAATACACTACAGGAAGTAATAGGTAGGTTTGGAGGAAAAGGACTTTCGTCGCCTTTGCTGTGCATAAAGTGAAAAAGCATATCTTTGCGTGTGCTGAAATCACGCAGGTGCTGGGGAAGATTGACGTGCTCGGTCAGGAAATCTATAATCCTTAGTAGTAGAATCAAGACGGTTCCTGTCACAGATTCGGAAATGAGGGGAGGGCTGCGCTATGATCAAGACCTATTATTATAACCATGATGAAGGTAAGATGTACCATGATGTCGATTTGACGCGCAAAGCCGAACTGTTGCAGGATACGAGAAATCTGTTGTGGATCGACCTGTATAACTGCACAGCAGAGGAACTCAAATATGTAGGCAACATCTTTGACTTCCATCCCTTGGCGATCGAGGACTGTCTGCATGACAGCCCCCGTTCGAAAGTTGACCGCTATGAAGATGATGAGGATCAATATTATTTCTTCGTTTTTCATGCGCTGCGCTACGATGAGGAAAAAGAAATTGAAATTACGACCGAAGAACTGAACATCTTTTTGGGCAAGAATTACTTGGTGACGATTCACAAAAAACCATTGCAAACGATCGGGCGCATCGCGGCCACGTCGCTGCGCAGCTATCATTATATGAACCGCGGACCTGACTTTTTGCTGTATTCGATGGTCGATGGGATCACCGACGAATATTTTCCGATTTTGGAACGCATCTCGGCGCGGATTGATGAACTGGAAGATGAGATTTATGTCGAGCCGGTGCATGAGATCACGGAGGAGTTCTTGGCTCTGAAACGCAATATCGTCCTGATCAGACGGGTGATCCAGCCGCAAAAGCGGATTTTTGCCAATGTGAACGGGCGCTACTCATTTGAGATTGACGAAGAGAACATTCCCTATTATATCGACTTGGTGGACCATCTGGAGCGCATTTCGGACGGTGTGGAGTCGTATCGCGACTTGATCTCCGGTGCGCTGGAAACCTATTATTCGCTCGTCTCTTCCCGCACCAATGACACGATCCGCATGCTGACGGTCATTTCGACGGTCATGCTGCCGCTGACCTTTATCACCGGATTTTTCGGGATGAATGTGCCGATGCCGTTTAGCGATTCGTACGTCGCCACGGTGACTATTTTCTTAGGCTTGATGGGGATGACCTATTGGATGTTAAAGCTGTTTCGCAAGCGTAGATGGATTTAGTGCAGACAATACGAAAGCCCCTGTTCCCGAGGTGATCATTGGGAACAGGGGCTTCTGTGTGCTTACTTGTTGTTCTTGTCGATCAGCAACTCGCCACCGAAACCGTATTCGTCTGCTTTCATGTCTTTGATGAAGACATGGACGCGGTCTTGCGGGATGCCTGCTACTTCGGCTACCGCATCGGAGATGCGCTTGGTGAGTTCGCGCTTTTGCTCCAGTGTGCGGCCTTCCATCCATTCGATATGTACAAACGGCATGAGGACGCCTCCTTTTGTCAATGTTATTTTGTCTATTATACACCTGTCAGGGAGGGCACGCACCCAATTTAGACGGGCTTGGGTGATTGTCCTGAGCAAAAGGTACAGGTGATGAGTAGGATGAAGTATCAACCGAAAAGGAGGAATTTCGATGTCTGGAAACGTTGCAACTGCAGGATACGGTATGTATAGCAGTTTCACTCGCTGGGCGATCGTGTTCCTGATTATTTTCGTGCTGTTTATTCTGATCGTACCAGGGATGTGCTAAGCTGGTTTTCATCAAATGGAAGAGCCGAGAGGGACGCCTCTCGGTTCTTTTGTTAGAAGGGAGGGGAGGGTGTGCAAAAGCGTGCTCGAAAGCAAGGGACGGTCAAGCAAAAGCCGATTCGAGCGGCGCGGTCGCCGAAGCTGAAGTCGTTGGTGCTGGACGAAGGTGTGCGGCAGATGATTCGCGAGGAAGCGGTGAAACTGAAGCTTTCCGAAGAGGAGTATCTACGGCTAATGCTTCATTTTTCTGAAGTGCTGCGTACGACGATGCTGCCTGCCGGGGTGCTGGACGGTGGATTTTTGACGATGATCTTGCAAAATCCGATGGTGCTGGATATGTTGAAGGGCATGATTGGCAACATGCTCAATGGGGTGATGAACAAGAGCAAGTCGGTCAGCACGGATGCAGGAAATACGTTACCTGATGGTGGGAACGTGCCTGGCGGACGGCGCGGGATCTATCCGGCACCGATGCCCCCGTATTCGCAGTCACCTGCACCCCCTTATGGACCACAGACCATGCGGTCACCACAAGCATTCAATGGCCCCGGATTCGGAGGTATGCCAGGGAGAGCTGGCGGCCCAGGCTTCGGAGGCCCACAAGGATATGGTGGCCCACAAGGGTACGGAGGTCCGCAAGGGTACGGAGGCCCACAAGGGTACGGAGGTCCGCAAGGGTACGGAGGCCCGCAGGGGTACGGAGGTCCGCAGGGGAACGGTGGCTTTCAGGGAAGTGGAGGCTTGCCAAGGAATCGAGGTCAGCAACGGAACGGAGTTCAACAAGGGCAAGGCACTCCACAAGGGGACGAATCGCCAGGGAATGAAGATTCGGAAGGTAACGGCAGTCCACCAGAGCAAGAAGGGCTGTCAGGTAATGGAAGCCAGCAAGGGCAGGATGCTACATCCGGGAACGAAAGTCCGCAAGGGCAGGATGGTACATCTGGGAACGGAAGTCCGCAAGAGCAGGGTGGCCCAACAGGGAAAGGAAGCCAGCAAGGGCAGGATGGCCCAACAGGGCAAGGAAGTCTACCAAGGCATGGTGGACCTCCAGGATATGGAGGGCCGCAGGGACCAAGCGGATTGGGCCGTGGAGGTGTGCCGAACTATGGTGGCGGTTCCGGGATGTGGGGGATGCCGCCGGGACGGTCGCAGGCTGTGGAAGGTCCGGAGCTGGAACGAGAGCCAGCTAAGGAGAGCAAACAGGACGATCAAGAATTGCTCGATTCTTTGGCCCGGATGGTCGGCCAGTATTTGCAAAAATAGAAGCAACGGCGGTCCGAGCGGGCCGCCGTTTTTTTAGATGCGGAAGATTGGACCCTTGGTGAGCTGTGGCAAGTTTACCGTTTGCGGGTTCACATCTGCCTGATGGGTAAGGCCGATCTGCAGAGCTCCGCTTAAGTTTTCGATTCTGATTCGGTCAAAATTAAACTCGATCTTATCAACCAGCAACGTTTTAGCAGCCAGCATCAAGCGAATTTGCTGATTCTCGCGCTCCAATTCCTCCACGCGCCGCCGCAGGTAAAAGTTTTCTTGGAGGAGTTGTTCCATTCACCGTGACCTCCTTTTGGTGCATCGTATGGCGAAGGGCGGCAAAGCGTGACAAGTGCCTATTTTTTAGGGTGAAAAAATTTGATTTGAGTATGTCATATATCGAATTCTGAGCGTATAATGTGATATACTTAATGCAGGGATGAACGAATTTAGTGGAGGGGATTTCTGGTATGCAGGAATATTGGTCTCGTAAACGTGATGAAATGATGTCATATGTGCAAGATTGTGAGCAACGTTTTGGAATGTCCAGTTCCGATTTTGTTAGCTACTATCGCGAACTTGAGTCCCATGGAACGGAAGAAGAGTATGACTGGTATGTGTGCTTGAATTTTTTGAATGCATAATGAAACCGATTTCACAGCGTTGAACATACAGGGCGTGCCATTTTGGCACGCCCCCTTTTTATACGAATGATTGGGCAGAACCTCATACACGCATGATCGTGTTGGGCATGGTGAAAAGCGATCACACGATCATTTCGCAACTGCTACTTTTTCGATGACTTCGGTAACGAATAAGGTGGAATGGTCGAGCAGATGGACCAGTTCGGCAGTGTCGAAAAGCTTGACGACTGGGCGAAGTGGCAGCCCTTTAGGGACGGCGATCACTTTGCCTTCTTGTCCGTTGTTCAGTCGTACGGATGTGCCGACCGGGTAAGGCGCGATATTGCGCACGAAGGCGGTGATGATCTTTTGGTCGTATGCAGTGTATTCCGACATGATTTTCTCCAGTGCATAATGCGGCAATATACGCGTGCCGTCTTCTTCATTGGTCAGATGGTCATAGAGGTTGGCGAGCGCGCAAATCTGAGCGTATTCGTGGACAGCGTCGCCTTTTAAATTGCGTGGGAAGCCAGCCCCGTCGATGCGCTCATGGTGCTGAACGGCGATGGAAGCTGACAGCGTGTGGATGATCGGGTAGCGGCGCAACAGGTTGAATCCTTCCATCGGGTGGTCGAGCGGATTTTTGGCGGTCGCATAGCCGATGTCGTGCAAAAGCGACCCGATGGCGATCTGTTTTACACGCAGCATATCATAGTCAAGCCCAAGCGCTGTCAAGGTGGCGAGGATGCAAACGTTGACCGAATGCGAGTAACGATAGGACCCGGTCGCGCGAACGTCGGTAAATTGCACCATGCAGCCGCGGTTGGCGATCAGGTCGTCGGTGATCTGATTGGCGACGCGGATCAGTTCGTCAATATTAAGCGGGCGACGATTCTCTGCTAAATCGAACGCCTTTTGCACGATGCGGGCCGCCCCTTGACGTACCACATCGGAAACAGGATCGATGTCTTCGATCGTGCCTAAAAATTCATCTTCTACATAGACGGACAGGATACCAAAAGATTCTAAGCGATTCTTGTAAGCCAATTTGACCGAGGCGCCACGGTTGAGCAGAATCGATTGGTCGGGTGCGTAGATCGGACGTGCAATCTTATGGACTTCAGAGAGTTCAAATAATGGAATTAGTTTCACGAGCAATATCCTCCGAAAGTAGTATCGCGGGAATCTAAGTTACAACTATTTTACTATACTTCGTAGGGATTTTGAACCATATATTTTAACTTTCATTATTTTCACTGACTTCAAATTTGTATTTTTTTATAGATAGGCATGGGTACGACCGGGTCAAAGTTGCCATAGTCTAGGAGAGAGTCGGAGAAAGGAGGGGGAGTCGGTGGACGGGTTGACGTTTCGCCAAGCGGACCGTGCAGATGTGTTAGAGCTGGCGGAACTGTTTACGAAGCGCAAGAGCAAGGAGCGCGTCTCACGGATGATCAACCGCTTTGAACAGGAACCGGACGGCTGGTACGTCGCGGAGCAGAATGGAAAGATTCTCGGTTGCTGTCAGGCGGTGTTTCCGCGTCCTAAGGACTGCTGGCTCCAGTGGATGCGCATTGCTCCGAAAGCGCAAGGCAGTGGGATCGGCGGGGCTTTTACCGATTATGTGGATCAGCAGGTCAAAGAGCTAGGGGCCGAGGTGGTGCGTTTAAACACACTGCCGAGCAACGGGCGCGTGCACGCGATGATGGGAGGCGCGCGCGGCTATACGGAGTGGGCACGATGGACGAGATGGTCCCACTTGCCTCGCAAGCCAGCCGCTCAGCTGACCCGCTTGCGTGCAGTTTCGCACACGGTTGACGTGTCACGGGTGTTACATTGGTTGGGGGGGCAGGTCGGCTATCGAGCATCGTTTGAAGCGGTGACCTGTCCTCATGATTTTCGGAAAACGGTCTCGCTCGATCGTGCCCTGCTCCAAGAGTTGCTCGGCAAACGAAGACGTGGAGGCTGTGTGATCGCAGAGCGGCACGGTCAGATCGAGGCGGTTGCCTTGTATGCGGTGCGAACGCAGGAACTGCGCGTGCTACAACTGGTCGCTTCGACAACCGCAGGCGGGCTGGCCGCCGCTGCCGGAGCTGTGCGGGAAGCGAAGCCTGTCGAACGCGTCTCCATCCAACTAGCCGGTGCTTCTGATGAACTGGTTCGAGCGATTCAACGATCGTTTACCGGACGAAATCGGAGGAAGCATCAGTTTTACGTATTTGGTAAGCATCTGTAGCAAACAAAAACCGCTTGGCGTGGGCCAGGCGGTTTTTAGTCATAGGGCTCTGGGAGGGAAAGGTCTTTGGCCGATTGGCGCAGTAAGACGTGTAAGATCCGCTTTTCGTCCTCCTTTTGAAAACAGGCCAGTTCGGTGTTAGTATAGCGACGGATACACAGATCCGCGTGGTGTTCCAGCGTTCCTTCTTGCAGCAGCGCCAATGTGAAAGCTGTATCGGCCAGCAGGAAGCCTTCGCCAGGATAGTCGGTCGGATAGCCGATCCGCTTTAAGAGTTTGGCTGGGAGCAACGGTGGGGCGAGGCGGTGCTCCCTTTTTAGATGGTTGAGCAAGCGGCGCATGGAGCGAGTCATGATGCTCGGGAGCGCTTTGGTGATTCGATCACCCTGTGGAGAGCTTTCCCACAGTTCCAAATTGCCAAAAACGGCAGCGGTATGTGGCGGTGCCAGGGCCAGCTTTTTCTCCATCAGAGCGATCTCATCTCGTTCGAAACGGTCTCCTGCTTGTAGCACGAGGACGTGACGGCTGGAAATGTGCGGCAGGGCAAGGTTGACGAGGCGGGATTTGCCGCAAGGGAAGTCCGGTTTGAGGTGTCGCAGAGCAAAGCGTTCGGGCCAATGTTTCAGCGGGAGTTGCCCCGGTTCATAGTGTGGGTCGTCGGTCAACAATATGCAATCGAGGGTAACATGTTGCTGACGCCTGATGCTTTGCAATGATTTTTTGAGCAGTGTATCGTCTTGTCCATAGAGTAAAACGGTCGTGGTCGGCAGGAGATCTTTGGCCCTGGAGCGAAGTGTGGATAGATCGGCAGTAGGGTTTCGTCTCATCGGAACCTCCTGTGCTGGTTCAATTGGTTATACTATATGTGGAAAAAGGGACAGACGGTAACCCTGTCAACCGCCTGAAGTTGATGGCGCTTTACACGAGATTGGAGTTTTGCAGATGACTCATGATCACCCGATGGAGTATTTGCTGTTTTTCAAATATGTGAACGAAGTGGATTATTTTGAAGCGCATGAAGTATTGGAAGGCTATTGGCACAGCGATCGGATCGATTTTTATAAGGGCTTGATCCAACTCGCAGTCGGGCTCTATCACTTGAATGCAGGCAACATCGCTGGCTTTCGGCAACTGTTCACTCGCGCAAGGGAACTCTTGACACCGTATGCGCCGGAGTATCGGGCGTTGAATGTGCAGCGCGTACTCGACTATTTGGATGATTGTTTGATCCATGTGCCGAATGTTGTCGAGATGGAACGGGAGGAGGTCCGAGCGCTCGCTGTCCAGCCGATTCAGCTGTGGTTGGAGGATGGGACGGCGATTCCTGAGCAGGTGCCGCCAGAGTTCTTGGAGCGAGATGAAGAGGATGAGTAAGGTAAAAGTTCTTCCGCACAACAAGACGGTGGAAGTGCGCGACGGAGTGCTTTTCCTAGCGGCTGTTCGAGCGGCGAAGGCCGCTTTGCCGAGCAAGTGCGGCGGACGCGGAGCCTGTGGAACGTGCAAGTTGCAGGTGGAGTCCGATGGGGCGCTCGATACGCTTAGCATCTCGGAGTCGCGGATGCTATCGGTTCAACAGGTCAAGGCGGGATACCGCCTCGGCTGTCAGGTCAAAGTCAAAGGCGATGCGGTGGTGACGCTGCCAGAAGACCCGTTGCGTCGGGTGATTCGATTGCAGTTGGAGGCGGCTCGCTCCGCTGCTGAACCGAGTGGGGAACAAGGGGAATGATGTAAAAAAGGCACTCCGAAAGCAGGAGTGCCTTTTTTATTCGGGCTGTTTTTCGGTGGTGGCTGCCACGGGGGAGACCGTTTCGCGGGTGCGCAAGAGGAGTCGCGCAGGCAGGCGCGAGATCAGTCGATTCATGATCAGATCGGCAAGTTTGACAACGCCCCATGCAAAAAGCATCCCAGCGATCACGTCGATGACCCAGTGAATTTTCAAATACATCGTGGAGAAGATGATCAGCGTGCAGTAGATGGTCATCGTCCAGCGGAAAAAGCGAGACGACTCGCGGCGGGCGAGCAAAAGCATCGCAAAGGCCATCGAGGTATGCATGCTAGGAAAGCAGTTTTGCACCCAGTTTAAGGTCTCCGCTTCGGTCGTGTAATGGCGGTACCACGGGTCGAGCATGTCAGGGATGCCATAGACGTACCAAACTTCCTGCAACAGAATCGTATTGTAGAACGGTAGGATCAGCGGGACTTGGAGGACAAATCCGGCAAAAGCGTAATGGAGCATCTTTTTGACATCTTTGGTGAAGAAACTACGGATCATACAGGCCCAGAAGGACAAGGTGAATCCATACCAGTAGATCCAGCCGATCAATTTGACCAGCCATTCGGGCTGATAGAACCAAAGGAAGCTCGCATCGTTAAACGGGATCGAGGCGAACAGGTCGTTCCATTTGAAATAGTGGTGGACATTACCCGTCTGCCAAGAGACGATGCTGTGCCAGAAGGAGCCAGCGTAGTTGTACATCACAAAGGGAAAGAGCAGAGCCAGAAAACCGATCGGCAGGAATTTTTGCCACGTGATGTCAGTTTGGTCTTTTTTCACGCCGTACAAGGTGAGTAAGATCAGCGCAACGCAGCCAGCGCCCCAGTTTTGAACGCTGATGATCCCGTAGAGGACAAGACCTGTCGCTGCGATCAGCAACGCCCAGAGCCATTTTTGCTTGGTCACGTGCAGGGCCTCCTAAAATCTGTTAAGTGATAACATGAGCTCGTAAGCAAGTACAAATTATAACATAGATTGATCGTAAAAGACCCGCCGTTTGTAGTCGATCTTGCGGCGGAGGACGCGGAGTGACTTGCACTGAGCGCTGTCATTCACGCCCTGACTCCAAGGGATGGCAAGGATATAAACACGCTTCTGGCGAGAGATAAGAAAGGGAAGCTGTCATTGAACAGCTTCCCTTAGCACCGAAGAAGTCGCGTCCGGGTGTCAGGCCTCAACGGGTGACAGTGCGGCGGCAGCTTCTTCTTGGAAATTTTCTTTGTATTGCAGTTGGTACAGGTTGTAGTACATGCCGCCTTGGGCGAGCAGAGCTTGGTGGTTGCCCATTTCGCGAATCGTGCCCTTGTGCATGACGATGATCTTATCGGCATTTTGGATCGTGGACAGGCGGTGGGCGACCACGATAGTCGTGCGGTCTTTGGTTAATTTTTGCAGAGCGTCTTGGATCAGGCTTTCCGTCTCGGTGTCGATGTTGGCCGTCGCTTCATCGAGGACGAGGATGGTCGGATCGAACGCCAAGGCGCGGGCAAAGGCGACCAGTTGGCGTTCCCCAGCGGAGAAGGTGGCGCCGCGTTCCAAGACCGGCTCATCTAATTTCCCGGGTAATTTGTTGATCAATTTGTCGGCGTTGACAAAGCGTACCGACTCTTCGATGCGCTGATCGGTGATCGATGGTTCTTGCAGGCGGATGTTGTCGCGAATCGTGCCTGTGAACAGAAAGACGTCTTGGAGCACGACGGAGATCGCGCGGCGCAGTTCCTCTTTTCGGACTTCTTTGATGTTCACGCCGTCGATCAGGATCTCGCCTTTTTGGATGTCGTAGAAGCGCGAGAGCAGATTGAGGATCGAGCTTTTACCAGCTCCGGTCGCACCGACGAAGGCGATCGTCTCGCCTGGCTCAATCGTGAAGGATACGTCGCGCAGTACCCAGTTTTCACCGCTGTACGCAAACCAGACGTTTTTGAATTCGACGCGGCCTTTGATGTTGACGAAAGGCTTGGGATGCGCTGGGTTTTTGATCGAGTCGTCCGTATCGAGCAATTGGAACAGACGCTCCGACGAGGCCATTGCCGATTGCAGGATGTTGTATTTCTCCGACAGATCGTTGATCGGCTGGAAGAATTGTTGGGTGTAGTTGATGAACATGTACAGCACACCGATCTGCAGGGCGTTGTCGAGCACTTTGCCGCCGCCATACCAGATCAGGATCGCCAGCGCTAACTGTGCGAACAGTTCCATCGACGGACGGAAAATCGCGAAGGTGCGCAATTCCTGCCAACTCGCTTTGAAGTAGTCGTTGTTGGTCTGTTCGAACTCTTTGTGCATCCGATTCTCGCGGCGGAAAATTTGGATGATCCGCATTCCGGAGATGTTTTCGGCCAGTGTCGCATTGATCTGTGCCAGTTTGACGCGCGTATCGCGGAAGGCGCGGCGGGCATAGTGGCGGTAGATTTGCGAGATGATGATCACAAATGGCACACAGGCCATCGAAATCATCGCCAGCTTCACGTTGGTCTGGAACATGATCACGATGATACCGAGCAGGATAAAGACGTCTTTGAACAGCGTGACCAACATGTTCGAGTACATCTCGTTCAACGCTTCGGTGTCGTTCATCACGCGGGTGACCAGCCGTCCGACCGGGTTGCGGTCAAAAAAGGCGAGGGACAGCTTCTGCAGATGGGAGAACAGTTGCTGACGGATGTTGAAGATGATCCGCTGCCCGGTCCATTGCAGGATGATTGTCTGCAGATAGTTGAGCACAAAAGAGCCAAGGATCAAGGCGAGATAGATCATGCCGATCGAGACCAGTGCGCTCACTTCAGTCTCTTGAAACACTTCGACTTCCGTTTGGGTCATCGGCAGTTGTTCAGTTGCCGCCCCAGGCTGATTTTCCACGATCATCACATACTGATCTTGATCGGTATTTTCGATGTGATAGCGCGCACGGTCTTGAGGAGGTGTTGCAAACGCGCTTTCCCGCACCAGCACTTGACCGCGGAAGGTATAGTGCTGATCTTTAGTGAGTTCCTCGTCTGACGCCGTGACGAACGTCGTGTTGAACACGTTCATATGGTCGTCGATCGCAACTTTGATTAAATAGGGACGGGCCAGATCGGATACGGTGATCAAAAGGAGCATGATGATCGAAAGCAGCATCCAGTATTTATACGGTTTTACATACCCGAGGAGGCGACGCATCAGCCGACCGTCATAGGATTTCTCTAACTTTTCTTCTTCATGGATGTTCGACATGCTGTCACCCCCTAGTCGTTCGCTGCGATTTGGTCTTCGAGTAGTTGCTTCTGATAGAGTTCATGGTAGAGGCCGCCAAGCTCCAACAAACTGTCATGCGAACCGCGTTCGATGATCTGCCCATCGTCGAGGACGAGAATTTCGTCCGCGTCTTTGATCGTCGAGATACGGTGAGCGATGATCAGCGAGGTGCGGGCTTGCATGATCTGTTTCAAACGCAGCAAAATTTCCTCTTCGGTATGCGTGTCAACAGCGGACAAGCTGTCGTCAAGAATCAGGATTTTCGGATTCTTGATCACGGCGCGGGCGATGGAGACGCGCTGTTTCTGACCGCCGGACAGCGTTACGCCGCGCTCGCCGAGCATCGTGTCATACCCTTCTTCAAAATCGACGATGTTGCCGTGCACTTGTGCAAGAGATGCGGCCGCCTCCACCTGCTCTTGGGTGTAGCCTTGCTCAGACCCGGAGAAGGCGATGTTGTCGCGGATCGTCTTGGAGAACAGGAAGTTCTCTTGCGGCACATAGCCGATGTTTTCGCGAATCGTCGCCAGTGGTACGCGGTTGATGTCCACACCGTCCAGATACAGGGCGCCTGGAGGCGTATTGTACAAGCGGAGCAGTAGATTCATAAGGGTCGATTTGCCAGATCCGGTGCGACCGATGATCGCGACCGTCTTGCCAGCTTCGACGCGGATGTTGATGTCTTTTAAGACTGGCTTTTCTGCGCCTGGGTAGGTGAAGGTGAGATTTTTGAACTCGATGTTGCCGGACAGATCGTCTTTGTCGGCCACCTCTTCACCGTCGAAGATCTCAGGCAGAGTGTGCAGGACTTCGTTGATGCGCTTCATCGATGCCGCCCCGCGCTGCCACATATTGATCACCCAGCCGATCGCCATCATCGGCCATGTCATCAGACCGAGGTAGGTGTTGAAGGCCACAAAGTCACCGAGCGAGATCGTGCCGCGAACGACGAGGATGCCGCCGTAGGAGAGCGCGATCAGAAAGGAGATCGCGGTGACCACCTGCACGACCGGGTTGTAGATGCCGTTGACTTTGATCAGGTTGAGGTTGGCTTTGAAGTTTTCCTGGTTCTCCGCCGTGAATTTGTTGATCTCCGCCTCTTCCTGCACGAACGATTTGACGACGCGCACGCCAGCGAAGTTTTCTTGCACGCGGTCGGTCAGCGATCCGAATGCGGCCTGAACTTGACCGAAACGGCGATGGATCACGCGTCCAAACAAAGTGACGATCAGCGCCAAAAATGGCATCGGGGCAAGCGCTGCCAAAGTCAGTTGCCAGCCGACGGTGTAGAGCATCATGATGATCGTAAACGTCAGGACGAAAAACGGATCGACCGCGGAGAGAAAGCCTGGTCCAAGCGCTTGCCGAATGGCACCTAAGTCGTTGGTTGCGTGCGCCATCAGGTCGCCCGTCTTGTGATGATTGAAGTAGTTCGGTGAGAGCGACTGCAAGTGTTGATAAAACTTGTCGCGCAGGTAGACTTCCGCTTTGCGGGAGTTGCCCATGATGTAGATGCGCCAGTAATAGCGGGCCACAGCTGAGAAGATCGCCGCGCCAAAGATGATCGCCGCATAGGTGAGGATGTCACTGCGGTCCAAGCCGCCGCCTCGCAAGTCATCGACGAACAGCCCGAGCACTTTCGGCGTGATCAAACCGATCGCGTCCACGAAGAAAACCCAGAAGATGCCGAGGAGAAAGGATCGTTTGTGCGCGATGAAAAACTCTTTGAGTGTAATAAATTCTTTCATCATCATCTTCCTTTATGCTAACATTTGGACAATTGAGAGTAAAAAGACAAAGTTCTGAGGTATTTTATGGTATACGTATATCTTTTAGAATGTGGGGACGGGTCGCTTTACACGGGGATCACTCCTAATCTGTGGCGGCGAATTGAACTTCATGAAAAAGGAAAAGGTGCAAAGTACACGCGCGGGCGCGGACCGCTCACACTGCGCTATGTGGAACTGCAACTGGATCTTGGCAGTGCACTGCGCCGCGAACGTGAGATCAAGCGGTTTCCTCGGGCGAAAAAAGAGCAATTGATCGCTAGCGTTTGTCTGTTACCAGCTCCGAAACATTCGTGAAGCGAAATAAAAGGCTGGAGAAAATGCGCTCTCAAACGCAGAGCGCATCCTGCTTGCATCGACGTGTTTATGCTTCTTGCTCATGATCGGTCTGAATCTTAAACACACAGCAACTGCCGCCTTCGGCGAGGCATTGAGAGCGATCGACTTCGGTGCCGAGCACGCGGCGAAACACGTTGGTTTCACAGGAGCAGGTCTGCGGGTAGACTTTGGATACTTGGGCGATCGGGCAATTGTACTCGACAATCTCAAAAGAGCCATCTTCCTTGCGCTCCCATTTGGCGAGATAGCCTTTGCTGTTTTGCATTTCGGCGAGCGCCTGCACCTTTTCTTCCAAAGACTTACCATCAAACAGTTCGTTGAGCTGTGCTGACAAGCGGTCTTCGCGTTGGTCGAAGATCGCTTGAATCTTATCTTGCCCGTCTATGTGAACAATGTCTTCTAAAATGTCCAGCATCAGGGAATGATAATTTTTAGGAAAAAGATTGTCCGCTTCCTCCGTCAATTGGTACACCTTGGCGGGACGTCCCATCGGCTGACGAATGGTGGTCGGGAAGATCAGGTTATCGCGTTCCAGCGTTGCGATGTGACGGCGGATTGCCATTTCGGTAATCCCGATGCGCTCGGCCAGATCGCCCGCGCTCATCGGGCCTTCGGTCCGCAGGATCGTGATGATCGTTTTGCGGGTGTTGGTCTCTTGGTTCGACATAAACGTCACCCTTCCGGAACTATTATGAACAGTATATACGTTTTTTGCCCCCAAGTAAATTTCTATATATAAAAGGTTAGAAACTGGGGCGAGGCGTTAGGGATGGAGAAATTTTTGATTTTAGGGGTGGATGAACGACTGTTTTGGCAGTTGAACGAGGGGGAGTCTTATCTATGCAAAGGCTGATGATGATCCTGCTTGTGATCACAGTTCCGCTCAGCGTGATCGGGAAGTACATGCATTGGAGCGAACTCGCCCTGTTTGCGATCGCATGTGCTGCCATCATTCCGCTGGCTGGCATCATGGGGCGGGCCACCGAAAGCATTGCGATCCACAGTGGGCCGAAGATTGGCGGTTTGTTGAACGCAACGTTCGGAAACGCGGTGGAGTTGATCATCGCTTTCTTCGCGTTGCGCGAGGGGTTGATCGGCGTCGTACAGGCATCGATCACCGGTTCGATCATCGGGAACTTGCTGCTGGTGAGTGGTCTTTCGATGCTGGTCGGCGGCATCCGCCACCCGCAGCAGAAGTTCAATCGCATCATCGCAGGCACCAATGCTGCCATGATGCTGCTCGGCGTTGTGATCGCACTGGTCATCCCGGCGATCTTCTCGCTGTCCCATCCGGATCGGATCGACATCAAACTGTCGATCGGCGTGTCGATTGTCGTCATGGTGTTGTATCTGCTCGGGCTGTTTTTCTCCCTTTATACGCACCGCAATCTATTCAACTACACCGAAGACATGCACCCAGAAGAAGCGGAGTGGAGCGTGGGCAAAGCGATCGGCGTTCTGGCCTTGGCGACGGTAGCCGTCGCGTTTGAATCGGAACTGCTCGTCCACACCATCGACGCTGTGTCCCAGCAACTCGGTTGGTCGGAAGTGTTCATCGGGGTGATCATCGTGGCGATCATCGGCAATGCGGCCGAGCACTCCTCAGCGGTCTTGATGGCATGGCGCAACAAGATGGACTTGGCGCTGGAGATCGCCGTCGGTTCGTCATTGCAGATCGCGATGTTCGTCACTCCTGTGCTGGTGTTTTTGTCGTTGCTCCTCGGCAATCCGATGTCGCTGGTCTTCACTTGGCCGGAATTGGCAGCGATGGTCTTGTCGGTGTTTCTCATCAATTTTCTCGCCCAAGATGGCGAGTCGAACTGGTTGGAAGGCGCGATGGCGCTCGGTGCTTATGTGATCATTGGCATCGGTTTTTATTTCCTGTAAGCGAATTGAACGACAAAAGAGGCGCGCACCGACTGTGCGCGCCTCTGTTTTGAAAATGACGGCGAGGACGATCGATTAGTAGGCGCCGTCGAAGCCGGGAACGAGCAGGAAGAACAAGACAAAGATGATCAGAAATACGACTGCCCAACGAGTATAACCACCAAATACACCAAAACCGTAACCTGCATGACCTGCATGATGACCTGACATGTTACATCCCTCCAATGAGTTTGTTTGTGTTGGTTGGCGTTTCTCGCTTACAGTGATAGTACATGCGAATGAAGGCGTTTTTGGCAGGGACAATCGTCTAAACTATGAGCCTATTTTCTAGACAAAAAAGCCGCATCCATCAGCGGATGCGGCTTTCCTCATTATACGCTTTGCAAACTGTTCAAAATGTTGCTGACATAACGCTTGGTTTCACCGAACGGTGGAATGCCGCCGTAACGGTCTACATTGCCGGGGCCAGCGTTATAGGCAGCCAAAGCGGTACCGACATCGCCTTGGTAGCGGTCGAGCATCTGTTTTAGATAACGGACGCCACCATCGAGGTTGGCAGCCGGGTCATACACGTTTTCCACACCAAGCCCTCTGGCGGTCGCGGGCATCAATTGCATCAACCCGCCTGCACCAGCCGAAGAGGTGGCAAAAGGATTGAAACCCGACTCCTGCCGTACCACGGCGCGGACAAGCTGCGGATCGACACCATAGCGACTGGCCGTCGCTTGAATCAGATCGTCATAGTTGGAAGAACCGAACGCGGAAGAAAAGGGGTTGAACTGCTGTGTGGAGCCGATCGAAAACGGCAGATTCATCACGCGTTGGTTGAGCGAAGAAGACGTCGCCGCTGTTTCGGTCGCGCCCGTGCTAGAGAGCAGTTCTGCTAACAGCATCGAAAAATCGCTACCGGTCGAATTGGAAATGGAAGAGTCAGTGCCGAGCGGTGACGCCATTTGCGACCGCATCAGGGCCGCGAGTAATTTTACGTCCATGAGACACCTCGTTTCACCTATTCTTTTTAGTTTACTCTAAAACTTTGCTTCGGTAAACTGGAAACAGTGGCAGTTCGGAGGGAGAGAGGGTTTTGAGAGTGTGGCGTAGTTTGTTAAAGTTTTTTATGAACGGGATTTTGACCATCGTACCGATCGGGCTGGTCGTGTATGTGGTGGTGCAGAGCTTTCGGTTCTTCGACAGCCTCTTAGGGAACTCATTGCATGAAAAACTCGGTGATGTTTATGTACCGGGCTTTGGCATTTTGCTGACCATCGTGCTGATCACGCTGGTTGGCTGGCTGACCACCTACTGGTTTAGCGCACAGTTGATCGGCATCGTCGAGTCGATCTTACAGCGCATTCCATTTGTTAAAACGCTCTATAAAGTCATCCGAGAAACGATCGAGTCGTTTGTCGGTGAGAAAAAATCGTTTTCGAAAGTTGCTTTGGTCACCATGCCGAACAACCCGATGAAAATGCTTGGCTTTATTACCACAGAAGACGTAGCCAAACTGGGCGATGAACTGAGCGACCACGTTGCCATCTATGTGCCACAGACGTTTCAAGTGGCGGGTCTGACTTTCCTCGTGCCCAAGGAGCATGTACAAATTCTCGATATTACGCCGGAAGAAGCGATGCGTTTCATCCTGTCGGGCGGTGTGTCCGGATCATGATCGACGAGCAGAAACGCAGTTTTTCCTTCGGTATCGCGGGACTTCCATTTCTTTGCAGCCTCACAGGGCTGTTGCTGTGCATCTATGTGTTTGAACTTCCGCTATATTTGGCGCTTTTCCTAGGGTGGGGTGTGGCGGTATTGATCGCTGTGCTCCACCGCTTTTCGTGGCGGGAGGTACTACGTGCGACCTATCAGGGGTTGAGCAGTACCTTTTTGGTGGTCGGCATCTTGCTCTTGATCGCCGGCTTGATTTCGGCGTGGCTGGTCGCGGGGACGGTGCCGGGGCTGATCTATTACGGGATGCAGTTTATCCAGCCCGAATATCTGGTCGTGATGGCCTTTTTGCTGACGGCTGGCACGTCGATCGTGCTCGGCTCATCGGTGGGGACACTGTCCACGATGGGAGCTGCCATCGCGGGTATGGGGCTTGTGTTTGGCATTTCGCCTGCGCTGATCGGCGGGGCTCTGATCTCGGGGGCGATGGTCGGGGACCGGATGTCCCCTGTGTCCGGTGCTTTTCATCTGCTATCTTCGATGACCGGGACGAAGGCGGAAGACAATTTTAAACCGCTGCTGAAGACCGGGTTGCCGATGTTTGTGATCTGTGCAGGGCTCTTTTTCTGGCTGGGGCATGGGGCAGCTTCGAGCACTTCGACCGATTCGGTCAACTCACCCCTAGTCGCCCTGTTGATCGAACAGTTTGCTATGCCGTGGATCGTGTTGGTACCGCCTGCGCTCGTCCTGACCTTGGCGGCATTTCGCGTACCGATCCGTTGGAACCTCGGTCTGGGTATCCTGACCGGAGCGGGCCTTGCGCTTTTCGTGCAGGGAGCTACCCTGTTGGAGGTGCTGCGGGCGATCTGGCTCGGCTATGATCTGACCTTGCAAGGGGAGACACTGTTGAGCGGGGGCGGCGTATGGCCGATTTTTAACCAAACGTTGCTGGTCTTTTGTGCCGGGATGCTCAACGGCGTGATGGAATCGACCGGTATGATGCAGACCCTCTTACAAAAGCTGCTCGGGCGTATTCAGCGTTATCTGGGGCTGATCTTTTCGACCATGTTGCTCTCCGTTTCGATGGCGTTGCTCGCTTGCAACCAAGCGCTGGCGATCATCGTGCCGGGCCGAGCGTTGCGACCGGTCTACGACCGCATGGCTGTTCCGGCACCGGAGTTGGTACGCACGATTGGCGACTCGGGGGTCGTAGCGTCGGCACTGATTCCGTGGAATTTGCACGGGATCTTGTGCTCAGCGGCGATGGGGATTGCAACGACGACCTTTTTTCCGTTTGCCTTCTATTTGTGGGGGTTACCAATTTTAACTCTATTATTGTCTATTTGGAATAATCGATTGAATAATAACAGGATTATGAACAATCTCAATTGACAATGGCTATCTGAGTTAGTAATATTTAAGGTAGGTGGGGTTATCTTTTGTAAAAGAATATTTTCTTGCAAGAGAGGAAATGGGGGGGTACAAATGAAAAGAAAAAGCTACACGCAGTCGCTCGCTGATCTGAAAAGCCGCGGTATTCGTCTAACACCTCAGAGACAAGTCATCTTACAGTACCTGAAGGAAACCGAGGAGCATCCGACAGCTGAGCAAGTCTACCAAAAAATTGGGGAGCAGTTCCCAGGCATCTCGCTTGCGACCGTGTACAACACTTTGAACATGCTTAAGGAACTTGGGGTAATCCGCGAATTGTCTTATGGAGATGTCTCCAGCCGTTTCGACGGTAACGATTCGGAGCATGCGCATCTGGTGTGTGAACACTGCGGCCAAGTGCTAGACATCGCCAGTCCGCCTGATGAGGCGCTGATCACCCAGAATGTACAACAAGCGGGATTTACTCTGTCTTCATATCGCCTGGAGTATTACGGAACTTGCGCATCGTGCCATGAGCACGCCACGTATCAGAACGAACATGCTTCTTAATACGTAGGGCCGCATCGAGGAAAGAGCCTGCACAGGGGTGTGCAGGCTCTTTTCTTGCGCCCACCGTTTCTGATACAATAGAATTATTATAAGAATTCACAAGTCTGGTGAGGTGAAGCGAGATGCAGAGGAGCTCGTTTACAGAATCCCTCGCTGATCTGAAGTCTCGCGGAGTGCGTTTAACTCCGCAGCGGCAGATGATTCTGCGTTATTTGAAAGAGACGCATGAACATCCAACTGCCGAACAGATTTTTCATCAGGTTAGTCTGGAGTTCTCGGGAATCAGTATGGCGACGGTGTACAATACGTTGCACCGTTTGAAGGAGCTTGGCGTGATCCGCGAGCTGTCCTACGGTGACATGTCGAGCCGCTATGACGGCAACGATTCGGAACATGCGCATCTGGTCTGTGAAACGTGTGGTAAGGTCGTCGATGTACCGTGTCCGCCTAAGGCGACTTTGGAGTCGCCGGAGCTGGACGCCTACGGGTATGCGGTCGGTTCGTATCGGTTGGAGTTTTACGGCATTTGCCCGAAGTGTCAAGCCGAAGAGATCGCGAAAGGAAATCCGGAACTGAACTAAGCGTCCCGTCTGCTGTGGCGGGGCATTTTTTATAGAGCATGAAAGGAGTCAGGCGAGATGGGGTACTTGTTTGTGATCGCGGCGATGCTGATCTGGGGCAGTGTGGGCATTTTCGGACGCTGGGCCGACCAGCCGGCCACCGTCATCGTGTTTTATCGCGTGGTGTCGGCGTTTTTCGTACTCGGTCTGTTTCAGGTCGTGCGCGGCGGCGGATTGCGTAGGGCTTGGCAAGAGGCGGCTGGACAGTATGGCTGGGTGGTGTTTGGCGGGATTGTGTTGGCGCTGAACTGGATTTTCTTTTTCCAAGCGGTGACGTTGACATCGATGGCCAATGCAGTGCTGTCCTATTATGTGGCACCCGTGTTGGTCATGTTGCTCGCTCCGCTGTTGTTAAAAGAGAAGTTGGAGAAGCGAACGCTGTTCTATGTGGGGCTGGCGTTTCTCGGGACGCTGATCATGAATCCGTTGGGCGATGATGTCGGCGGCGATCATCTGCTCGGGATCTTGTCGGGGCTTGCCGCGGCATTTTTCTATGCGATGGTGACGATCTCCGGGAAAAAGGTGACCGGGATGCAGGCGCACACGCTGGTGCTGTGGCAGACTGGTGCGGCGACGTTGGTACTGCTGCCCTATCTGCTCTGGCAGGGCATGGTGTTGCCGCCCACTTCGTCGATCGCGGTGATGGTCGCGATCGGGGTGGTGCATACGGCACTGGCGCTGACGCTATATTTCATCGGGTTAAGCCGTGTGAAAGTGCAACATGTCGGCGTGCTGGGTTATCTGGACCCGGTCAGTGCGATTCTCTTTGCCTACCTGGTCTTTGCGGAAGCGCCAAGTATGGGAACTTGGATTGGGGGAACCCTAATCTTGGTAAGTTCATACTTGATTTTGCGCACCAAGGAGACGGGAGGACGGCTCGATGGAGCGAAAGCGCAGGATGCGGCTACTTGAGAAAGGAATGCTGTATTTCATCTTGGCGAGCGGGTTGGCCGGCGTGTTGTTCATGTTTTATCTGAACGCCAAGGTGGAGGAGTGGAACGTGAAAATTGAGCCGCAAAAAGCCATTTCCCTCGATGTGAGGGAAATGGCTTTGTTATACCCACTGCATGATGATCAGATCGCCATGCTTGATCGGTGTCATGAAGGTGGCGGGCAGCGCGTTGACCGAAAGTTTCAGATCGAGCGCACCGGGAGGACGTTCGTCCTCAATCCGAATGTAGCGGAAGAGGTCGCTGACCACCGGCTGCCATTCGGGAGTGTCTGCTCCGTCAGACGTATGTGGTGATTGGGGCTTGAAGATCAGCGAATCTCCATCGCGCACCAGGTCGTCCATGCCGGCAGGTTTGCCATTGAGATAGATCGGCGGTCGCGGCCCTTCGAGGTTGATCGGGCGGTTGTTGCAGATCACTCCGATCGCCTGGCCTGGATGCAGACTGTCATCATAGAAGAAGCGCACGGTGTAGTGGGGATCGGGCGTCGCCCCAAAATGCAGGGTATCTCCGCTTTGCACCGCTGTATCAAGCGTTGCAGGCAGATCGTTCAGCATGATTTCGTAAGGCGTGTGTGGCATTGTCACCGACTCGCCATCAAGCGTGATCGCAAAGCTGTGCGGCAAGTCGAGCAGTTCCCGTTCATAAGCTTGCAGATCGGGCAGGGCTTGCAAGACATGATCGACAGTCGTCGGGCGCTCCACGCTGATTTTTGCTCGGTCGGTAAGATGCGTGTCGGTTGTCGCCAACTCTCCGTTCATCAACAGACGAGCAGGCAGCATGTGCGTCTCGCCGCGGAACAGAATGCTCAGCGGCTCCGGTAGCAGGTGCGGCGGCAACAGGTCGCCGATGACAGCCGATGCATCAACCCCAGATACGCCGCCGATCACTTCCAGTTCATCGCCGTGCTGGACGATGTCATCGAGTTTGGCTGGCTGGCCATTCAGCAAAAGTTGAGCGGGGGTGCCAAGCGTTCCGCGGATGACTTTTAGCTCACCCTGCACCTCCACGCTGAGTGCAAGACCGGGACGGCCATGCAGTTTGCGAATCTCCACGTCTGCTGCGATTAGGCAGTCGCCGACCGTGATCTGCCGGAACTCAAACAGGCGAAGCGATTTGCCGTTGACATGAATCGCTACAGAGGAAACCGGGTGTTGTAGCGCTGCCAAGGCGATTCCGATCGGTGTGACCGCCTGCGGACCGCTCAGCGCTTCGTGCTGTTCGGCGAGCTGTTTGATCGCATCGGTGCCACGAATGGCGACGCGCTCTTTGGGCAGTTTCAATTCGGCAGCCAGCAGGGGGCCGAGCATCGGCGTCTGCGAACCACCGCCGACCAGCATCACGGCTGCAGGCGCTTTTTGATTGAGTTTAAAGATTTCGTAGGAAATCTGAGTGGCGAGGCTGCGCACCTCTTCTTGAATCGATTCGATCACATCGCGTGCTGGCATGCTGTACCCCATGCCGAGCACGTCGTTGAACTCGACATGTTCTTCGGTCATCAGGCGGCGCTTGAGCTGTTCGGCGTCCGGGAAATCGAGCAGGTGGCGCTGGGAGAGCGCTTCGGTGATCTCGTCTCCGGCCACAGGCACCATCCCGTAGGCGACGACGGTGCCTTCTGCAGTCAAAGCGATGTCTGACGTACCCGCACCGATATCGACGAGCACGAGGTTCAACTTGCGCATCGAAGGTGGAATCAACGCATTGATCGCTGCAATCGGCTCGAGCGTCAATGCGGCCATCTCCAAATCGGCCCGTTCTAGCGCCATTTGCAACGAGTCGATGACGACGCGCGGCAGGAAGGTGGCGATGATCTCGACGCTGGCCTTCAAGCCGATTTGGTCTTCCAGCGATCCGATCACGCTATCGTCGAGCGAATAGTGGACGACAGTGTAGCCGACACAGTGGTAGCGCGACGCATCGGGCGTCAATTCCTGCAAGTGACGTTCAGCTTGCTGAACGGCGGTCAGTTCCAAGGCGAGGACCACGTCGCGAGTGACGCGTTCCCCTTGAATGTTGCGATCGACGCGGGCGCGAACCGTTTTCAACGAGCGTCCTGCCGCTGCCACCGCCACTTTGCGCAGCGGGCCGGTTTTGCTTTCCAGTCTGGTTTTCACTTTGCGAATCACATCGGCGACCAATGAGACATCGTGGATCTGCCCGTCGAGCATGGCTCGAGTGGCATGTTCCTCGGCGACGGTGGCGGCAATTTCGAGCTGCCCCTCCTGATTGAAGCGGGCGACGAGGCCGACAACCGATCGTGTGCCGATGTCGAGCGCAAAGATCTGTTCATCGTGCTGAGCCAAGCGAAGGTCCCCTCTTTCCAAAAAGATTATCGGGTGATGACCGCGAAGCCTTTTTCCTGTAAGCGCTTCAAAATCCGGTCTTGGTGAGCATGGTCGCGCGTCTCGATGTCGATTTCAACTTCCGCTTCCCCGAGCATGACGCGAGAGCCCATGCGGTGATGTTGGATGCCGATGATGTTGGCGCGTTCTTCGGCGAAAATGCCGAGGATGTCCTGAAGGACGCCCGGTTTGTCCGAGACGGTGGTGTTGATGCGCAGGTAGCGCCCAGCCTCGACCAGACCGCGCTCGATGATCCGCGACAGGAAGTTCACATCCACGTTGCCTCCAGAGATCAGCACCGCCACTTTTTTGTCGCGGAAGGGGAGTTTGTCGTAGAGGACGGCTGCTAAACCAGTCGCGCCTGCCCCTTCGACGACCATCTTGTTGCGCTCGACGGCGAGCAGCATGGCGCGGGCGATCTCTTCTTCTTCGACGGTGACGATGTGATCGACATATTGCTGCGTCAAGCGATAGGTGGAATCGCCAGGGCGGCGCACGCAAATCCCATCGGCGATCGTCGCCACCTTATCGAGTGTGCTGATCTCGCCCGCTTCAATCGAAGTCTTCATACAAGCGGCACCTGCCGCTTCCACACCGACGATTTGAATGTCTGGTTTGACCAGTTTGGCGGCCAGTGCGATACCAGCGATCAGCCCGCCGCCGCCGATCGGGGCGACGAGCGCGTCAACGTCGGGCAATTGTTCAAGGATTTCCAAAGCGATCGTGCCTTGACCTGCGATCACCGACGGGTCGTCAAAGGCATGGACGAACGTCAATCCGCGCTCCTGTTGCAGTTCCAAAGCTTTGGCATACGCTTCATCGTAGTTGCTACCGTGCAACACGACCTGTGCGCCGTAGCGTGCGGTCGCTTCCACTTTCGACAGCGCTGCTGCTTCCGGCATGACGATGATGCAGGGGATGCCTGCGTTGTTCGCGCCGTACGCCACACCCTGCGCATGGTTGCCAGCAGAGGCTGCGATCACTCCGCGCTCGCGCTCGGCGGTGGTCAGCGTGGCAATTTTGTGGAATGCCCCGCGAATCTTGAAGGAACCAGTCTTTTGCAGGTTCTCCAGCTTCATGTAAATCTCGTTGTGCGAAAGGTCGGAAAACGTTTTCGAATAGTCGAGCGGGGTATTGTGAATGACGCCTTTCAAATTGGCGCGGGCAGTGAGAAAATCATTTTTTGTGATCAAAACAAGCACACCTTTCTATGCAGACACTTCTATTGTCAATGGAGTTGTTATGTGCTATAATCGGGATTAAATTTTATGCTTTGCCGTGTTACAGTGAAGAAGCAATAGACAAATGGTGACAAGAATCTATTACATTCTACCATGAAAATCATGCATGAAAACAGCGTTCGGGAGGCATCGGTCCATGTCACAAGAAATTTTGATCAATGTGCGGAAAAATCTGTTTGAGATTACGCCTTATGCGCCGGGGAAACCGATTTCCGATGTGAAGCGGGAGTTCGGGTTGACCGATGTCACCAAGCTTGCGTCGAACGAAAATCCGCTGGGGCCGTCGAAGCGGGCTCAGCAAGCGATCTTAGAAGCTTTGCAAGAGGTGAACCGCTATCCGGATGGCGGCGCCGTTTTGTTAAAAGAAGCGCTGAGCGATGCCGTTGGGATTCCGACCCAGCAGATCCTGATCGGCAATGGATCGGATGACTTGATCAAGCTGACGTCAGAAACGTTTTTGAATCCAGGCGATGAGATCGTCGTTCCGTCACCCTCTTTTTCACAGTATTGGTTTGGTGCGAAATTGATGGATGCGAAAACGGTAGCTGTACCGCTCACCTCCAATTTTGAATATGACTTGGACGCGATGCTGGCAGCGGTGACCACGAAGACAAAGATCCTCTTCCTTTGCTCGCCGAACAATCCGACCGGTACGTATATTCGTGAAGAGGCGTTGCAGAGGTTTCTCGACCTTGTGCCGTCCCACGTCTTGGTGATTCTCGACGAGGCGTACAATGAGTACGTGACCGAGGCCGATTATGCACAAGGAATTGATTTCCTGAAGCGCGGGTACAATGTACTTGTCATGCGCACGTTTTCGAAGATGTACGGGCTGGCCGGACTGCGTTTGGGATATGTGTTCGGACCGATGGAAGTGCTCGATGCGATCAACCGCGCTCGCGAACCGTTTAATGCGAACATGCTGGCACAAGTCGGTGCTGTTGCAGCATTGACCGATCTTGAGCATGTGGAGGCGTCGCGGATTCAGAATCGTGCGGGCTTTGACCAACTGCAATCCGGGCTTTCGAAATTAGGATATACGGTTGTGCCGTCACAGGGGAATTTCCTGATCTTTGATACAGGTCTGGATGATCGAGCGTTGTTTGACGCTCTGTTGCGCGAAGGAGTGATCGTGCGCGGCGGGACGGCTCTCGGAATTCCGGGGTACCTGCGTGTCTCGATCGGACTGGCCGAGGAAAATGAACGCTTTTTGGGTGCCTTTGAAAAGGTGGTTTCCAGCATAGGCCAAAAGGTGTAAAATAGACTTGATTCAATTATGAGCTGAGAGGAGTAAGATGAGCATGAGCAAAGAGAGATTTGAGGAATTGCGCAGCCAACTTGATGAGGTGAACCTTGAGATTCTGGAGGTCTTAAATCGTCGGGCCGAACTGGTGTCCGAGATTGGCTTGCTCAAGAGCGGCAAGGGGACGGAGCGATTCGACCCGATCCGCGAGAAGGAAATGCTAGATAAATTGATCCCGGCCAACAAAGGGCCGTTCCCAGATGATACGATTCGTCATCTGTTCAAACAGATCTTCCAGGCATCGCTCGGATTGCTGGAAGAAGAGAAGAAATCGCTGTTGATCTCTCGCAAGAACCAGTCGCAGGACACGATCGTACAGGTGGGGCCGTTGGCAATTGGCGGCGGTGATCCTGTGATCATTTCCGGTCCGTGCTCCGTCGAGTCGGCAGGGCAGATGGAAGCGGTCGCCTCGCATCTGAAAAACGAGGGCATCATGTTGCTTCGCGGCGGAGCGTACAAGCCGCGGACCTCTCCTTATGACTTCCAAGGTCTCGGTAAAGAGGGCTTGAAAATTTTGAGCGAGACGGCGAAGCGCCACGGCATGGTCTGCGTGTCGGAGATCGTGGCACCTGAAGATGTCGAGATGGCGTGTGAGTACCTCGATGTGATCCAGATCGGGGCGCGCAACATGCAGAACTTCGAGCTGTTAAAAGCGGCAGGCTCGGTGCGCAAGCCGATCTTGCTCAAGCGCGGTTTGTCTGCCACCATCGAGGAACTGCTCTATGCGGCCGAATATATCGCATCGCGGGGCAATGATCAGATCATTCTGTGTGAGCGCGGAATTCGCACGTATGAGAAGGCGACGCGCAACACGCTCGATATTTCGGCTGTCCCGATTTTGAAGCAGGAATCGCACTTGCCAGTTGTCGTGGACATCGCACACTCGACCGGACGCAAAGACATCATCCTCCCGATTGCCAAAGCGGCGATCGCTGTTGGTGCAGACGGCTTGATCGTGGAGACGCACAACGAGCCTGCGGTCGCGCTGTCCGATGCCAAACAACAGCTGGACTTGCCGCAGTTCAGCACTTTGATGAACCAACTTCGCCAAAGCGGCTTTTTGAAAGACGCTGTGCAGGCGAACTCCTAATAGCAGACAAAAGCCCTGACCATCATTGGTCAGGGCTTTTTTAGCATTATTACTAGGAACAGCAATGAGCGGCTGTTAAACGAGAAGAGCCCTGCCGTTACGGTCAGGGCTCTTCGTTGCATCTCGGTATGGATTAACGTTTGCGGAACAGGGAGATCAGCGAGAGAAGCAGGGCGCCGCCCGACAGGACGAGGGGCCAGGTGTTGCTGGAGGTGGTTGCTTCTTCAGCTTTGTCGCCATGGTCCGTTTGATCAGCATGCTCGTGTTCTGTACTGCCCGTGCCGCCGTGGTGGTCTTCGCCAGCAGCCGCAGCGGTCAAGGTGGTGACAGATGCGGGGGTGTTGGAATCGGGAGCGCCTGTCCATTCGACGACAGAGTTGTCCGCGTAGGTCTGGAACGCCTTGAAGACCAGCGTGCCTTCGCCTACCTCTTTCGGATTGGCGCCGACAAATTCGAACTCGGTAAACTCATGCTGTTTGATCCCACTGTCGCTCGGGGCCGTCCAGGTGATCGCTTTGTTCACGCCTTCTGAATCTTTTTCAAATTCATAACTCCAGTTGGGAATCGGCTTCACGGTGGAGACTTTCATGCCGGTCGGAAATTCGACGCGAACTTTCACGGTGTTGATTTCTTTTTCAACGGGCACGCGGACCGTGTATTTTTCATAAGCGCCTGTCTTCGTCTCTTTCGGCCAGACGGTGACATGAGCGGAAGCAGTTCCGGCAAACAGGGTGAGGGCAGCGGTAGCGATGACAGCAATAGCGATTGGTTTCATTTTCATAGTAGGTTCCTCCTCAAGATTAGGGGTACGCGATCATGCTCATCCAGATGCCTGCCAGGATCACCAGCAGGCCGATCAGCCATTCGACGCGCAGCAGAGACTGCGACAACGCGTTTGCGTCTTTGCGCCAGCGTAGCGATTGAATCACAGCGAAGACCAGCATCACAGCCATCAGGCCAATTTTGCTGAACAACAGACCACTCCACCAAGCATTTGCGGCCAGTACCAAGCTCCAGTCGGTCTGGATGCTGACCAGCACTACGCCGCTCAGGGCCACCATGGCGGAAGCGGCAAGAAATACGCGCAGGAAGAAGGAGCGGAAGCGGCTTCGATCAAGCGGTCGCCGCCAAATCAGCAACAGGTAGAGCAAGCCGCCAAGCCACAGCGCGATCGACAGCAGATGCAACATGCGCAGGACGAGCGCCAACCACATCGGTTCGCTGGAAAAAGCATGTCCGCTCAGCGCAAGGTTGATTGTCAACAGCCCAAAGAGCAGCGTTGGCCAGCTGCTCGCCATGCCCGGCACAGCGAACAACAGCAGCAAGAGCAGTTGTATGAGAATCATCACCAGAAACGGCGTCTCGATCAGAATCTCGAACCGTCCCTCTGTGAAGACGGCAGAAAGCGCATCGCTTTGCAACAGGGTCAGGTTGGTGATCCCTTCGCCAAGCGTCAACAAAAGTAGCAAGGCCCAGCCAAATTTTTTCCAGCGCCCGAGCAGTTCGGACGCTTGTGGCAATCCGATTCGCTTGGCGTACCAAGAGAGCAGATACAGTCCACCCGCCATCAGCAGTACGCATTCGGCAACGTCGCGCAGGATCATGTGCAGCGTGGTGTTGAGCTCCTGATCGATCGCGGCGTCTGTGTTGATCGGCGCGATCTGTTCGGACACCTGATGAAGTGAAAAGGAGACTTGACCGTTTATTTTATGGCCGTCCTCTGAGATGACACTCCACAATATTCGATAACTTCCCGCTTCCAAATCGGCGGGCAACTCTGTGTACGCTTCGGAGGCGTTACCTTTGGTTAGCTGGGGTGGCGGCAAGTTGAGGCGCTCAGCGTCCCAGTTATAAAGGTGAAGTTCGATCAGTTCTGGCTCCAGCGGTTCGCTGAACAACAGCCGTATCTCGCCTGAATGATGTAGCAAATCGCCATCTGCCGGCGTGCTTTGCAACAGTGTCGCATGGGCAAAGGCCGGAGTGGTTAACAGGCAGAGAAACAGCAGGCACAGCCCGAGCAGAGCACTTTTTTTCATGCGTTTCACCTGATTTCGTCAGCTTGTTTGAATCTGCTCTAACTATACGTGGAGAGATGGGCAGTCTATATGGCTCAACTGGGCTATTTTTGTGAACGCCTGCCCCGACTTTGTGAACATTTAGGTTGACGGAAAGGGCGGTTCGATGGAAAATGAAACCGAAAGAGGTGAGTAGATGGAAATAGGAATGCTGTCAGTTCTCGCATTTGGTTTTTTGCTCGGGATGAAGCATGCGATCGAACCGGATCATGTGATCGCCGTTTCGACCATCGCCTCGCAAAGCAAGAAACTGTGGCGGGCATCGCTTGCCGGAGTGTTCTGGGGCATTGGGCACACGGCGACCTTGTTTGTGGTCGGCCTGCTCCTGATGCTTGTCAAAAATGAAATTCCGGAAACGTTGGCGATGTCACTTGAGTTTTGTGTCGGCATCATGCTGGTATATTTGGGATTGAACGCCCTGTTCAAGTTTGGCAAAAAGAAGGTACATGCCCATACGCATGTGCACGGAGACGAGGAACACAATCATTTTCATGCACATCAACACATGGCAACTCATGACCACCAACATCCTCGCATTTCCTATCTGAAATCGGTCGTCATCGGTTTTATCCATGGTCTTGCTGGCAGTGCTGCGATGATGTTGCTGACGCTTGAAACGGTGGATTCGATCTGGCAAGCGATGTCGTTCATCTTGGTCTTCGGCTTGGGTACCGTGCTGAGTATGTTGCTGTTCACATCGGTGATCTCGATCCCGTTTATCGCCTCACAAAGCAAACCGCGTTTTCATACGCTGTTGATTCGCGTGACCGGAGGGGTTTCTACCGTGTTTGGCGTGTATTACATGTACGGTGTCGGTGTGAGCGACGGTTTGTTTCAACTTTTACTATCGTAATTCTCAATCTAGAGTGAACAGATGCAGTATAGACAAAAAAGCCATGATCTTTTCATCGATCATGGCTTTTCTCGTTGAAATCCGTGTCTCACCGCATAAGCGGCAAGTTGTACGCGATTGTCGAGGTTTAATTTGTCGAGGATGTTCTTGATATGGTTCTTCACCGTATTTTCTGCGATCACCAGCCGTTCGGCGACCTGTTTGTTCGTGTCGCCGCCCGCCACACAGGCCAGAATTTCCCGCTCGCGACCTGTCAGCAGGGCAGGAGATGGGTCATCAGGCGCTTTTTCAGTACGGAAGCCGTGCATGAGTCGGCCAGCAATTTCCCGGGGAATCTCGCCAGTTTCGTCGAGCAGTGCGTGCAGGTAGTGCATCCAGTCGTCGGGGTCAAGGTTTTTCAACAGATAGCCCTGTGCCCCGTATTGAATGGCTGTGAACAGGTCGGCCACATCGTCTGACACGGTCAGCATGACGATCTTGACGGAGCTGTTCGACTTTTTGATCAGGCGCGTCGCTTCCAAACCGTTCAACTTCGGCATATGGATGTCCATCAACACCAGGTCGGGGGCAAGCGTTGCACAAAGCTCGACCGCTTCTAGTCCGTTTTTGGCTTCTCCGATCAGTTCAAAAGGGTCTTCGCCGTCGAGCAAGGTGCGCACGGCATCGCGGGACAACGGATGATCGTCAGCGATCAGCACACGGTATTTGTTCATCGCCTCGGCCTCCTCTCGCAAGACGTAAACGTAAGTTGTGTTCCGCCGTCTTCAGGCCGGGAAATGTCAAACGCAGCCCCGAGCTTCTGGGCCCGTTCTTCCATCATCGTCAGACCGTACGATTTGCGGGCTTCGTCGAGCACTTCGATCCCGCATCCGTCATCTTTGATTAGCAGTTGCCAGCCGTCCTGATCGGTCTCCTGCAAGGTGAGCAGGACGTGTCTAGCGCGAGAGTGTTTGCGGATGTTGGCAAACGCCTCCTGAATGATGCCAAACAGCTGCACCTGTTCTGCCGCCGAAAAATATTCGTCAGGCAAGTCGAGCTGTGCAGTGACGTCGATACCGGTCAGCGTTGTAAACTCGTCGAGCCATCTTTGTAAACGCAGGCGCAGCGAGGCCCCTTCTTCGGGCAGGGAGCGCAAGTTGAAAATCGCTTGGCGCACCTGCTGGTCGATCGTGGAGACGGCTGCACTCGCCTCGTCCAGCTTCCCTTTTTTCAACTTGACGTTCAGGAAAAAAAGGGTCTGGGCGATGCCGTCGTGCAATTCTTGGGCCAAGCGCTCCCGTTCTTCGTAGACGGCTCGTTTGGCCTGTTCTTCCGCGAGACGGGCGGTGATGTGTTCCAGTTTGCGGAACATCCAAGTGGCGAAGAGAAACGATAACAGCAAGGTGAGGACCGTGATATAAAAGTTGCCCCGCTCCATCGACAACACATGGAGCAGGCATTCATGCCGGATGTACTCGAAGCCGCCGATCAAAAAAGTTGGGACGAGCACACTGAACATTTTGAGGGTGCGGTACGTCATCAGCATCGTCCTTTATGTCAGAATCGCTTCTAACGTACCACTCTGATCAATGCTTGGCAATGGCTCAGACGAGCTAGCGCACGAGCACCGCGTCTGCTCCGTGATCTTGAAAGAGCTGCTCGACAGTCTGTAGATGCTCCTCGCTCACTTCGGCGGTGAGCAGTATTTTACCGTTGGCTACTTGATCGTGGTAATGCTCAGCATGGGGCGGGGAGATGCCGAGATCGACGAGGCCGCCGACCACCCCGCCGCTCCACGAGCCGTAAAAGGCGCCTGCCAACGGACCGAGCGTGATCAGCAGGTTGCCAGCCGCTGGATACATCGCGCTGGCAAATCCGGCGGTGAGGCCAAGGACCGCTCCGATCCCCGCTCCGATCAACGTCCCATCGACCACATTGTCCGTCTCATATTGCTTTTCCACATAGTCGGGCAACTGGTCCGATTTGGTGATTGCTGAGACTTTGTCCTGCGACACAAAGGGGGACAGCGCACCGATCACCGACCGTGCGGCTTCTTGCGTTTCGAACAAACCGAACACGTGCTGTGCCATCCCGTTCACCTCACTTTAACGTTTTGATGTAGAGAAAGAGCGACTCCACCTGTTTGTCGTCCAAGCCAAGACTTGGTGGTGCAGGCATCCCTTTGTCCGGGCGACCATTGTGCAACACCTCTTTGAGCCCATCATCACCAAGTCGTTCATACGCTCCGGCAAGACCTGGCCCGATTTTGCGCTCCGCAGTGGTGTTGTGGCAGGCGGCACAGGAGGTGGCGAACGCGTCGGCACCAACTTCTACTGACGGTTCCGTGGCAGGAGCGGCCTGCATCTGATCTTCGATCGGCTTGGCGAACAACGCATAGTACAAGGCCCAGACAGCAAGTATGGCATAGACGAACTTTAAAAACGTAGGGACTTTGGCATGTCCCACTTTGATATCGGAGACGACCTCATAGTGTCCATTGTCTTTGTGCGTCTCGACCTCTTCCTCGCTCAGGAAGTCTTGCGCCTGCGGGGTAGGCGCGGGCGTTTGGGGAGTTTGTCTGTCTGGGTCCTCCGCAAATTTTCCAGTCTGATCTTTTGGATCGCGCGAGTCTGCCATCTGCGTGCTCCTCCTTTCTCAAGATCAATACTCGTCTTGCACGACGTCTTCTTGTAACATCCGGTATTTGATGCCTTCCACATCGTCAAATTGCCCGTCCCGATAGGACCACCAGATCAAAAGTCCTGCCCCGCCTGTCATCGACAGGCAGACAGCAGTCAAGAGCCAGGCAGCGCTGTTCATCTCAACGGTTCCCTCCTTTTCGATAGGCTCAGTCTTTCGTTTCTGGCGCGCGCTTTAAGCTGAGCAGATAGGCGACCAGGTCGTCGCGGTCCTGTTGGCTCAAATAGTTGTATTTGGGCATGATCGATCCCGGTCCCCCAATCTGCTGCGGGTTGAGCAGATGGGCATGTTGCCAGTCGGCAGAGTAGCGCTGGCCAACCCACATCAGATCGGGACCAAAGCGCTGTGTGGAGGTGACGACGGGGGCGTCGTAATAGTAATCTCCTGGCAGCGAAGGCGGTCCGAGCTTGGAGTCTGCACGCACCGGGCGCACCTGTTGGGAGTGGCAGTAGAGACAGCCTTCGCGAACATAGACGTGACGTCCGCGGGCTTCGGCCGAATCGGACGGGTAGTTGCGCAGCTTGGCCGTTTGGGTCGGGGTCACGATCCCTTCATCAAAATAGGGGAGGACAAGCGTGCCGATGACCCCCATCAACACCAGTCCGGCAGCTCCGAACAGCAAAATGGCGGGATTCTTCTCCGCATCGTTTGCCATGTGGGCTCACCTCGATTTCTTAGGATGTCTTCATGAAGATCTCATCGTCAGCCGTCACTTGACGACCTGCCGTCACCGAACGGTACACGTTCCATACAAAGATGATCTGACCGAGGAACATCAAGGTTCCGCCGACAGCTCGCGAGATCAGGAAGATGTGCAGCGACTCCATCAACTCGACAAACGATGCGCCCATCTGCTTGCCGTCCATCCACTCAAAGCCCTGAATGATGCCAGCTGTCCACATCGCAAATCCAAAGATGATAAACCCGAGCACCGACAGCCAATAGTGCCAATTCATCATGGCCCGCGAGTAGATGTGGCGATAGGTGACGCGGGGCAGGATGTAGTAAAAGGCGGCAAACTGAATCAGCGAGAAGCCACCGAACAAGGGCATGTGCGCATGGCCGATCGTCCAGTAGGTAAAGTGCAGAATCGCGTGCGGACCCATCAGCGCTTGAAACGGCCCTTGAATGCAGGCCAGCCCGTAAAACAGGGCGCCTGTCATCAGCAATTTCAAAGGTACATTGTGTGAAACTTTGTACCAGACGCCCTTCATCGTCCCGATCACGTTGGCGAGCACCGACCAAACGGGGATCAACAGCAACAGCGAGGGGATGATGCCCGCTTTCATCAGCCACATGGGAATCGGCCCGTTGATCAGATGATGCGGCCCGTTCCAGACATAAAACGCAGCGATCGTCCAGAAGCCGATCAAGGACAATTTGTGCGAGTAGATCGGGCGCTGGGTCAGTTTCGGCAACAGGTAGTACAAGGTGCCGACGCCGACAACAGTGACCCACAACCCGATGATGTTGTGCATGTAAAAATAGTAATAGGACATCTGGGCGGTGCCGGAGCCGACCCAACCCGCTGGGATGTTGCCAACGATGTAGACGATGGCGAGGAACATCACAGACGCAATCCAATACCAGATCGAAACGTACAGCATGCGCTCCTTACGGCGCACGACGGTCTGAAAGAGATTCCAGAACATACATGCGACACAGATGACGACACCGATGTCAAAGAGCAGCGGCATTTCCCCATACTCGACACCTGTCTGGTAACCTGCGAGGATCGAGCCTGCTCCAAACAAGTAGTTCAGGTTCCAGTAGGTTGCTGTGAACAGGCCGAGTTTTTCACTGTAGAGCTGCGTTTTGCAGAGCACCGGAACACCGTACAGCATGATGCCAAAAAAGGCGGTGGTCTGCCAGCCGATCACGGCGGTGTTGACGTGTGTTGGGCGCATACGGCCATACTGGAGGAATTCTTGAAGAAAGCGGGAGCCGGTCAGAAAGTCTGGATTGACCGATTTGATCGCGACAATCAAGCCCATCACCATGCTGGCCAGCAAGTAAAACAGAGCGCTGTAGAAGAAAAATTTCACCGTTGCGCTGCCTTTGGGAGTGGGGGTAGAAGCGGTAAGGGTGGCGCTTTGTGCCATGGTTGAATCTCCTTTCACTTGCAGGTATGCCGCATACTGGGTTCCTTTAAAATGTTCCCTATGCCGGAAGGAGTATGCATGACTGGCATGAGGTGCTGAGGCTGGGCATAGTGTAGTACGGAGTTGAGTAGCGACAACCAAAGGGGGAGAATCAGATGATCTACGCGTCGCGGTCTTTGCGGCTCGTCAGCCCCTATATGCGCGGCCCGGATGTGCTGTTTTTGCAGGAGCGGCTCGTGGAACTCGGGCTGACGTATGACGCGCCCGACGGCGTATATGGACCGATGACGCTCGATGCGGTGCGCCGCTTTCAGGAGTTGCAAAACTTGCATCAGGATGGAGTGGTCGGACCTGAGACGTGGTCGGCGCTCGGTGGCAGTGAGTCGGGCGTTCCGTTGAAAGTAGCATCGATAGGGGAGTATCGCATACAGATTGACACGGAGCGCTTCGTGCTTTACTTATACAAATCGGCCCACCTGATCAAAACGTACTCGGTCGCCGTCGGCACGATCACCACGCCGACTCCGCTTGGCGATTGGAAGATCACGCAAAAGGTGCTCAATCCCGGCGGGCCGTTTGGCACGCGCTGGATGCGACTGTCCATCCCATTTGGGGGCTATGGCATCCATGGCACGGACAATCCTTATTCGATCGGCAAAGCGGTGTCTCACGGCTGTGTGCGAATGTATAACAAAGATGTGGAGGAGTTGTACGAGATGGTGCCGCTCGGCACGCTGGTCAAGATCACGGGCAAAGTCGAGACCTCCCGCATCCTGCGCATCGGCGTACCGTATGGCAACGATGTGATCGAAGTGCAGCGCATGTTGCAGGCGCTGGGTTACTACAAAGGGGATCTCGACGGGCTGTACGGCCCGAACACAGCTGCGGCGATCCGTTCGTTCCAAGCGGACAAAGACCTCGTCGTCGATGGGATCGTCGGTCCCAACACGCTGGAAAGCTTGTTACAGAACTTTGATGAAGCGCTTGGCGTGCGCAATCCGTGACGAGTGGCAAACGAATAAGAAAAATGCACCTGACAACGAAGGTCAGGTGCATTTTTACGATTCCTTTGCGGTACGGGTCGGAGCGGCTTCCATCAGGGCTTCCTGCCCCAGCGTTTTCAAAAAAGCTTTTACCGCCGGAGTCCAAAACTGCGTGTCACACCCTTCGACGAGGATGCTGGCCGCTTTTTCGATCGGCATGGCACTGCGGTAAGCCCGGTTGCTCGTCATCGCATCGAACGCGTCAGCTACGGCCGTCAGCTTGGCGAATAGCGGAATTTCCGCCCCGACCAGCCCGTGCGGATAACCGCGTCCATCGGGGCGTTCGTGATGGGAGAGCACAATCTCCAACATCTTCTCGCGTTCTTCCGCGTTAAGGTCATCGAGTGTCGCTCCACGCAGGAGTTCTTCGCCGATCACCGGATGCTGTTTCATCACGTCATATTCTTCGGCTGTCAGTTTCCCCGGTTTGATCAACACGGAGTCTGGGATGCCGATTTTGCCGATGTCGTGCAGGAGTCCGCCCAGGCGGATGATGCCGAGGTCTTTCTCCGACAATCCGAGTTCACGGCCGATCTGCACAGCATAAGTTGCTACGCGCTCCGAGTGTCCGGCCGTGTACGGGTCACGCTTCTCCAAAGCTGAGGCGAAGGCGAGCAGCACCTGCTGGTTGGCTTGCGTGATCTGCAGGTTGAGCGCCTCAACTTCGAGGATTTTGGCTTGCACCCGCTGTGTCTGCAAAATGCCGACGGTGCGCCAGTAATAGAGCCCAAGCAAAGCACACATGATCGTTCCGTTCATCAAGAGGCTTTGCATGGTGTCGATCTCAAGCGTTTCGATATAAGCGGAAGAGACAAAATAAAGGCTCAAGTACAACGAGTCGATCAGATTGAATTTTAACAATTTCCGTTTCCAGCCGCCGACGCGCAATGAAACGCGAAACAGCCAGGACGAGATCGCGACGGTGACTAACTGGGTGATGCAAAGCGTCAGAAACATCGCGGGAAAGATCCCCAGCGGATTGTACAAGGAAAACACATCTTCGGTCAGCAGATGTGACACTTCATAGATCGTCACCGCCTGAATGACGAACAAGAGTAAATTTTGCGGTTTGTACGGCAGGCCGTTTTTCAGCATTTCTACCGTGTACAAAATCAACAAGATGGCGACGGAAAACAGCAACACTGGCCATCCGCCGACCAGAGAAGCGGCAATCCAACAGATGGTATGCCCGTCCTCGCGAAAATTGCCGCGATCGCCAACCGGTACATAGTAATACATGTTGTAGGCAGCATACGTAAGAATGGCAAATAATAAATAATCAAGCAACACTTGCAAGACCCCCCAATCGCTTGCATAAAGCCCATTTCGATAACAGTGTAAAATATCCTGCAAACAAAAACGGCCTTCTGATAAGATTACGAAATTAATCATCAGCAGGCCGTTAATTTCGGGGTGTCAATATAAGAAAGGAGTGCCATTCAGTACGCGTCGCACCATGATTTCATTTTTTTCTTCAATCTCGGCCCGGCGTGGGATCGCCTCGAAACTGCCTGGTGGATCGAGAAAAAACTCGGGCAGGGCGGTTGACGCTTCCAACTGCCAACGTTCCAGCCAAGCTTTAGGCAGGCGCTCCGGCAATTCATTGCCGTTCAGTTCGGCCCAGAGCATCGTCCATGCCCGCGGTACGACGCGCCAGATGTCATAACCGCCTCCGCCGACGGCGACAAGGCGTCCGTCGCACATTTCCTCGGCTAGTAGGCGCGTGATTTTCGGCATCTCGCGGTAGATGTGTGTGCTCGCAGACAGATGGGTCAGCGGGTCATACGTGTGCGCGTCACAACCGTTCTGATGGAAGATGATGTCAGGGGCGAATTTTTGAATCGTCGGGATGATCACCGAGCGCACCGCATTCATCCACGAGTCGTCCTCTGTAAACGCTTCCAACGGTACGTTGACCGCATAGCCGTAGCCGCGTCCTTCCCCGCGCTCGATAATCTCTCCCGTGCCTGGGTAGAGGTATTTCCCCGTCTCGTGCAGCGAGATGGTCAGCACGTCCGGGTCTTCATAGAAGATCCACTGGACGCCATCTCCGTGATGCGCATCGGTGTCTATGTAAGCGACGCGGGCTCCATACTTTTCACGCACGTGGGCGATGGCGACGGCGATGTCGTTGTAGACGCAGAAGCCGGATGCCTCCGCCCGCCGTGCGTGATGGAGTCCGCCTGCCATGTTCAGGGCGTATCGGTACTGCCCGGACATAACGAGATCGGCGGCGAGCAGGGTACCGCCTGCGATCAGCGACGTGGCCTCATGCATTCCGGCGAAGATCGGCGTATCTTCCGTGCCAAGGCCCCACGTGGCAAAATCGTCCGGGTTGGCTTGAGGTTGCGAAGCGGCCTGCACCGCATCGAGATAGCGCGTATCGTGGACGCGAGCCAGTTCTTCTTGCGTCGCCATGCGAGGTGTGATGATCTGATCGGCATCTAGGAAGCCGATCGTCTTGATCAGATCGAGCGTCATCTCCAAACGCTTCGGGTTGAAGGGATGTTCCTCTGCAAATTTGTATTTGGTAAACGCGTCGCTGTAGATAAACGCGCTTTTTCCATTCGCAACCATGGCTACACCTCGCCGTCTGTCATCATGCTCGGGTGTCCGACAACACGATAACCGGCCGCTTCGATGTCTTGGATGAAGCGGCGCGGGTCCATCGTGCGGATGCGGAAGACGATCGTCCTGTAGCCTTCTTTCGCACTGGGAAAGACCATCACAGCGGAGGTGTTGATCCGGCGGGCGCGCAGCAGATCGGAGATGTTGGCGAGCATCCCCGTTTTGTCGGGCACTTCCACTTCGATGCGGGAGGTCGGAGCGTTGACTCCCATCATCTCCACCAAGTTGCGCAGAATGTCGCGCTCGGTGACGATGCCAGTCAATTTGCCCTGCGAAACGACGGGCAGACAGCCGACGGAGTGCTTGTAAATTTGCGCGGCCGCATCTTCCACAAAATCGAGCGGATGGGCGGTGATCACGTCTTTGATCATCAACTGTTCGACCCGGATATCGTGCAAGATCTGGTCGCTTTCCGCTTGTTCCAGCGTGGAAGGCGCGGCGGCGCGCAGATCGCGGTCGGAGATCAAGCCGACCAGTAAGCCATCTTGGACCACCGGCAGATGGCGAAGACGGTGGTGGTGTGAAAGGTCGAGCGCTTCCTGCAGTGTGTTGTCTGGCGAAAGTGTCACCACTTCGCGTGTCATGATCTGTTCGACGAGCATAGCTGCATCCCCCTCGTTTAGTAGAAGAAGCGGTTCCGAAAGCGAACCTCGTTAAATTTTTCGATCGAATCGAGATCGACCCGCGACCCGATCCGAGCCATCAGCATGTTGGCAGGATGTGAGGTGATCTCCGGGTCGTCGGTGGCGAACATCTCCATGCCGACAGAGCCCATTATCTTTTTCATCACTTCTTTATACGCCCAGACCGAAAGCCCTGTGCTCTCCAAGTCCCAGTGCCAGTAATACTCGGTCGAAATCACCAGATAATCGTTCATCGCGTCATCGCGAAAAGAGATGTCGAGCAGCGTTTTGGCGACGCTGCCGCTGCGGTAAGGTGCAGCCACTTCAATCGCGCCCAACTCGATCAAATTATCCATCTGCGCCTCCGCCCAGCGCTCCATCGGATCGGGATATAGGTAGGTGACATACCCTACGATCGTCCGATCATGCCGGGCGATGATGATTCGCCCTTCCGGCAGTCCGGCGATCTCCACCAGCGCCTGCTTTTGTTTATCGGGGATGCGAAAGGCGGTCAGTCCTTCGTGAAACTCGTAGGCGGACAGCAGTTCGGGAGCCACAGGACCTTCGATGATCAGGTCGCCGCCTGCTGTGGACAGTTCGGTTACAAAATAGGATTTGGGATGTTCCATGGACGGATTCACCTCCATTGATGTTTACATTATACAAAGAAACAGGGAGCTTCAGTTCTGATAATTTTTTGTCGAAACGAACATAGAATCTACTAGAAAGAGGAAAACTATTCGTTGTGGCACTTAGTTAAGCTGTGCTACAATGTGGAGTGGGTAGAATTTAGAATATTTCGGATACTAAGGAGGCACCGGAGTATGTCTGACGCGCAAACCAATGAGCTGATTGAAGTGTTGGCGAAAGAATACAATTTGCAGGATTATGAGGAAGCGTACGCGTCGTTCGATTGGCAAGAGGTGGAGAAGGAATTTAGCTGGTATACGACCGGGAAAGTCAACGCTGCCTATGAAGCGATTGACCGCCATGTCGAGAATGGTCGCGGCGATGACATCGCCTTGTATTACAGCGATCCTGTCCGTGATGAGCGTTATACATTTGCAGACTTGAAAGCGTTGTCGAACAAATTTGGCAACGTGTTGAAAAAATATGGTGTGAACAAAGGGGATCGCGTCTTTATATTCATGCCGCGCTCGCCAGAACTGTATGCGGCACTGCTTGGTGCTGTGAAGATCGGGGCAATTGTTGGCCCGCTGTTTGAAGCGTTCATGGAAGCGGCGGTCAAAGACCGTCTCGAAGATGCGGAAGCGGTGGCGATCATCACCACGCCGAAGTTGAAAGATCGCGTGCGCGTGCAGGAACTGCCCGCTTTGAAGCACGTGTTTTTGGTCGGTGCGGAAGGGGAGCAAGCCGATCATGAGATCGATTTTCACCAAGAGATGCAGGAAGCTTCCGATCAGTTGGAGATCGAGTGGATGGACCGCGAGGATGGACTCGTCCTGCACTATACGTCAGGTTCGACTGGGAAGCCCAAAGGTGTGCTGCATGTACATAATGCGATGATTCAGCATTTCCAGACCGCAAAATGGGTGCTCGATCTGAGACGTGGTGACGTGTATTGGTGTACCGCCGACCCTGGCTGGGTCACAGGTACCGCATATGGCATCTGGGGACCGTGGCTGCACGGCGTGACCAATGTGATTCGCGGTGGGCGCTTTTCGCCTGACGACTGGTACGGTACGCTCCAGCGCTATCAGGTCTCGGTCTGGTACTCGGCTCCGACCGCGTTTCGCATGTTGATGGGCGCGGGCGATGAGTTGGTGAAAAAATATGACCTGTCTGCTGTCCGCCATATCCTCTCTGTCGGCGAGCCGCTGAATGCGGAAGTGGTGCGCTGGGGCTTAAAAGTATACGGCAAACGGATTCATGACAACTGGTGGATGACGGAGACGGGCGGCCAGATGATCTCCAACTACCCGTCTCTGCCGATGAAACCAGGTTCGATGGGCAAACCGTTCCCAGGCATCTATGCGGCGATCGTCGATGATTCAGGGAACGAGCTGCCAGCCAACACGATGGGCAACTTGGCGATTCGAGCGCCGTGGCCGTCGATGATGCGTCGAATTTGGAACAACCCGGCGAAATATGAAGAGTATTTCCGCTTGCAGCCGTGGTATATCTCCGGCGATTCGGCTTATCGGGATGAGGACGGTTACTTTTGGTTCCAAGGCCGCATCGACGATGTGATCAACACATCAGGTGAGCGCGTCGGGCCGTTTGAAGTCGAATCGAAGCTGGTGGAGCACCCGGCGATCGCCGAAGCGGGCGTGATCGGGAAGCCCGATCCGCTGCGCGGTGAGATCATCAAAGCGTTTATCGCACTGCGCGAAGGCTATGAGCCGTCTGAGCAGTTGATCGAAGAGATCCGCGATTTTGTGAAAAAAGGATTGGCTGCACATGCTGCTCCTCGCGAAATCGAATTCCGTGATAAACTTCCGAAGACTCGCTCCGGCAAGATCATGCGCCGTGTGCTGAAAGCGTGGGAACTGGGCTTGCCTACGGGCGACCTGTCCACCTTAGAAGATTGAGCCAACGAATGAAAAGCATCTCTGCGATCGTGCAGAGATGCTTTTTTCGCTCAGGCATGGCCGTTGCAAGTGAAAAATATTGTAAGAAGAGTGAAACCAAGTGTGCTGTTCACACGTACTACTATGCAAATGCTGTGATCCACACTCTTAGGAGGTAGAAATAGATGGCCCTTTTTAAACGACTGCGTGATTTGACTTTGGCTAACATCAACTCGCTGTTAGACAAAGCGGAAGATCCGGTAAAGATGCTCGATCAATATCTGCGTGACATGGAAGAAGACATTCAAGATGCAGAATCTGCGGTGGCGAAGCAGATCGCTTTAGAGAAGAAACTTCAGCAACAATATCAAGAAGCGAAAGAACTGGCCGAGAAGCGTGAAGCACAAGCTTTGCAAGCGTTGGAAGCGGGCAACGAAGACTTGGCGCGCCGTGCGCTGATCGACAAAAAAGCGATGTCAGAAAAAGCGGCCGACTTCAAAGTGCAATACGATGGTGCCAAGTTGACGGCCGACAATCTGCGCGGCAAACTCGGCGAGATGAAAGATCAACTGGGCGAGATGAAGAACAAGCGCGACACATTGAAAGCGCGCGCCGAAGCGGCCAAAGCGCAAAAGCAGATCAACCAGACCCTTTCTGGCCTTGGCAGCAACAATGCAGCGAGCGGCTTCTCGCGGATGGAAGACAGAGTCCTCCAACTGGAAGCGGAAGCCGAAGCGTCGACTGAGATGTCGGGCAGCAAATCGCTCGATCGCGAATTTGCGGAGTTGGAGAAAAAGAATACGTCCGACATCGACGCTGAGCTGGAAGCACTCAAAGCAAAACTGAAAAAATAACATATGCACGCAAAAAGCTCTGTCAGGCTGACAGAGCTTTTTGCGTGCATAGATGCTGTTTTTTGAAAGCCCAATTCTGTGAGGAAGAGCTGGGCTTTTCCTAAGTTACAGATCGGGGAGTTCGGCGCTTTCGGGATGGGCGAGCGTGTCGCTAAAGGCTGGATTTTCATCAACATAGCGATTGTTGGTGTGCTGACCAGGTTCCCAAGGGCTGGATTTTCCTAACGGTTGGTCGTTGTAAACGGTAGCCCCATATGGACCTTCCGGAAATTCCTCTGGCACCAACGTGTTCTGGATCGATTGCACATACTCCAACTCTTTGTTGCTGCGGAACCAATTGCGTATGCCTTTCTTTTCCATCATCTGCACCTCCAATTTCGTAATGTAGCATTTCCATGTTTGAACCACTTCATCCAAGGTTCATACTGGCTGGTATTGGAAGGTTGAAAAAGGAGGTGCGACCTGTGCTTGACATAGTCGAAGCTTCACCAAAGCGCGCCGTCAGCGCCGATCTTCAGCAAAATATTGCGATTTTGAACCAAGAGCTCGGCGTGAAAAAAAGTTTCGATATGCTCTGCCGCGAGTTGGAGTACGGCGGAAAGAAATTTGCTTTGTATTTTGTGGACGGTTTTGCCAAAGACGACATCATGAATCGGATCATGGAACATCTGGCCTTGCTCGACAAAGAAATGCTGACCAGCGACACGATCAAAAAACTGCTGGAAACACAGGTCGGTTATCTCGAAGTTGAAATTGTAGAAGACCTCGAAGCGGTCAAAACGGCCGTCCTGTCAGGTCCGCTCGTCTTTCTGATCGATGGAGAAACCAAAGCGATCTCGATCGATGCTCGAACCTATCCGGCCCGCGGCCCGGCCGAACCCGATCTGGAGCGTGTCGTGCGCGGCTCCCGCGATGGTTTTGTCGAGACGATGATCTTCAATACCTCCTTGACTCGCCGCCGCGTTCGTGACCCTGGTCTGCGCATGGAATATGTTCAGGTCGGCAAGCGTTCGAAAACGGATATCGTCGTCTCCTATATCGAAGATGTTGCCAATCCTGATCTCGTCACGCTGATCAAAAACAAACTGCAAGAGATCAAGATTGACGGTCTGCCGATGGCCGAAAAAACGGTCGAAGAGCTGATGTTCGGGAAGAATTGGAACCCATACCCGATGGTGCGCTATACGGAGCGTCCAGACGTGGCGGCGGTGCACCTTTTGGAAGGCCACGTGCTGATCTATGTGGACACTTCTCCTAGTGTCATGATCACCCCGACCACTTTTTTCCACCATGTACAACATGCCGAGGAGTTCCGTCAAAAGCCGATCAGCGGCGTCTATGTGCGCTGGCTGCGCTTTCTGGCCATCCTCTGTTCGATCCTGCTGACCCCGCTGTGGATGGCGTTGGTGATGAACAAATCGTTTATGCCGAGTTTCTTTATGTTTACGATTCCTGAGAAGAGCCTAGCGATCACGATCTTTTGGCAGATGATGTTTGCCGAAATTGGTCTCGCCCTGTTGCGCATGGCTGCCATCCACACGCCCAATCCGCTCGGCTCTGCACTCGGGCTGGTCGCCGCATTGATGGTCGGTCAGGTGGCGATTGAGATCGGATTTTTCACAAGAGAAGTGATCCTGTTCACCTCGATTGCGGCGATTGGCACGTTTGCCACTCCGAGTTACGAACTGTCGCTCGCCAACCAGCTGGTTCGCCTCGGGCTGCTCGTGCTCACCGGGATCTTCGGCTTCTACGGGTTTCTGGTGGGCGTGGTGCTCTGGCTGGTTCTGCTCGTGCGAACTAAGTCTTTAGACACGCCTTATTTTTGGCCGCTCCTGCCCTTTAATTGGAACGCGCTCGTGCATGTGCTGTTTCGCTCTCCGGTCGAATGGAACAGCAAACGTCCGAAAATATTACATCCGCAGGATGACACTCGCAAATAAATGGAGGGAAACGGATGAACGATCGTGTGATCGAACAGTACGAACAATTTATCAATCCCGGTCTGGCTCGTCTGCTGCGCGTGATGGGTCTTGCCCATGTGGAAGATGAGGCGCACGGCTCTCGCGTGCGCACTACGGACGGCACCACCTATATTGACTGTGTCGGTGGGTATGGTACATTTTCCTTTGGGCATCGTAACCAAAGAATTCTTGAAGCGGTGACCGCACAACTTCATCGCATGCCGCTTGCGAGCAAAGTGCTGCTCTCAAAACCGATGGCCGATCTGGCTGAAAAGTTAGCGAAGATCACGCCGGGTGATCTGCAGTACAGCTTCTTTTGCAACTCAGGGGCCGAGGCTGTCGAAGCGGCGCTGAAATTGGCACGCCTCGCAACGGGGCGTACCAAAATAGTCGCGGCGCTGGGCGGATTTCATGGCAAGACGTTCGGTGCATTGTCCGCTTCGGGCAACGAGATGTACCGTGACCCGTTTCAGCCGCTCCTCGATGGTTTTTTACACGTGCCGTTTGGCGATGCTGACCTGCTTGGGCAACTGGTCGACCAAGAGACGGCCGCGGTGATCCTGGAGCCGGTGCAAGGGGAAGCGGGCGTCGTGCTTCCTCCGCCAGGCTATCTCCAGCAGGTGCGGGACGTCTGCGACGCGACAGGTGCCCTTTTGATCGCAGATGAAGTGCAGACCGGCTTGGGGCGCACTGGGAAACGGTTTGCCGTGCAGCATGAAGGGGTCGTCCCCGACATCCTGTGTTTAGCCAAAGCGCTGGGCGGAGGGGTGATGCCGATCGGGGCGGTAGTCGCAAGGCCACATCTCTATGCGAAGTACGAATCGGCGCCGCTTTTGCATACCTCCACATTTGGTGGCAATCCGCTTGCTTGTGCGGCGGCGAATGCGGCGATCGATGTGCTCGTGTCCGACAGATTGGAAGAACAGGCGGCTTGGAAAGGCGAGTTCCTCTTGACCAAGCTACGCAGTTTGCAAGAGCGCTATCCGGGCACGATTCAAGAGGTGCGCGGCATCGGCCTTTTGATCGGATTGGAATTTACGTCAGATGCGCTGGGCGGGCTGATTTTGAGCGAAATGATCGGGGGTGGCGTCCTGACCGCCTTCGCCTTGAACAACTTGAGCGTCACGCGGATCGAGCCTCCGCTGACGATTGAACAGCACGAGCTTGAGCGCGTGGTGAGCGTATTGGAAGCGGCGTTGCAAGCAGGACAGCAACAGTTGCACATCTCGTAAGAATGGGGTGAGTAGACATGCCAAGTGTGGAAGTGACCGCACTGATCACAGGGGATCGGAACCGCGTGTACGGACTGATCTCCGACATGGAATCCTATCCGCGCTTCATGCCTTCGTTGAACCGGTTGGAAGTCGTTGATAAAGGCGAGGGGTGGACGATGACCTCGTGGGATACATCGATTTCCGGAATGAATTTTCGCTGGTTGGAGCGCGATGAGTTTGATCAAAGCAATTACCGCATCACCTACCGTCAAGTGACGGGTGATTTGAAGCAGTTCGAAGGTGAATGGCGCGTCGAGGAAGCGGACGGGCAATGCAAAGTGACGCTGACGGTCGATTTTGATTTTGGCGTACCGATGCTCTCCACGTTGCTCAACCCGGTGGCTTCGCTCAAATTGCGGCAAAATGGGGAAGCGATGCTTCGCGCCATCAAGTCGCGCTGTGAAACGGGGTTTCACTAAATGGGAAAGTTCGGTTTCGTCATTCACCCTTTTGACACGAGTGATTTAGCGCGCAAGTTTCCGCTGGTCGATCGCATGTCGAGCGAATGGGTGGAATCGTTTATGAAACATGCGCCGCCGATCAGCGCTCAGCACATGCAAAACATCGACACCGGGCGCGCGAGTACCGAAGGCTGGCTGGTGGCAACCACGCTCACCTCCCGCCAACTGCTCGACCTGCCGTTGCCCTTTGTGCTTCGAAAAATCATCGCCGCCTGCAAAAAGGCGGAGCGTCAAGGGGCGCAGATCATCGGCCTTGGCGCGCTGACCGCGGTGGTCGGGGATGCGGGCATCTCGGTGGCACGCCAGCTGTCGATCCCGGTGACAACAGGCAACTCGTATACGGTGGCCACAGCGATCCAAGCGACCTGCCAAGCTGCCTCGCTGATGGGGATTGATCTTGGCCGTGCCAACCTTTGTGTGGTGGGAGCGACTGGGTCGATCGGCGCCGTCTGTGCGCGGATGATGGCTGCATCTGTAGGACGTTTGATCTTGTCGGCGCGTGATGAGGAGAAGTTGGAAGACTTGGCCGGATATATTTTTTCAGAATCTGCTGTGCTTGCTGACATTCAGACCGATTTGCGCGAGGCGGTGCGGGAAGCGGACATCATCCTCGCCGTCTCTTCAGCGGCGGAAGAGTTGATCCATCCAGAAGATTTGAAGCCTGGGGCGGTGGTCTGCGATGTGGCGCGTCCTCGCGATGTTTCCAGACGGGTCGCAGTGGAGCGCGACGATGTGCTGGTCATCGAAGGCGGCCTTGTCGAAGTGCCAGGCGGATGGGGAGGCAAACCGTTTTCGTTCGGCCTTCCGCACGGCATCGTCTACGCCTGCATGGCCGAGACGATGCTGCTCGCCTTAGAAAATCGCTTTGAGTGCTTCACGCTTGGGCGTACCATTCAGATCGAGCAGGTGCGGGAAATCGATGCGCTCGCTCGCAAGCACGGTTTTCAACTGGCGGCGTTCCGCTCGTTTGAACGGCTGATCACACCTGACGATGTGTTACAGATCAAACGGCGGGCTGAACAGAAGGTGAAGAAAAAAATCCTTGCCCCTTAATCGTGGGCAGGGATTTTTCGTTCGCTGCCAGAAGTGGTATGATGATGTACGACTACATATAGTCAGGTATCAGCAGATTTTGCAAAGATGGGGGAATCCTCATGGCGATTCAAAATGCCACCGACTCGAACTTTAACGAATTCATCGCACGAGGAACGGTATTAGTGGATTTTTGGGCGCCTTGGTGCGGCCCGTGTCGGATGCTGGCACCCGTTCTCGATGAACTAGGCCGGGAATTGAAAGGGAAGCTTTCGATCATAAAAGTCAATGTGGAAGAGTATGGACAGCTCGCCAGCCGATTCCAAGTGATGAGCATTCCGATGCTCGTGCTCTTTAAAAATGGCAAGCCGGTCGAGAAGATCCACGGCTTCCAATCGAAAAAAGCGTTGCTTGACACGATCAAGCCTCATCTGTAAGCATCGCGCGCAGGCGGTGCTTTTTTTGTGGTATCATGAAAAGATGAAAGAAGGGGGAGGTCCATGGAAACTCGCGAGCAGATTCGTGAAAAATTGAAACTTCTGCCAGATAAACCGGGCGTGTATCTGATGAAACATGCAAACGGCGACATCATCTACGTCGGGAAAGCCAAAGTGTTGAAAAACCGCGTTCGCTCTTACTTTAACGGAGCGCATTCCGGCAAGACACAACTGCTTGTCTCGAACATCGCCGATTTTGAATATATTGTCACCAACACCGAGGTCGAAGCGCTGGTGTTGGAAGGCACTTTGATCAAAAAGCATCTGCCGATCTACAACATCAACTTAAAAGATGACAAGACGTATCCGTATCTCAAGATCACAGGCGGCGAACATCCACGCTTGGAGATCACACGGCGCGTTGAAAAGGACAAAGGGAAATATTTTGGTCCGTACCCGAATGCGAGTGCCGCGACCGAGACGAAAAAGTTGCTTGACCGCCTCTATCCACTGCGCAAATGCAAAACGCTAAAAGACAAAGTATGCCTGTATTATCATATCAACCAATGCGTTGCCCCATGTGAATTTCCTGTTGAGCAAGCGACATATGCGGGCATGATCAAAGAGATCACCAAATTTCTAAACGGCGGCCACGAAGAGATCAAAAAGAATCTGCAAGAAAAGATGATGCAGGAAGCAGAAGCTCTCAACTTTGAGCGCGCCAAAGAACTACGTGACCAGATATCCCAGATCGATCGGGTGATGGAGAAGCAAAAGGTCGAGTTGCACGACAAGGAAGACCGCGATGTATTTGGTTTTTACGCGAACAAAGAGTACATGTGCGTGCAGGTTTTTTATATGCGCGCTGGCAAACTGATCGAGCGCGGGACAGAAATTTTCCACTATCACGGCGAAGAGTTGGAAGACTTCCTGACTTATGTCACCCAGTTCTACCTCGACAACAACGACCTGCCCAAAGAGATTCTGTTGCCGCATGAAGGGGAAGCGGCAGAGCTGATCGGCCAGTGGCTGACATCGGTCAAAGTCCGCTTCCCGCAGCGCGGTCCGAAAAAGCAATTGGTGGACATGGCGAACGAAAACGCCAAAATCGCGTTGGAAGAACGCTTTAAACTGATGGAGCGCGATACGAGCCGTACCGTCAAAGCGATCGAAGAGCTGGGCGAACTGATGATGATCCCGACTCCGCGCAGGATCGAAGCGTTTGACAACTCGAATATCCAAGGTACCGATGCGGTGGCGGCGATGATCGTGTTTGATGATGGCCGTCCGAATAAAAAGGAGTACCGCAAATATAAGATCAAGACGGTGGAAGGTCCGAACGACTATGCATCGATGCAAGAAGTGGTGCGCCGCCGCTATACTCGACTGCTCAAAGAAAGCGCTCCACTGCCCGATCTGATCGTCATCGACGGCGGTAAAGGGCATATTAATGCCGCACTGGAAGTGCTCGAAGATGAACTCGGCCTCGACATTCCAGTCTGCGGACTGGCTAAAGATGAAAAGCACCGCACCTCACAGCTGTTCCTTGGCAGTGATCCGACTCCTGTGGCGATCGATCGCAGTTCGCAGGCGTTCTATCTGCTGACCCGCGTGCAGGAGGAAGTGCATCGCTTTGCGATCTCGTTCCACCGACAACAGCATGGGAAAAATGCGATCCGCTCCATCCTCGACGACATTCCAGGCGTCGGAGAAAAGCGGCGCAAAGAACTGCTCAAGCATTTCGGATCGCTTCCGGCGATCAAAGCAGCTCCCGTCGAGGAATTCCGCAAAATTGGGATCGGAGATAAACTGGCCAAAGAGATTTTGGCCTATCTTGCGCAAGTGTAAACGCTGTGTTAGAATAATCGGCAGTTCAATATCACCATCTCATCTCTTATGAGGTGAGTAGAGGCGCGTTGCATCATCAGTACCGCGGGGAGAGCCCGAAAGCTCTGGGAACCGATTGGGAAAGGGATCATCGCCGAAGCTTGGGCCGCTTTTCGGGTTGCTCACGGCTGGGTCTGCATCGAACAGGTGCAGGACTGTCACACAGGAGGGGCCCACCACCTGTGTGGAGGACTATCTCACATTTGGGGAGAGAGGGGATCGCCACGACTATGCGCAGCCATAGAAGCTCATCCTTCTACTGGCTGTTTTTTATTTTCGTGACCCTCCGTCATGTGAGACTGAAGTGCTCGAAAATTTAAGATGGGAGTGGAGAAACAGTGGCATTGATCGTACAAAAATTTGGTGGCTCTTCGGTCGCCAATCCCGAGCGCATCAAGCGCGTGGCGAGCCGCGTGGCAGAAACGGCGCAATCGGGACAGGGAGTGGTAGTCGTCGTCTCCGCGATGGGCGATACCACCGATGAACTGATCGAACTGGCTGGTAAGCTGTCGGATAACCCGTCAGCACGCGAGATGGATATGTTGCTCACCACAGGTGAGCAGATTTCGTCCGCACTGCTTGCGATGGCAGTACAGAACTTAGGTCTTCACAGCGTCTCGCTGACCGGAGGCATGGCTGGCATTCGCACCGAAGGAGTGCATAGCAAGGCGCGGATCACGGGGATCGATCCGGCGCGCATTCGCCGTGAAGTTGAACAAGGTCGCGTGGTGATCGTTGCAGGCTTCCAAGGCATGAGCGATCAGGGCGACATCACGACGCTCGGGCGAGGTGGCTCAGATACGACGGCTGTGGCGCTGGCAGCAGCGCTCGGCGCTGATCTGTGTGAAATTTACACCGACGTGGACGGCGTATATACGACCGACCCGCGCACGGTGCCAGCGGCGAAGAAACTGGATCGCATCTCGTACGATGAAATGCTGGAACTTGCCAACCTCGGCGCAGGTGTGCTACACCCGCGCGCAGTAGAATTTGCGAAACAATATCACGTGCCGCTGATGGTGCGTTCAAGCTTTACGAAAAACATCGGGACGCTGGTCGAGGAGGAAGCTCAGATGGAACAGGGAATGATCGTCCGTGGGATCGCCCACGACATGAATGTGGTAAAGGTTTCGCTCGTAGGGGTGAAAAGTCGTCTTGGCAACATGCATAGAATTTTTCAATCGCTAGCCGAGTCGTCTGTCAACGTGGACATCATCGTCACTTCGGTCGCACATGAAGGCGTTTCGGACATCTCCTTTACGATCGATCACGATGATCTGAGCAGAGCGCTCCCGGTGTTAAAAGCGTTGGGACCAGAGTTTGGCGGCGCAGATTTTGAACTGGAAGAAGATCTGGCCAAGGTGTCGATCGTCGGGGCAGGAATGATCTCCAACCCAGGCGTCGCGGCTCAGATGTTCGGCGCGTTGGCCGACGCGGGCATCGAAATCAAGATGGTCTCGACTTCGGAGATCAAAGTCTCTTGCGTCATCGAGAAAGCGCGGGCGCATGACGCAGTGCGCGTCTTGCATACCTCTTTTGGGATGGACGGTGCGGAATCGGTCGTCGTCTCCGGATTGAACGCAGCCGAATAAAAGAGAAAATTGACAACGAACGATTCGCATAGTACGATATAGAAAATCTTTTTCTAACCGAATAGTTTATCTCTTATCGAGAGTGGCGGAGGGACTGGCCCTTTGAAGCCCGGCAACCTCGCTTGTGTACCGACACAAGCGGTATGGTGCTAAATCCAGCAGACTGTGATGGTCTGACAGATAAGAGGTGTGGAGCTATAAATGCTACCCCCTCTTCAATTAGAAGCGGGGGTTTTTGTTGTGTCCTGATCGGATCGCTCAAGGCCCCTGTAAAACGAAACGGAGTGAGAGCAACATGGCAGGGAGCAACCAGAATTTCGCTCGCAACACACGAGTTGGACAACGGATAGGGGAGGCCGCTTTGTACGAGCAAATGAGGACACAAGGAGGAGAAATAGAGGTCACTGTCGTATCAGCGAGAGTAAAGACTACAGTAGATCTACTTAAATCAGTGAAACGGAACGATCGATCTTGCGCTCGCGATCTTGTGCGGGTAGGGGCAGGGCACGTTTTGCCGATGCGGATGCGCGCGACCATCCACGATGACCGACACACTTGGGTCGGGGTCGGAAAGGAGGGCGCGTGACGATGCAAACGGCAGCGATTGGGGAGATCGGCCTCGAATGCGGCGTGTCACTTCCTGCTGTGGAGATCGCCTATGAAGCGTACGGAACGTTAAATGAGCGTGGCGACAATGCGATTCTGATCTGTCACCCGCTGACATTGGATGCGCAGGCAGACGTGTGGTGGCAGCCGCTGATCGGGCCGGGCAAGGTGTTGGATACGAGGCGCTACTATGTGATTTGCTCCAATGTGCTTGGCGGCTGTGCGGGCTCGACCGGGCCACAGGCGCACCGTCCATTTCCACTGATCACGATTCGTGACATGGTGCGCGCGCAAAAGCAGTTGCTCGACCGACTCGGTGTGAAGCTGTTGCAGTTGGTGCTCGGCGGTTCGATGGGCGGCCTGCAGACGATCGAGTGGGCGGTGACCTATCCGTCTTTTGTCAAACGCTGTGCCCCGATGGCCACTTCAGGTCAGTTGTCTGCACTCGCTATCGGCTACAACCATGTGATGCGCTCGGCGATCGAGAACGACCCGGTGCACGGACTTGCGCTCGCCAGAAAAATTGGCATGATCACCTACCGATCCTTTGAGCTTTTCGAAGCTCGTTTCGGACGCGAGATCAAGCAGGAGGACGCATCCCTTCAGGATACATGGTTCCAGATCGAAAGTTACCTTGAACACATGGGTGACAAGTTGAACGGACGCTTTGATGTAAACTCCTATCTCTGTTTGCTAAAAGCGATGGATTTGCACGATATTGGGCGCGGCCGCGGTGGAGCGGTTGCAGCGCTGGAGCGGATCGAGGCTGAGGTGCTCTGGGTCGGGATTGACACCGACCACCTCTACCCGCCGCAGGAACAACGGATGTGGGCGGAGCGCCTGCGCCAATCTGGAAAACAGGTGACGTACTGCGAACTGAGTTCACCGTACGGTCACGATGCTTTTTTGGTAGAAGGTCAGCAGTTGAGCAAGTTCATAACAGATTTCTTACGCGAAACGGGAGGGAATTGACGATGATTCAAAAACAAGCACAAAAACAGGTAAAGGTCGGTTTGCTGGGATTAGGAACGGTTGGCGGTGGGGTGTATAAGACCCTTTTAAAAAACAGAGACACAATTCTGACCCGCACAGGCTGTACTGTGGAAGTGGTCAACGTCCTCGTCCGCGACCGTGGGAAAGAGCGTGGCTTTGCGATCGATCCAAGCGTGCTGACCCTTGAACCGCAGGAACTGCTCAGCGACGAGCAGATCGACATTTATATTGAAGTAATCGGTGGCTTGCATCCGGCCAAGGAGATCATCGAACAGGCGTTGAACAGCAAGCGACATGTGATCACCGCCAACAAAGAACTGATGGCGAAACACGGAGCGGAGCTGTTGCGATTAGCACATCAAAACGGAGTCCATCTGTTATTTGAAGCTAGTGTGGCAGGCGGCATTCCGGTGATCCACATGCTGCAAGGCTACCTCACCGCCAACCGTGTGCACGAGATCTCTGGAATTCTGAACGGCACGAGCAACTACATATTGACCGAGATGAGTAAAACGGGGCGCAGTTTCCCAGAGGTGCTGTCTGAAGCGCAGAGTTTGGGCTATGCTGAAGCGGACCCAACCTCCGATGTGGAAGGGTTTGATGCTGCGTACAAATTGGCGATCTTGACCAACCTCGCCTATGACACCTGCGTTGATGTCGCACAGATCGACCGCCAAGGGATCTCGGAGATCAGCGGGCACGACTTGAAGCTTGCCGAGCAATTGGGCTACACGGTGAAATTGATCGGCCATGCGCATGAGCAGGATGGAGCGCTGCGACTTTCGGTGCGCCCGAGCCTGCTTGCGGGGAGCCATCCGCTGGCTCGCGTCGATGATGTGTTCAACGCGGTCACACTGCGTGCCGATGTGGTCGGCGACTTGACGCTGATCGGCCGCGGTGCAGGGGAGTTCCCGACGGCGAGCGCTGTGATCGAAGACCTGACCACTCTGCTGACACAGGGCGAGAACATCCGCCGCCCGAACTGGGATCGCGTTCAGACAGCTGCCTCCCATGCTGAACCGAAGGTGGGCAACTTTTATCTGTCCTGTACGGGCTGTCCGACCCAGACCGATTCGATTGGCCAAGCGATTCAAGCAGGAATCACAACACTTGGCGGGATTCTCGCAGACTATCAATCGATCGAAACGACAGAGCGCCTGCACCAAGCGTGGCTCTTAGGAGGCGTAACAGAAGAGCAGGTGAACGCTTTGATTGAAAATGTCGCGCAAATCGCCCCAGAGCCGCCGATCACGCTCCTTTTGCGTGTTGAAGGAGAAATTAGCACAGGTGTAAAATGGGAGACAGAAGCTTCGGGACTCGAAAAAAATCCCCGCTATGCGTAAAAATTGGCCGAATCGCGCACCGTAAACACAGTGACTCTCAGAAATTGCTTCGAAACTTGTCGGATTTGACAGTTTCTTGACATTCCTTCTATTGAAACAGTACAATTTATGGTGCATTGATTCGGCCGCCCCTGCCCCTCCGGGAAATTGGACGGGACGGTCAAAGTAAAAAAAGGGGGCACCGTATCGCACTGTAAGGGGAGTTTGGAGAGTCGGGCATGTGAGAATCCGTGCATGCCACCAGAGAAAAAGCAACTGTGAATCAATCATTCACAGGTATCTTGGAAGGAGGATCGACACGTGGCCAACAAACAGGCTAGCCGAGAGTTTTTATTTCGCCGGTTGCACTCACTGCTCGGTGTAATTCCGGTCACTTTGTTCCTGATCATGCATCTGAGCATCAACTCGTTCGCCACTAAAGGCGAGCAAGCGTTCAATGACAAGGTGGGCGTACTGGAGAGCATTCCCTTTTTGCCGTTTATTGAATTCGTTTTCATCCTGCTGCCGTTGATCTATCACGGCGTCTACGGCATGTATGTCGCATACACATCTGGCTATAACGCATCGAAGTATTCCTGGGGCCGCAATGTAATGTTTACGTTGCAACGCATCACCGGGGTCTTCACTTTCATCTTTGTGATCTGGCACCTTTGGACGACCCGTTTTTCGGGCGACGCTCCGTCTTTTGACATGGTCGTACAGATCGTGACCAGCCCGGTTGGGTTCTGGTTTATGATCATCGGTACGGTAGCATCTGTGTTCCACTTGGCAAACGGCCTGTGGGGCTTCTTCATTCACTGGGGCATCACGGTTGGCCCGCGCGCGCAACGTGTTTCCGCGTATGTGCTGATGGGTCTGTTCGTCGTGCTGTCCGCAGTCGGCATCGCAGCACTGAATGCTTTCCAAGCAGCAGTAGCGTAAGTTAGCCTAAGGGAGGAAACGCAATGAGTAACCAACGTGTTGTGATCGTCGGCGGTGGCCTTGCGGGCCTGATGGCGACCATCAAGGTTTGCGAGGCCGGGATTCCGGTCGATCTGTTCTCGTTAGTACCTGTAAAACGTTCTCACTCCGTCTGTGCACAAGGCGGGATCAACGGCGCCGTCAACACCAAAGGTGAAGGCGACTCGCCGTGGGAACATTTTGATGACACCGTGTACGGTGGCGACTTCCTCGCCAACCAACCGCCGGTTAAAGCGATGTGTGACGCAGCGCCTGGCATCATCCATCTGATGGACCGCATGGGCGTTATGTTCAACCGCACTCCGGAAGGATTGCTCGACTTCCGCCGTTTTGGCGGTACCAAGCATAGCCGCACTGCATTTGCAGGCGCGACCACCGGTCAGCAGCTCTTGTATGCACTCGATGAGCAAGTGCGCCGCTTCGAATCCCAAGGTCTCGTACAAAAGTACGAAGGCTGGGAGTTCGTACAGGCTGTTGTCGATGAGGAAGGGGTCTGCCGCGGTATCGTGGCTCAAGACCTGCGCTCGATGGAGATCCAATCCTTCGTCGGTGATGCTGTCATCCTCGCGACAGGCGGCCCTGGACTTGTATTTGGCCGTTCTACCAACTCGATCATCAACACCGGTACCGCCGCTTCGGCTGTGTACCAACAAGGTGTAAAATATGCAAACGGTGAGTTCATCCAGATTCACCCGACGGCGATCCCAGGCGATGACAAACTGCGCCTGATGTCCGAGTCTGCGCGCGGTGAAGGTGGCCGCGTCTGGACGTACAAAGACGGTAAACCGTGGTACTTCCTCGAAGAAAAATACCCGGCATATGGCAACCTCGTGCCGCGCGACATCGCGACTCGCGAGATCTTCCACGTCTGCGTCGATCTCGGTCTTGGCATCGACGGCGAGAACATGGTATACCTCGACGTTTCTCACATTCCGAAAGAAACACTTGACGTCAAACTGGGCGGCATCATGGAAATCTACGAGAAATTTGCCGGCGATGACCCGCGCAAAGTCCCGATGAAGATCTTCCCGGCTGTTCACTACTCGATGGGCGGCATGTGGGTTGACTACAACCAGATGACCAACATTCCGGGGCTGTTTGCAGCGGGCGAGTGTGAGTACCAGTACCACGGAGCAAACCGTCTGGGCGCGAACTCGCTGCTCTCCGCGATCTTCGGCGGCATGGTGACCGGCCCGAATGCGGTTTCTTACATCAAAGGTCTCAAGAAAACGGCTGCAGATGTTGAGAAGTCTGTCTTTGAAACGGCTGCGAAGAAACAAGAGCAAAAATACGAGTCGATCCTCAAGATGGAAGGCACCGAGAACCCGTATGCGCTGCACCGTGAACTTGGCCAGTGGATGACCGATAACGTGACCGTTGTCCGTTATAACGACCGCTTGCAGAAGACCGATGAGAAGATTCAAGAACTGATGGAACGTTGGCATAACATCGGCATGGCTGACAAGTCGCGTTGGGAGAACATGATGGCACCGTTCACCCGTCAGTTGTGGAACATGCTCGAACTCGCTCGCGTCATGACCATCGGCGCGCTCAAACGCGATGAATCCCGCGGCGCGCACTACAAGCCTGACTTCCCGGATCGCAATGACGAGCAGTTCCTGAAAACCACAATTGCTGCTTGGACGCCAAACGGCCCGGAAATCAGCTATGATGAAGTCGATGTCTCGCTGATCGAGCCGCGTCTGCGCAACTACGCAGTCGATAAAAACTAAAACTGCGAGGAAAGGGGGAGACATCCATGAGCAAGAAAGAAATTCACGTGATTATCGAACGTCAAGATCGTACGGACAGCCAACCGTATACGCAGGAATTCACCATTCCGTACCGTCCGAACTTGAACGTGATCGCACTTCTGATGGAGATTCAGCGTAACCCGGTTGACAATTCAGGTAAACTGTCTGCACCGGTTGCATGGGAATCGAACTGTCTGGAAGAAATCTGTGGCGCCTGCATGATGGTCATCAACGGCAAGCCACGCCAAGCGTGCTCCGCGCTGGTGGATCAGCTCGAGCAGCCGATTCGCCTGAAGCCGGCGCGCACGTTCCCAGTCGTTCGTGACCTCGTCATCGACAGAAGCCGCATGTTCAAAGCTTTGCAAAAAGTGAAAGCATGGGTGCCGATCGACGGTACGTATGATCTCGGTCCGGGACCGCGCATGGCGGAACGTGATCGTCAATGGGCCTATGAGCTGTCCAAATGTTTCACGTGCGGCGCGTGCGTCGAGGCTTGCCCGAACGTGAACGAGCGTACCTCCTTTATCGGCCCGTTTGCAATTTCGCAGGTTCGTCTGTTCAATACGCATCCGACCGGCGAAATGCACAAAGAAGATCGTCTCGAAGCTTTGATGGGCGAAGGCGGTATTCATGAGTGCGGCAACTCGCAAAACTGCGTTCAGGTATGCCCGAAAGGCATTCCGTTGACCACGTCGATTGCAGCGATGAACGGTGCTGTCAACCGTCACGCGATCTCGTCTTGGCTGAAGCGCTAATCCAAAAAGACCACCTTCGAGGTGGTCTTTTTTTTTGCGTAAAAGAAGTCAGGGATTGTCGAAAATGCTCTTACAGTTTATAATAATGAAAATTAGAAACGTTAAAATTTGGAACGAATGCATATCGAGACAACAAAAGGGGAGATTGTTTCATGCACGGACAGATCATTGTACCGTTTCTGGAATCGGCACAGCAAGTGCTGCAAATGATGACCACTGTCGCATTGACTCCGGGAACGGTTGCGACCGCAGCCCCAGACTTACATTCGCAGCACGTATGGATTCTCATCGACCTAAAAGGCGATGTTGAGGGACAAGTTGCTTTTGGATTAGCACCGGAAATGGCGATGAAGATTGCTTCGGCGATGATGGGCGGATTCGAACTGAGCCAATTTGACGAGATGAGTCAGAGCGCCGTAGCGGAGTTGGCCAACATGATCAGCGGGAATGCGTGCATTCAGCTGTCAAACAACGGGATGTCGATCGATATCACTCCGCCGCAGGTACAGATGGGAGAGTCGCTCGTACAACCGATGCAAGAAATCGCATACGCAGTTCCGCTCGAATTGCAAGAATTAGGCATTCTTGAAATCAAATTATTGATCGCATAGGTGGCTGTTCGTTTCACCAATCGACCCTTTTTTGTATAGGATAGTTCGAGAACAATGGCAATTAACTCACCCAATCCCTAGACCTTGTATTCATGACCCGAGCAAGGAGGGATCGAGAGTGACAGCGGGCAAGGACGCACGAGGAAAATCCCTACTTACCACCCGTGAACGTGAAGTATTTGAACTGCTGGTTCAGGACAAGACGACGAAAGACATCGCGGAGAAGTTGTTCATCAGCGAGAAAACGGTACGCAACCACATTTCGAACGTCATGAAAAAGCTCAACGTCAAAGGTCGTTCGCAAGCGGTGGTTGAGTTGGTACGACTCGGAGAACTGCAAATCTGACGCTCTCTGAATTATTTTTGACACCCTGCTCATCGAGTGAGCAGGGTCTTTTGTTTGTCTTGGAGAATAGAACGTTGGGTATTATATCAGGACGGAGTGATCGTTTGAGCAAGCTCTATCTAGTTCGTCATGCCCAAGTCAAACTTGAGGCGCAAGTCCCGGCACAGGATTGGAATTTGTCTGCGGAAGGGGTGCTTTCCGCCCAACAACTAGCTCGGGAAGAGGGATGGGACGGGGTGGTCGCGATCTGGCATTCGCCTGAGCGGAAAGCATGGGCGACTGCCGTGCAGATCGCCGCACATACTGGACTTCCGCTCCGCATGCATGAGGGATTGCGCGAAGTGGAGTTCAAAACGGGCATTCTCCAGCCCGATCAATTTCAGGCGCGTGTCGGGGCTTATTTTCAAGGGGAAGAGGACCCAGCTTTTGAACGATACGAACTGGCAGAAGCGCGCATCGTCGGCGCGGTGCGCGAGATTGTGGCGTTATCGCAGGACCAAGATGTGGTGATTGTCACTCATGGGCGAATCTTGATGGTGCTTTACTCCTATCTGTTCGGACGACGACTAGGACCTGAGGAGTGGAAGTCGATCGGCTTGCCCGATCTGTCGGTGATCGATACGAAAACATGGAAGGTGGAGCGAGGATTCTTATGCAACGTTTCAAACTGATTCCAGCTGTGCATCTCTTTTTTGTGCAAGAGGGGCAGGTGCTGTTGCTACGGCGCGCGAACACGGGTTACGAGGATGGCAACTACAGCGTGGTGGCTGGACATCTTGATGGGTACGAATCGGTCATTCAAGCCGCGATTCGTGAGGCGCGCGAAGAGGCGGGGGTGGAAATCGATCCGGCTGACGTGCAGATGGTCGGGGTGATGCATCGTTTGTCGAACGATGAACGGGTCGATTTTTTTGTCGAAATTGTTCGTTGGACGGGTGAGATTTGGAATCGGGAGCCAAATAAATGTGATGACTTGCGTTGGTTTGCATGGGACGCATTGCCAGATAATCTCATTCCCTATGTGCGCAGAGCTTTGGACAACTATCGGCAGGGGAGATGGTTTGACAGCGTAGGATTTGAGCAAGTGGAGTAATTGATACACGACTTGGAAACGAAGCTTTTGAACTGCCCGACTTTAGGGGGCCTAGGACTGGTTGGGTGATCCGAATTTTTTGCACCTTCACAGGAACGGGAGCAATGGGGCTAAATACCCGATATGGTCCGCTGTCGAATCTTGCGGTACCCCCTTCTGTTCAAACGGCGTGGACAGGCTTTCAAAAGGCGTTGAAGCCGCTTGGGTGGCAAGTCCGCGCTGTTCGATCTGCATCGCCCGATCCAAGACACCTAAGTTTGCCTGCGCGCCGAATCTCTTCTCTCGGCCAGACGGTGGTGCGCGGCTCCGTTAAGGAACAATGAATACTGGCGGAAATGCTTTGCACAAGCGGTGTCTTCCCTTTTTGCAAGCACACCAATAACGCCTGTCCTCAGGTGGAAGCGGTGTGCTTTTTTGCATGCAAGTTCGGAGATGCGCATTGACGAACATGTAAATACCAGATACGCTAAATCAAGAAACATATGGAATATTCATTATTTTAAAATGTTAGGATAAACGACATGTAGCCAGAACAAGCGGGAGGTACCGTATGAGTAAAGCATCGATCTTTGCACCGCTAAAACATCGTCCTTATCGGATGCTGTTTACGGGGCAGCTTTTTTCAGATCTTGGGGCTTGGCTGGACTTACTTGCCTTGGGCATCCTGGTCGCCTATACGTGGGGGCTCGGCGCGTTCGAACTGGCCGCGCTGACGATCACGATCGGTATTCCATGGGTGCTGATCGGTCCTTTTGCTGCGGTGTGGGCGGACCGTCTGCCGCGCAAAGGACTGATGATCTTCTGTGACTTGGTCCGAATTTTCGTCGTGTTGGGCTTTGTGATCGCTCCCAACTTGTATGTGTTGCTAGTGTTGGTTTTTTTGAAAGAGACGTTCTCGGCGCTGTTTGATCCTGCACGGCAAGGGGCGATCCGAACGCTGGTGCCAGAGGAGGTGCTACTGCAAGCCAGTTCGCTGTCCCAGCTGTCCTTAAATGCGACGAAAGTGCTCGCTCCTGTGCTTGGCGGAATCATCATCGCCGTCTATTCACCGTCGTTTGTGTTTCTGTTAGAAGCGGTGTTGTTCCTCTTCTCGATCTTTTTCATCATGCGTCTACCGCATTTGCCCAAGCCGTCTGCTGATCGTAAGGACGGTGGTGAGCATGACAGGCAAGAAAAGTCTGCTTTTTGGCAGCAATTTAAGGAAGGGCTGCGCTTTATCGGGGAAAATCGAATTCTGCTAACTGCGATCTCGCTGATGGCGGTTCGTTTTTTCTTGATCTTTCTCTATGATGGTCTGCTCGTCTTGTGGGGGAAAGAGGTTGGAATGGGCGAAGCGTATTTTGGCATCTTTCTCGGTGCGGTCGGGCTTGGTACGGTGATCGGGACGCTGCTTGTCGGTCAATGGAGCTTTTGGAGCAACAGGCCGATCCAGATGATGGCGATCACCGGTGCGCTCAGTGGGTTCGGCATCCTCACGCTTGCCTTGGGTTCCTTTCAACTGATCCCCGGCAATGCGATTCTTTGGACATCGATCTTTTTCCTGCTCGGTTGTATCGGGGCTGGCGCGGCCGTTCCATATGGCTATGTTCTGCAAAAGGAAACACCGTCCGACATCATCGGGCGGGTCACAGGTTCGGCCAACGCGATTTCCAACTTTGCCATGTTTGTCGCCCCGGCACTGGGCGCCGTCGTAGCCGAATGGATCGGTACAGGTGGTGTCTTTGCTATCGCAGGCACAGGCACGGTGCTGACCGGGATGGTCGCGATGATTGCGGTGCGCGGCTTGGAAATGACAAAGGGGCAGGCCGAATCAAAGGCGCGCTCCCTTTAAAGGCAAGAGATCGCGGGAAGGAAGTGAGCCGATGTTGGTCAAATGGATGATCTGCACGGTGGAACCAGAGCAAAGAGACGCCTTCTCGCAGGCGCAAGAATCATGGTCACAACTGCATGGCGTGGCAGGATTTTGCGGGCAGGTGGGCGGTTGGAAAGTGGAGGAAGGAGACGTGACAGCTCGCATTGTCGGCCTGTGGTGTGATGAAGCGGCCTACCAGACGTTTATGGATGAGGTGCACGACCTCATCACGGAAGGTAGCGCACAAGGCAAGACGTACACCTCAATACAAGTCAGGCTGGAAGAAATCCACGAAGCGCAACTTCCAGCGCGGCTTCGTTCCTGGATTGAGGGAGTGGCATCCGTTTCACAATGGACGGTGCGTTCCAGCGTGGCGAGATGGGATACGCTGATGCTTCTTGGCTCAAACTAACCTCGTCATTTTAGAGGAAAGGGTGAGCCGATCGGTGGAAGAACATGAGTATCGTTCCTATGTTATCGACTCCATTCGCGATTATAAAATGGGGTTGAGTCATTTTTCGGAGCAACTGCCCGATGTGGGCCGCAAATTTATGGAGTTTACCGCAGCATGCTTTCAGGACGGTGCTGTCTCCGAGAAAAACAAACACCTGATCGCGCTTGGCATCGCCGTCAGCGCGCAGGATGAGACTTGCATCATGTATCATACGCACGCCGCGCTGGCAACAGGCGCCTCTGAACAGGAAGTTCTAGAGACGATCGGCGTCTGCGGCGCGTTTGGCGGCGGTGCTGCCATGTCACAGGGCGTGACGCTGGTGCAACATGTGATCGATGTTTACAATGAGCCACAGCATTGATTGCCAGCTCCTCGGAGAAAGTGCCGGGGAGCTTTTTCGTTTAAAGCTCGTTGCCAAAATGCGCAGCTGAACATAGTAGGTTTCCGTGGTACATCGAAGTATAACGAAGTAGATCGAATGAATCGTGATCTGGTCGTACGCATGCAGGAGGTCTGCACAGCTTACAAAACGGCGAACTGCTCGAATCTGTATAAACGAAACATGCGCAGATAAGTGTGCGCAAGGATGCAATTCGAGGTGGACGAACTTTCTTCATGGCGCACGGCGCAGATCATTTGCCGATCGCTTGCGGGCTGAGGGAGGGGTTATGTCACTTTGCTTTTTACTTAATTATTCGTCTATTTATCTGACTACAATTCCAATTCTCTTTCAGGGTTTTATTTCTTCTCTCATTATGATAAAATGGTAGGCAGTTGTTTCCACGGGAGGATCGATAAATGCCACAGCAAAAGATCCATGCAGATCTCGTTCGCGAGATTGAGCTGTTGCTGCGTCAGATTTCTAAGGAAGTCAGACGCAAAGGACGCGGGATTCTGTCCGATTTTAATATCACGCCGCCGCAGTTTGATGCGCTGGTCTACCTGCACGAATTCGGCGACTTGACGATCGGCGAACTCAGTTCCAAGCTTCATTTGGCGTACAGCACCACGACCGACCTTGTGGACCGAATGGAACGCAACAATCTGGTTGAACGGGTTCGCGACAAGAGTGACCGTCGCGTCGTTCGCTTGCATATGATGGAGAAAGGTCGCGATCTGATCGAGCGCGTGGTTGCCAAGCGCCGAGAACATTTGGGGAATGCATTGCAATTTGTGCATGCAGAAGACTTGCAGCCACTTGTTGTATCGCTTAAAGAAATCTATACTCATATCAGCGATTGACCATAGCAGTCTAGCGTTTTCCAGATGTATGAACTGGAGAACGCTTTTTCTTTTCTGGTTGCGCTGCCAAAGATGAAAGGAAGATTTACGTGACTTCAAAACAGCCGATCGGCTTGCTTGATTCCGGATTTGGCGGACTGACAGTAGCGTCGGAGGTCCTGCGGCAGTTGCCACAGGAAGACATCATCTATGTCGGAGATAATTTACGTTGTCCGTACGGCTCCAGGCAGCCGTCAGAAGTGAAGAGATACCTGTTTCAAATCATGGACGTGTTGGCCGAACAAGATGTGAAGATGATCATCATCGCCTGCAATACGGCGACGGCTGCCGGACTTGATGAAGCCCGCACTCGCTACAGCATCCCGGTGCTCGGTGTCATCTCACCGGGCAGTCGCGCTGCGATTTCAGCGACGCAGACGGAGCGCATCGGAGTGATCGGCACCGATGTGACGATCACGAGCGACTCCTACCGCCGTGAGATCCATCGGATCAACCCGCGTCTGTATGTAGTCAATCAGGCGTGTCCGCCGTTTGTGCAATTGGTCGAAGAGGATCGCACCGATACGGAGGAAGCGCACCAGATCGTTGCCCGTTTTCTCAATCCCTTGCAAGACGAGCAGATCGACACGCTGATCCTCGGTTGTACGCACTACCCACTGTTGGCACCCGTCATCGGTGAGGTGATGGGCGACAAGATCAAACTGATCTCATCTGCGGAAGAGACAGCTCGAGAAGCGAGTACGATTTTGCAGGTCAAACACCTGCTCAATGATGACAACCCGGTGCCGCAGCATCGCTTTTTGACGACGGGTGATCCCGACTATTTCCGCAAGGTCGGCTCCCGGTGGCTGAAGCGCGAGATCGAGGTGACAGGAATCACGCTCCTCCCTTGATTTCAATGGACAAAATACAAGCATATCTCCTCCAAGGGCTCGTATACATGTAACAAGAATCCAAATTGGAGGAGGACAAAAGAAACATGCGAACACGCACAAAATGGGCGGTAGTCGGTGTCCTCGCAGTGACGATCGCTGCGGCTACCGGTTGTTCGGCAACGCCTGAGAAAACGTCGAGCAAAGGGGCAGCGCAGCAGACTGGACAACAAGTTGAAACGCTCATGCCGACCACGGTATACGTAGCCGATCAAAACGGGTTCGTCATTCCTTTTAACATCAAGATGGAACAGACCAAACAGGTGGCACAGGCCACCTTGCAGCACATGATTGCGGGAGGGGTGGGCGAAGCATCGCTCGTCGGTACGGGCTTTCGCAACTTGCTGCCCGAAGGCTCGCAGATTCGCGGCATCTCGGTCAACGATGGTGTGGCCAAAGTGGACTTCACCAAAGAAGTGAACGCGCTGAAAAACGGGGAAGACGAGCAGGCGATGGTAGATGCGGTGGTCTGGAGCCTGACGGGATTGGAAAACATCAACAAGGTGCAGTTCATGGTCGAAGGCCATATCCAAAACACCTTGAAAAATGGTACTCCGGTCGGTGACCCGATCTCCCGCGCCAACGGCATCAATCTGCAGATGACCTCAAACCTCTCGCCATCGCAGACCACGGCGCTCACGTTGTACTTTGAAGGCAAGAGCAACGATGCGAATTTCGCTTATCTCGTCCCGGTCACACGAATGGTGCCGAAGCAAGCGGAACAAAACATGATCGAACTGACGATGGCCGAATTGGCAAAAGGGCCGAACACCGCAGCTCTGGAGCCAGTGATCTCACCCGATCTCAAGCTGTCCAAGTCGGACGTGAAAGATAAAGTCGCGACGCTCGATTTTGCTTCCGAACTGGCGGCAAAAGGTGTCAATCCAAATCGATTGGTCAACACGATCGCGCTATCGGTCGCAGCGAATGCGGCGGTGGACAAAGTCAAGTTCACAGTCGGTGAGAAAGCGCCGACAAGCGATGGTCTCGATCTGAGTCAGCCAGTGCTGATTCCCCAGACGATCAACGAGCAAAAACTGTGATGCGCCTGCCCAACACTAACGGATTGTTGTCTTCCGTTAGTTTTTTTCTGTAAAAGTTTGGGGTAGTGGAATCGGCAAATTAAGGTTATGCTATCAGAGTATCTTATGGGAACAAGGGGAGGTCTTCAAGGATGCGAGTGGACGGACGTCAAGCGAATGAAACCCGCACGATTACGATTGAACGCAATTACATCAAACATGCTGAAGGATCGGTACTGATCTCGGTCGGCGATACGAAAGTAATTTGCACGGCGACAGTCGAGGACAAAGTTCCGCCGTTTTTGCGCAACTCGGGGACGGGTTGGATCACAGCAGAATACGGGATGCTGCCGCGTTCGACCGGAACCCGCAACCAACGCGAGTCTTCACGCGGTAAGGTCGGCGGGCGCACGATGGAGATTCAGCGGTTGATCGGACGGGCTCTGCGCGCAGTCGTCAATCTGAAAGCACTTGGCGAAAAAACGTTGTGGCTCGACTGTGACGTGATCCAAGCGGACGGTGGAACGCGCACAGCGTCGATCACAGGCGCCTTTGTCGCGTTGGCCGACGCCCTGTATAAGCAGGTGGAAAAAGGGTCGCTCAATCAATTGCCGATCACCGATTTTCTGGCGGCCGTCTCGGTGGGAATCGTTAGTAACCAAGCGGTGCTCGATCTCAACTATCAGGAGGATTCGGCTGCTGAAGTGGACATGAATATCGTGATGACTGGGGCTGGCCGTTTCGTAGAACTGCAAGGCACCGGTGAAGAAGCGACCTTCTCGATGGACGAACTGCATCAGATGCTCGACTTAGGCAAGATCGGAAACGAAAATTGGATCGCGCTGCAAAAAGAAGTTCTGGGACCGGAAATTTCGAATTTGATCGCGAAAAACGCGCTGCAAAACGCCTAGGCGCTCTATACATAGGAGAGGTATCGGAGGTCGGGAGATGGAACAGATTCAAACCAAGTTGCTGCTGGCCACGAAGAATCAAGGCAAAGTAAAAGAGATTCAGCATTTTTTTGCCGAACTTGGCTGGCATGTCGAAGCGGTGCCGCAAACGGCTCCCGATGTCACAGAGGATCAGGAGACGTTTGCAGGGAATGCGATCAAGAAGGCGGAGGAGATGGCCAGAGCGTTCCATATGCCAGCGCTGGCTGATGATTCCGGTTTGGAGGTCGATGCCCTGCAAGGACGGCCAGGCGTCTATTCGGCACGTTATGCGGGGGAGCACGCGTCCGATCAGCAAAACAATGAGAAACTGTGTGCCGAACTCGCTTCGATAAGCGATGGGGAGCGGACGGCGCGCTTCGTCTCGGCGATCGCACTGGCAAGACCGGGGCAGGAGACGCTGGTCGCTTTCGGAACGCTCGAAGGCTACATCTTGACGGAAGGGCGAGGGACGGGGGGGTTCGGTTATGACCCGCTGTTCTTGTTGCCTGAGAGGGACAAGACGTTGGCAGAGCTGACAATCGAAGAAAAGAATGGCATCTCGCATCGAGCAAAGGCTCTTACGAGCATGATCGAGATGCTGAAGATGGAAGACCGGCAGTCATGAACAGATCGTTGCGCGTTCTGATCATCTCCGACTCGCACGGTCGCACCGATCGCATCGGCCAGGTGATCCAGCGCGTACAGGAGCAGGTGGGCGGCTATGACCTGCTCCTGCACGCTGGAGATCATGCGGAAGATGTGCTAAACGGAGACTTTGATCGCGCAGTCGCCGTGAGTGGCAACTGTGATCCGGCCGGTTGCGAAGCGGAAGAGAAGAAGCTCGACCTGCTTGGCGTGCCGACGCTGCTTTTGCATGGGCATACTGTGCATGTGAAGACTTCGCCTTTGCAGCTCGGGTATAAAGCGGCCGAGCACGGGGTACAGCTTGCCGTGTTTGGGCATACGCACACGCCCGTCCTGTTTCAGGAAGGAGGCTGTGTGTTTCTCAATCCAGGCAGCTTGTCCTACCCGCGCGGCTATACAGAATGCACTTATGCGCTGTTGCTCTTGACCGAGCGGGCAGACGGGATTGATGCCGACTTTTCTTTCTACACGCTCGACGGTTTCCGCATTCCCGCCTTTGATCTGTCGCACGTCTTTTCGGGATGAGCAGACCGCTGTGCGCATATGCGTCGGCGGTCTGTATCGTTCCGCAATTTTCCTCGCGTAAGCTGTTGACTTTGCGTTTTGTTCTGTTGTATACTAACTCTCGTCGCCTTGATCGCGACCTTCTTCTTACAATCATGCGCGGGTGTAGTTCAATGGTAGAACTCCAGCCTTCCAAGCTGGTCGCGTGGGTTCGATTCCCATCACCCGCTCCATCATGTCTCAGTAGCTCAGTTGGATAGAGCAACCGCCTTCTAAGCGGTCGGTCGGGGGTTCGAATCCCTCCTGGGACGCCATCATGGCGGCCGTGGCGAAGTGGTTAACGCACCAGATTGTGGCTCTGGCATTCGGGGGTTCGATTCCCCTCGGTCGCCCCATAAAATTTCTAGAAAATAGGCACCTCCATCCTGTAGATGGGGGTGTTTTTGTGTTTGAACTTATCTCCATTTGTGATATAATGTAGTGGTTGTGTCGATCTACACTATCTACATGCGTGGACAAGCCACAGTATTACATACAAGGCAGTCTTTTCCGCATTGGTTGATTCAAGGGAGGATTCGCAGATGGCAGTAGCAATTAAGACTTGGGAAAAAATAGAGAAAAACGTAGGTGTTCTTGAATTCGAGGTTGGCGTTGAAGAAGTTAACTCCGCACTCGATAAAGCATTCCAAAAAGCAGCGAAAACGGTAGCAGTTCCGGGCTTCCGCAAAGGCAAAGTGCCGCGCCAGATCTTCGAAAACCGCTTTGGCGTTGAGGTATTATATCAAGACGCACTGGACATCCTGTTACCGGAAGCATACACGGCAGCAGTTAATGAAGCGAACATCACTCCGGTTGATCGTCCGGAGATCGATGTTGTTCAATTCGGCAAAAACGAGACCGCTGTGATCAAAGCGACCATCACCGTCAAGCCGGAAGTTGAACTGGGCGCTTATAAAGGTCTGACCGTTGAGAAGAAAGACTTTACCGTAACGGCTGAAGCGATCGATGCTGAACTTGCGAACCTGCAAGGTTCCCACGCTGAGATCGTCGTTGCAGAAGAGGGCGTTGCTGTTGAAACTGGCGATCTCGTTATCATCGACTTCAAAGGCTTTGTAAACGGCGAAGCATTTGAAGGCGGCGAAGCGGACAACTACCAGCTCGAAATCGGCTCCAACACGTTCATCCCGGGCTTTGAAGATCAAATCATCGGCATGAAAAAAGGGGAAGAAAAAGAAGTCAACGTCAACTTCCCGGAGCAATATCATGTAGCAACTCTCGCAGGCCAACCGGCTGTATTCAAGGTGACCCTGAACGAAACGAAGCGCAAGCAATTGCCGGCGCTCGATGACGAGTTTGTCAAGGACATCTCCGAGTTCAACACCCTTGACGAATTGAAGGCAGACATCGAGAATAAACTCAAAGAAAAAGCGGAGCAAGATGCGAAATTGTACGTCGAGGAAGCTGTGATCTCCCAAGCGGTTGAGAACGCAACCATCGAAATTCCGGAAGCGATGATCGACAACGAGATCGAATTCCTGATGAACGATTTCAAACAACGCCTGCAACAGCAAGGCATCCCGTTTGATGCGTATGTTCAATTCACCGGCGCTTCTACTGAGAGCCTGAAAGACGAGTTCCGCGGTCAAGCGGTCAACCGTGTTCGCACAGGTCTGGTACTGGAAGCAGTAACAGCTGCAGAAGGAATCGAAGCGACTGAGGGCGAAATCAATACAGAACTGGAAAACATCGCAGCTTCCGCAAAAATGGAAGTTGAGCGCGTGAAAAGCATTCTCGAAGCGCGTGATCCGGGTCTGTCCAACCTGCACAACGATATCAAAACTCGCAAGACGATCGCAGTCCTCGTTGAGTCTGCGAAAGTTGAGTAGTTCCCACATAACAAAGTTCCAATACGATCTGGAAGAGACAAGGCACTTGCATAAGGTGCCTTGTTTTTCCAAAATACATAATGCGAGTCAAAGATGGCAGTTGTCAGGTTGTCGCGGGCACTTAACGTAGGGGAGGGTTATGATGTTCAAATTCAATGATGACAAAGGACAACTGAAATGTTCGTTCTGCGGCAAGACACAAGACCAAGTTCGTAAACTGGTCGCAGGGCCAGGTGTTTATATTTGTGATGAGTGCATTGAGCTCTGCAACGAGATCGTGGAAGAGGAGCTCGGGGAAGAAGAAGAGTTTGAGATGAAGGACATTCCGAAGCCGGGTGAGATTCGGAATATCCTCGATCAGTACGTCATCGGTCAGGATCAGGCGAAAAAAGCGCTCGCGGTTGCTGTATATAACCACTACAAGCGGATCAATTCGCAAACGAAGAACGAAGAGGTCGAACTGTCCAAGTCGAACATTCTGCTGATCGGTCCGACCGGGAGCGGTAAAACGCTGCTCGCTCAAACGCTGGCTCGCATCCTGAACGTTCCGTTTGCGATTGCGGACGCTACCTCGCTTACCGAAGCGGGTTATGTTGGTGAAGACGTGGAAAACGTGTTGCTCCGCCTGATTCAAGCGGCCGACTACGATGTGGAAAAAGCTCAGAAGGGCATCATCTACATCGACGAGATCGACAAGATCGCTCGCAAGTCGGAGAACCCGTCGATCACTCGTGACGTCTCGGGTGAAGGTGTTCAGCAGGCATTGCTGAAAATCTTGGAAGGCACGACAGCAAGCGTACCGCCGCAAGGGGGCCGCAAGCATCCGCACCAAGAATTTATCCAGATCGACACGAAAGACATCATGTTCATCTGCGGCGGTGCGTTTGACGGCATGGAGTCGATCATCAAGCGCCGTATGGGTGAGAAGGTGATCGGTTTTGGTCAAGATGGACAGAAGAAGGATGAGCGTGAGTTCGTTCTTTCCAAACTGATGCCGGAAGATTTGCAGCGTTACGGGCTGATTCCGGAATTTGTCGGTCGTCTGCCAGTATTGACTGCGCTCGAACCGCTCGACATCGAGGCGCTGAAGCGCATTCTGACTGAGCCGAAGAACGCGATCGTCAAGCAATACAACCGTCTCTTGCAGATGGATAACGTTGACTTGGAGTTCACCGAAGAAGCACTGGAAGAGATCGCCAAAGAAGCGATCAAGCGCAAGACCGGTGCGCGGGGGTTGCGCGCGATCATCGAATCGACGATGCTCGACGTGATGTTTGAACTTCCGTCGCGTGACGATGTGGTGAAATGTGTGATCACCCAAGAAGCGATCACTGAAGGCAAGACACCGACCTTGGTCACCCAAGGCGACAAAAGCAAACAGGAAGAACCGGCCTAGGCCATTCTGATGCAAAGAACCGATTCCATCATCTGGAGTCGGTTCTTTTTCATTTGGACAAAGGTTTTACTTCGCTTTTCTGAGGACATACTAAATCCAATGCGATGGAACGTGACAGGAAGAGGGGGTAAGCAAGCGATGAGTTTCACAATGATCCTGAGTCTGGTGCAAGTGTTTTTTGCTGTCGTCATCGGACTTTATTTTTGGAATCAGTTAAAAGCTCAGCAAAACAACCGCTCCGCCATCGAGAGCGAGTCCAAAAAAGAGCTGGAGAAACTCCGGAAGATGCGGGCGATCGCACTGACCGAACCGCTCGCGGAGAAAACGCGTCCAGCCAAGTTTGAAGAGATCGTAGGCCAAGCTGATGGGATCAAAGCATTGCGCGCCGCACTTTGCGGCCCGAATCCGCAGCATGTCATCATCTACGGACCGCCTGGCGTCGGCAAGACGGCAGCTGCGCGTCTCGTGCTTTCCGAAGCGAAGAAAAACGGGGTATCGCCGTTTGGAAAAGAAGCCAAGTTTATCGAATTGGATGCTACCACCGCCCGTTTCGATGAGCGGGGCATCGCCGACCCATTGATCGGTTCTGTACATGACCCGATCTACCAAGGTGCAGGCGCGATGGGTATGGCCGGGATTCCGCAGCCCAAACCGGGCGCTGTCACCAAAGCGCACGGCGGTATGCTGTTTATCGACGAGATCGGTGAACTCCACCCGATCCAACTAAATAAGCTGTTAAAAGTACTCGAAGACCGCAAAGTGTTTCTGGAGAGCGCGTATTACTCTTCGGAAGATAACCAGATCCCAAGCCATATTCACGACATTTTCCAAAACGGCCTGCCTGCAGACTTTCGCATGATCGGTGCAACCACTCGAACGGCGGATGAAATCCCTCCTGCGATTCGCTCGCGCTGCGTGGAAATTTTTTTCCGAGCGTTAAAACCGGATGAGATCATGTCGATCGTGCAGACGGCTGCCGAAAAGATTCAGTTTGAGATTGAGGAGGGAGCGGTGCAAACGATTGCCAAATACGCCACCAATGGCCGAGAAGCGGTCAATGTGGTGCAAACATCGGCGGGCATCGCGCTTGGAGAATCGCGCAAGAGCATCCTGACTGCCGATGTCGAGTGGGTGATCAACTGTTCACAGATCTCACCGCGCCCAGAAAAGCAGGTGCCTGACCTGCCGCAGATCGGGTTTGTCAACGGTCTTGCCGTCTACGGGCCGAACATGGGGATGCTGTTGGAGATCGAGGTGACAGCAGCCAAGTCCTCCGAACGGGGAAAAGGTACGATCAACATCACTGGAGTCGTCGAGGAGGAGCAAACCAACGGCGGTGCACGCAGCACCCGTCGTAAGTCGATGGCGAAAGGATCGGTTGAAAACGTGATGACCGTCTTGCGCCGCACGATGGACGTCGATCCGCTCGACTATGACCTCCACGTCAATTTCCCAGGTGGGATTCCGGTCGACGGCCCATCAGCGGGGGTGACGATGGCGACGGCGATCTATTCGGCGATCAAAGGCATCGCCGTAGACAACCGGATAGCGATGACCGGAGAAGTGTCGATTCGCGGCTTCGTCAAACCGATCGGCGGTGTGATTGCCAAGATTGAGGCGGCCAAGCAGGCCGGGGCAACCCGCGTGGTGATTCCTAAAGACAATTGGCAAGATATTTTCAAAACGTTCGAAGGTGTCGAGATCATTCCTGTCGAGCGGATCGAGCAGGTGATCGATCTGTCTTTGGTGCTGGAAGAAGGACCGGAAAAGAGCGCCCTGTCGGCAAGCGCTCCTGCCAATATGCTCACCGTGCCTTCAGTTAACCTGTCAAACGGAATGACATAAGCGATGCAACATGCATAGCAGGGGAGATTCATAAACTCCCCGCTTTTGCATGTTTAGACAAGTGGGTCTACTTTTTAATGGTCAGGATTAGACAAACAACATGGCATACGGTACAATTGGCATACTAGCAAGAAGCAGGTTCTTTTTTCTTTTCATGTCATGGAGGTGAACACGATGGGAATCAGTACAAAGCGCACACTTCCTTTGTTGCCGCTACGCGGACTTATCGTCTACCCCACAATGGTCATGCACTTTGACGTGGGGCGCGATGTATCGGTCAAAGCTGTGGAGCGGGCGATGGTTGGCGAAAATCTGATCCTCCTCGTCTCGCAGGTTGAAACACATATTGATGACCCAGAGCCGGAAGATCTGTTCGATGTTGGCACAGTAGCGAAGGTCAAACAGATGCTCAAGTTGCCCAACGGCACGATGCGCGTCATCGTAGAAGGCTTGAACCGAGCAAAGGTTACAGGCTATGTCGAGACCGACGATTGCTATGTCGTCGAAGTGGAGGAGCTGCCGGAGCCGGCCGATAACGACCCGGAGACGGAAGCGCTGATGCGTGCAGTCCTGCATCAGTTTGAACAATATATCAAGATCTCCAAGAAGATCACCCAAGAGACGCTGGCTGCGGTTACCGATATTGACGAGCCAGGGCGATTGGGCGATGCGATTGCGTCGCACTTGACGCTCAAGATCACCGACAAACAGGAAATTCTTGAAGCGGTCGATGTGAAAGAGCGTTTGGAGCGGCTTTTGAAAATTCTCTCCGATGAGCGTGAAGTGCTGGAATTGGAGCGCAAGATCAACCAGCGCGTTCGCAAGCAGATGGAGAAAACGCAGAAGGAATATTACCTGCGCGAACAGATGAAGGCGATCCAGAAAGAACTGGGCGACAAAGAAGGCCGCGGCGGCGAAGCAGAAGAGCTGCGCGAGCTGGCAGCCAAGAAGAACTTGCCTGAAGAAGTGCGCGAGAAGGTTGAAAAAGAGATCGACCGTCTGGAAAAAATGCCGACCACGTCTGCAGAAGGCGGCGTGATCCGCACTTATATCGACTGGATTTTGGCCCTGCCCTGGACCGAGGAAGGGGAAGAAGATATCGACATCTTGCGCGCCGAAGAGATTCTCGATGAGGAGCATTACGGCCTTGAGAAGATCAAAGAGCGCATCCTCGAATACCTCGCCGTGCAAAAGCTGGTCAAAAAACTCAAAGGCCCGATCCTTTGCCTCGCCGGACCTCCCGGTGTCGGGAAAACGTCGTTGGCACGCTCGATCGCCAAAGCCTTAAATCGCAAATTTGTCCGGATGTCGCTTGGCGGCGTACGCGATGAAGCGGAAATCCGCGGCCATCGCAGAACGTATGTCGGTGCGATGCCAGGTCGTGTGATCCAAGGCATGAAAACGGCAGGCGAGAACAACCCGCTGTTCCTGCTCGACGAGATTGACAAGATGACATCCGATTTCCGTGGCGATCCGTCTTCCGCACTGTTGGAAGTGCTCGACCCGGAGCAAAACAACACGTTTAGCGATCATTACATAGAAATGCCGTACGACTTATCCAAGGTCATGTTCATCACAACGGCTAACGTGTTGCATAACATTCCCCAGCCTTTGATGGATCGGATGGAAGTGATTTCGCTATCCGGTTACACCGAAGTGGAGAAATTGCACATCGTCAAGAATCACCTGCTGCGTAAACAGTTGGAAAATCACGGACTGACTCCTGAGCAGGTGGAGATTACCGATGACACGATCTATGGAGTGATCCGCGGCTATACCCGTGAGGCTGGTGTGCGCAGCTTGGAGCGTCAGATCGCTTCGCTATGCCGTAAAGCTGCGAAACAGATCGTGTCGGGGGAAGCGGAACATGTGACGATCACGCCAGAGAACTTGCCAGATTATCTCGGCGGTGCTCGATTCCGTCATGGCCTGGCCGAAAAAGAGGATCAGATCGGCGTTGTGACCGGATTGGCGTGGACAGCAGTCGGCGGCGAAACGCTGTCGATCGAAGCGACCACCTATCCTGGCAAAGGCAAGCTGACTTTGACCGGCCAGCTCGGCGATGTGATGAAAGAGTCGGCATCAGCAGCCTTCTCCTACATCCGCTCGCGTTCGGAATCGCTTGGTGTCGATCCGAATTTCCTTGAGAAAAATGACATCCACCTGCACATCCCGGAAGGTGCGATCCCTAAAGATGGTCCTTCTGCCGGTATCTCGATGTGCACGGCGCTCGTTTCGCAAATGACAGGTGTTCCGGTCTCTCGCGAAGTGGCGATGACAGGTGAGATCACTTTGCGCGGTCATGTTTTGCCGATCGGCGGAGTCAAGGAAAAGTGCATGGCTGCACATCGCGCAGGAATCAAGAAAGTGCTCCTGCCATTTGAGAACAAAAAAGACATTGAAGACATTCCGGAAACGGTCCGTGCAGAGCTGCAGATCGTGATCGTGGAACATATGGATGAAGTGTTGAAAGAAGCGTTGGTGCCTAACAAATGATGATTCGGGAAGCAAAATTCATTATTTCCGCTGTAAAACCACACCAATATCCGGAAGGTGACCTGCCCGAAATTGCGCTGGCAGGTCGCTCCAATGTTGGGAAATCTTCGTTGATCAATCGGCTGTTGCATCGCCGTGGATTGGCGCGCACCTCGGGGACCCCGGGCAAGACGCAGCAGTTGAACTATTACTTGCTCAATGAAGACATGTACTTAGTAGACTTGCCCGGCTACGGATTTGCCAAAGTGCCAAAGGATGTCAAAGCCCAGTGGGGCAAGATGATTGGTACGTACCTCGACCAGCGGGAGAATTTAAAGCTGGTCATGCAGCTGATCGACATACGTCACGCGCCTTCGAAAGAAGACGTAGAGATGTATCAGTATTTGGCTCACTACGCTCGTCCGCATGCGATCATCGTCACGAAAGCAGACAAAGTTGCACGCGGGCAATACCAGAAACACATCAAGGTCATTCGCGAAACGCTGAATGTCCTACCTGGCACGCCGATCATTCTCACTTCGGCTGACAGCGGACTTGGCAAACAAGAAGTCTGGGATCTGGTCGCCAAGCACATTGGCGTTGAAGAAATCATCGCACCCTCCGGTTGAGCACCGGGGGGTTTTTTGTTGCCCGCAAGATTTTTTTGAAAAAGTGAAGGGTATTGTGATAGGTCGTCGTCTATATGGACAAACGGAAGAATACGGAGGGGTGCAGAGATGAAACTGCATAAAAGTTGGGGCTATGCGCTGATCGTTTTCGGCCTGGTCTTGATGACCGGTGCGGTGGGTAGGTTGCTTCATCTCGATGACGGTCTGGCCGCACATGTGGGACAGCATTACATCGAAGACTCGGTGCAGCTTGGTCAAGACATGGAGCAGTTCGGTGAAGAGATGGATCGGTTTGGCCGGAGCATGGAACAGTTGGCCGAGGGCTATCACGACGGGCACCTGATTACCGATACGGGTGAAGAAACGTTCGAACTGGCCAACATCAAGAAGATTCGCTTGGAGAACAACGTAGGTCAGATCAAAGTGACTGCTGACGCCAAGGCTACCAAAGCAACGCTGAAATTTATCAAAAAGCTGAACACGAACGAAGCAAAGTCTGAGGCAGAAGCGAAGCTCAAGCAGGTAGCGATCGATGTCAACACAACCGACGGCGAAATCCTTCATGTGCAGGCTAGTCAATACTACTCCAACTCTTGGATGAAGCAGTTTCGCGTCGATTATGAGTTGATCGTGCCGCCGACGATGGCGATTGAGCTGAATACGAAAGTTAGCGATATCACCACCGTCGGGATGCTTAGCGATCTGAGCGTAGAAGCAAACGTTGCCAAGATCGACATCGACGGCTTTAAAGGAAAGTTGAGCGTCAAGAACAACACGGGCGCGATCTCGATTAAAGGTGGTCAGGAGATCAAGGAAGTGGAGGTCAGCTCCAACGTAGGTGCGTTGACTCTGCAACTGCCGGAGAAAGCGAATCTGAATGTCGATGCGAAGACGAACGTCGGTGCTCTCGACTCCGAGTTTCAACTGAACGAGCGTCGGATCGGTCCGAGCAAGTCGGTGCAAGGAAAGATTGGCAGCGGCGGAGGGCAGGTGACGTTGAGCACCAATACTGGCGCGATCTCAATTGTGAAACAAAAGTAGAACCAAAACATGGCCGACCCAAAAAGACACCTCTTACGTCCTAAGCGTAAGAGGTGTCTTTTTGTCCTACTTCTTCCTGTCCGCCACCCAACTCTGCGATCAGCATGCCACCTAAGATGCACAGACATCCGATCACCTGCAAGGTGCCAAGTCGGTCCCCCGCCCACAGATACCCAGTCAAGGCAGCAAATACTGGCTCCATCGCAAAAATCAAAGCGGTGCGTGTCGGTGTGGTAAATTTCTGGAATTGATTTTGCGCCACAAAAGCGAAGGCGGTGGCGATTACCGAGCAGATCAACAGCGCAGAGAAAACGGTGAGATCGAACAGCACGTCCGCACTGAATGATGCGCTTACATCTTCGAACAAAAAGCCGCCGATCATGTTGAACAAGCCACAGGACAAAATCTGTACAAATGCAAATGGAAGCGCATGAAAACGTGTTGTATATTTGCCGATACATATAATGTGTAGCCCATAGCAGATGGCACAGAAAAAGACGAGGAGATCGCCCAAGTTGACCTGAAACTGGGTGAGCGACAGGAACGCTAAGCCGATCGTCGCCACGATCACGCCGATTACGGCATTGCGCTTTAAACGTTGGCGCAGAAACCAATAGGCAAAAATAGGCACCATCACCACCGACAGCCCGGTGATAAATCCGGCGTTGGACGCCGTGGTGTAGAGCAGACCAAACGTTTGCAGCGCATACCCGCCGAAGAGCAGCAAGCCAATCCAAGAGCCCACCACCCACAGTTGTTTGGTCATCCCCTTGACGGTGTCACGGAAAAACAGCACCATGATCAGCCCTAAGATCAAGGCGGCAAACAAAAAACGCACGCCTAGGAAGGTGAACGGCGGCATTTTGTCCACCGCTTCTTTGACCAAGACAAAGGTGGCTCCCCAGGAAAATGTTACCCCGAGCAGCACGAGGTCGGCCGCTACGTTTTTTCTCATCGATGTTGTACCCTCCAGGTTGTCCAGACTTGAGAAATTTCGATACTCAAAATATACAGACTCATTCTTCCATAGGAGGCTTGCCCCGTCAATAGTGAAAAGCAGGAGGTGCATGTGCCGCACCTCCTGCTTTTAGTTGCGCCATTTCAACGAGCGTTTTTCGAAATAGGATACAGCGTGGTACATGATCGTCGAGACGATCACGATCACGAACAAGGCTAGCATGACGAGGGTGAGGTTGAACACTTGGAACCCGTAGATGATCAGGTAGCCAAGCCCAGCCTTAGCGACGAGAAATTCGCCGACGATCACGCCGACCCAAGACAGTCCGACATTCACTTTGAGTGTGGACAAAATCGTTGGCAGTGCCGCTGGAAAGACGACCTTTTGAAACACCTGCCAGCGCGTTCCGCCAAACGACCGCACCAACTTGATCATGTTCGAATCGACATCTCGAAACGCGGTGTAGACGACAATCGTTGTGATTACCACGGAGATTGCCAGCGCCATCATCACGATGGAGAGGAATCCTTGCCCAAAGGCCACGATAAAAATGGGGCCGAGCGCTACTTTCGGCATCGAGTTAAAGATGACGAGATAGGGGTCGAAAATCCGTGCCAGCAGCGGCGAGGCCCAGATGACGACGGCGAGCAATGTGCCTGCCGCAGTGCCGAGCAGGAAGCCGACGACCGTCTCCCAAACGGTGATCCACGTGTGATGGAGAAGCGTCCCATCGCTGAGCATGGACAAGAGCTGTGTCCAGACTTTAGATGGTTGGGAGAATAGAAAGGCATTGACCATTCCTTGGCGAGCGCCAAGTTCCCAAAACAGGAGTAAGGCGATCGCGATCAAGAGTTGGACGCTGACGATCACAATCGAGGTCAGCCGTTTTTTGCGTAGAAAGGCCGCATGGTCAGGAGTCTTCGCGCCACGGGTCAAGAGGTTAGTCCGCATCTTGCAAATCCCTCCAGACTTGTCGAAACAGTGCATGGAATTCGGGGTGTTCCCGCGCTGCAAACGGGGAAAGATCGCGAATCTCTTCGGGGATCGGATACACGCTTTTGATCGTGCCCGGATTTTTGCTCATCACGAACACGCGGTCGCACATGGCGATCGCTTCGCCCAAGTCGTGTGTGACGAGGACTCCAGTCAGCCGTTTTTCCTTGAGCGTGCTTTGGATCAGTTCTTCGAGCTGCAATTTGATCTGATAGTCGAGCGCCGAAAACGGCTCGTCGAGCAAGATCACTTGTGGGTTCGCCGTCAGCGTCCGCACGAGCGCCACGCGCTGTCGCATACCGCCGGAGAGTTGGTGCGGGTGCTGATCGGCCGCATGAGCGAGACCCATCTCGTGGAGCAAACGGAGCGCCTGCTCCATGTTTGCTTTGGTCTTTTTGCCTTGAATCTCCAAGCCGAGCAGGATGTTGTCGTGGATCGTGCGCCAGGGTAGCAAGTAGTCCTGTTGTAACATGTAGCCAACGTCGGGGGAGGGACTATGCACCAGCTCTGCGAAGACGCGCACCTCTCCTTGCGTGGGCAAGAGCAGTCCTGCGATCAGCGAGAGGATCGTGCTCTTGCCGCAGCCGCTCGGACCGACCAATCCGATCAGTTCGCCTTCCTCGACTAGAAACTCGATCCCTCGAAGCGCAAGCGTTTCACCAGCAACGGTGATATATTTCTGACCCACCCCCGCAAATGAGATCGCTGTCAATTGCTGCTCACCTCCGTGGATGTATAAAATTTGGAAAAACAGAGAAGATAGTAGGGAAACCCATATTTCTCCTCTCCTTTTCTTGATAGCCTCTTCTTTCTATAGAAGAGGCTCTTTTTTACAACTTCTTACTGTGTGAGCGGGCTCCTATTTTGCCTTCGCTTTTTTTGCGAAAGTGGTGTTGACCAGCTCTTCGTACTTGACGTCCGCTTTCAATTCGCCCGCGTCTTTCATGATCGCTTTCATGTTGTCAAATTCCTCTTGGTCGATCAGCGGGTCTTTGGCCCAGCCGTCCGTCGCTTGGTAGCGTTTGACGACAGCGGTCAGAATTTCGGGAGCGACACCCTCAAAATAAGGGGCGATGACCGCGGCGACCAGCTCAGGCTGGGAAGCGTGGACGAAGTTTTGTGCTTTTTGAACGGCGTTGGTGAACTTTTGGATGGTCGCCGGAGCGGACTTGATCGTGCTGGATTTGGTCATGTATACCGTATAGGGTAGTTTGCCAGAATCTTCACCAAAGGCGGCGACAACATGGCCTTGCCCCGCTTTTTCCAAAATCGCCCCGCTTGGTTCGAACGCTTGCAAGAAATCCCCGGTTCCAGACGAGAAGGCGGTCGCCTGATTGTCGAAGCTGATGTTTTGGATGATGTTGACGTCGGTGAACGGCTGCAGGCCATTTTTCTTCTGGACGTATTCGGACACCATCTCCGGCATCGAGCCTTTGCGCGAACCGATCAAACTTTTGCCTTTGAGCATCGACCAGTCCCACTTGTCAATTTTGGTTCTGGCGATCACAAAGGAACCGTCGCGCTGAGTGACCTGTGCGAAGTTGACGACAGGGTCGGTCGCACCTTGCTGTTGCACGTAGACGGTCGTCTCGGCGCCAATCAGTGCGATGTCCGCTTGGTCGGCCAAAAGGCGAGTCATCGCTTTGTCACCGCCCCAGGCGGTATCCAGTTGGATGTCGAGCCCTTCTTCTTTGAAGTAGCCTTTTTCGATCGCCACATATTGCGGCGCGTAGAAGATCGAGCGAATGACTTCTGACACGCGAACGGTTTGTAATGCTTCGTTCGAGCTGTCTTTGTTCGGGCTACAAGCTGTCAAAGTGAGCGCGGCCGTCAAAATGCCAAGCGTAGCAAACTGACTCCATTTTTTCATCGCTGTCTATGACCTCCTTGATCATGAAGTTGATAGCCAGTGTATGTATGGGCGTCTGTCTTGGTGCATGAGGCGGCTATGATGTCGAAGCGGTCAAAAAGATGTCATATTTCGTCCGTGAGTTGTACGGACGCTATGATATAATGAAAATGTTTGCAGTGGACGGAGCTAATTGTACGAAGGCATGCGGCTTTTGAGATAGATAAGGGAGTGAGAGAGAATGTACATCATGGTCGTGGGGCTGAATTTCCGGTCGGCTCCTGTCGAGATTCGCGAGCGGTTCGCCCTCCCGGCCGTAGGTCTGGAGGAAGCGATCTCACGTCTGAAGCGAAGCGGCCGAATTTCAGAAGTCGTGTTGGTCTCGACCTGCAACCGCACTGAGGTGTATGCTGTGGCGGAAGAACGGATCAACGGACAAGATGAGATTTATTCTTTTTTGAGCGAAATGTCAGGTGTGTCGCGCCAAGCTTTTTTGCCGCACTTGTACCAGTATGGAGAAATCGATGCGGTGCGCCATCTGTTTCGCGTCGTCTCCGGTCTTGATTCGATGGTGCTCGGCGAGACACAAATTTTGGGACAAGTTCGGCAGGCCTTCCTGTTTGCGCAGAAAGAGCAGGCGACCGGGACGATTTTTAACTATTTGTTCCGCCGGGCCGTCACGGTGGCGAAACGTGCGCACTCGGAGACGAAGATCGGGGAGAATGCCGTTTCGGTTTCGTATGCGGCGGTTGAGCTTGCTAAGAAAATTTTTGAATCGCTCGATCATAAGACGGTGCTGGTCATCGGTGCTGGTAAGATGAGCGAATTGACGGCTAAACATTTGAACGCAAACGGTGCAACCAAAGTGTTGGTGGTAAACCGGACCTATGACCGTGCGAAAGAACTGGCCGATAAGTTCCAAGGAAAGGCGCTCGATCTTAATTCGCTCGATCTAGCGTTGAAAGAAGCGGATATCGTCGTTTCCTCCACCGGGGCAGAAGGCTATGTGGTGACCAAAGAGCATGTGCAGGCGACGATGAAACACCGCCGTCACCGACCGCTGTTCTTAATCGATATTGCCGTTCCGCGCGATTTGGACCCGGAGATGAGCAAGATCGACAACGTGTTTCTTTATGATATTGACGACCTGGAAGGGGTCATCAAAATCAATATGCGAGAGCGCCAAAAGGAAGCAGAAAAGGTTGGCGAGATCATCGGTGAGGAGCTGGGGACGTTTAAAATGTGGATGAACCAACAGGAAGCGATTCCGTTGATTCATAAGCTGCGTGAGAAAGCGCAAGCGGCACAAGCGAACCTGATGCACAATCTGCTCAACAAAATGCCGAACCTCTCCGAAAAAGAAGTGCACACGGTCAACAAACTGACCAATGCGATGGTCAACCAGCTCCTCCATGAGCCGATGAAGCAAGTCAAAGAAATGGCTGGCGAGCGCGATGCCGACCTGTATCTGGAAGCGTTCACACGCATCTTCGGTCTGGAGGACGAGCAAAACGAGCAACGAAAAACAAATCAGGGCGAAGTGCGGCAGATGACGACCGTCATCGCGGCGGCAACCCGGCAGATCGAACAGTCCCGCCAAGAGGAAGCTGCATCGTCAGGGGCCAAACGCTCGCTTCTCTCCCGCTTAGGCTCGCGATGAGGCAGACTGGTTGTCCGTTTAGTAGCAAGAATTCAGGAAGGTCGGTGTCATAGAATCAGGCTGGCAAGAAGGAGGTGTTCATCATGCCAAAAAGTCTGTTGATGTATGATCTGATGGTCTTTATTTACGCGGCTGTCGTCGTGTTGTATTTTTTTGATTTTCTCGCACATCGTCGGACGCTCAACCGCATCGCGTTTGGTCTGTTGGCGGCTGTGTGGGGGTTGCAAACTTCGTTTTTCTTGACCAGAATGACGGAGGTAGGCTATGTGCCTTTGGTGACATCTTTTGAGACGACCTTGTTCTTTTCATGGCTGTTGATCTCGTTTTCGCTTGTCATCAACTATTTTTATAAAATTGATCTATTCGCATTTTTTACAAATGTCATCGGTTTTGCGATGGTCGTTTTCGATCTCTTCACCAGAGACGGTGCGGCGCGAGTCGGGGAAAACTTGCAAGGGGATCTGCTCGTCTTGCATATCACGCTCTCCTTCTTGAGCTACGCGGCTTTTTCCATCTCGTTCATCTTCTCGACGATGTATTTGATTCAGTCGAAAATGCTCAAAGAAAAACGCTGGAACAACCTGTTTCGCCGGATGCCTGCACTCGACCAATTGGATGCGTTTACGTACCGTTTGATCGTCGTCGGGTTCCCATTGCTTTTGGTGGGGATGATCCTCGGGGTCAACTGGTACTATGTTAAATTTGGCACGATCTTGATCCTTGACGCCAAGCCGATCGTCTCGGTCATTCTGCTGGGGCTATACGTCGCATGGCTCTACCTGCGCAACGCGAGCGGTTGGTCGGGACGCAAATTGGCATGGTGGAACGTCTGCTCCTTCGGACTTGTCATCATCAACTACCTATTCGTCGGCACCTATTTTTCCGACTTTCACAGCTGGTAGGGGGACAGATGCATGAGTCGGATGTATGGAGCCTTTATACAGCTTACGGGACGCAGGTGTCTCGTGGTCGGAGGTGGCCCGGTGGCGGAGCGCAAGATCACCGGGCTGCTCGATTCTGAGGCCGAGGTGACGATGATCGCGCCGCGTGCGACCTCTTCTTTAGTGAAAATGGCGGAGAATGGTACAATAAGATGGGAGGCTCGTCCGTTTCAAGCGGGTGATACTGCTCCGTTCTTCCTGATCATCGCTGCAACCGCTTCGCGAGAGGTGAACGCCCAGGTGTTCGCAGAAGGGGAGACGCATGGTCGGCTGGTCAATGTGGTCAACGACCCGAAACTCGGCAATTTTACCGTTCCGGCATTGCTCAGGCGCGGGTCGCTAACGGTAGGAATTTCGACTTCGGGAGCTGCACCGGTCGTCGCCAAGAAGCTGCGCGAGGATCTGGAAGCGTATTGGGGGCCGGGGATTGAGCTGTTTGTGGAGTGGGTGTCGGAGGCCCGCAGGCGCATCGCGGCAGAAGTGCCGGAGGAAGCGCAGCGGACCGAACTGTTGCGAAGATTGACCAATTCAGAACTGTTGCAACTGCTGCGCGAAGGCAGACAGCTGGAAGCTGAGCAGTTGCTGAAACGCATAATGGGGGGACGCGGAGGATGAAGCGTATTGTAGTCGGGACTCGAAAAAGTCCGCTGGCGCTGACCCAGACCGAAATGGTGATGGCCAAGTTGCAGGAGCATCACACAGGTCTTGAGATCGGCATGGAAAAGATCGTGACCAAAGGGGACCGCATTCTCGATGTCACACTGTCCAAAGTGGGCGGCAAAGGGCTGTTCATTAAAGAGATCGAGCAGGCGATGTATGAAAAGAAGATCGACTTTGCCGTGCATTCGCTCAAAGACATGCCGACCGAGATGCCGGAAGGGTTGATGCTCGCTGCGATCACCGAGCGCGAAGACCCGCGCGATGTGGTGATCACCAGAAACGGCAGCACATTTGCCGACCTGCCGATCGGGGCGCGCGTGGGGACTTCGTCTTTGCGCCGTGCAGCCCAACTGCTCAATGCCCGTCCGGACATCGAAATCGTCTCGGTGCGCGGGAACATCAACACCCGCATTGCGAAATTGGAAGAGCTTCAGCTCGATGCGATCGTGCTGGCGGCGGCCGGGCTCGAACGAATGGGCTGGGCGGAGAAAATTTCGGAGCGTTTATCGACCGAACTGTGCATCCCGGCAGTAGGACAAGGGGCGCTGGCGATTCAGTGCCGTTCGGAAGATGAGGAGATTCGCGAGATTCTGTCCGTGCTGGACGATGTGAACACCCGCCGCACCGTCACGGCTGAGCGCACTGTGCTCGGACGTCTCAACGGCGGCTGCCAGATTCCGATCGGCGCTTTTGCAGAGCTAGAAGGCGGCGAGTTGAAACTGACCGGAATCGTTGGCTCAGCCGACGGCTTGACCCTGCTCAAAGAAACGGCGACTGGCACCGATCCGATGGCGCTTGGTCATGCGGTTGCAGAGCGCTTGATCGAAAAAGGGGCTGGCGAGATTTTGGCGAAAGTGCGCGAGGAAATCTCGCAGTGAGTGGATTGATCGCACAGCCTTTGGACGGCAAGCGCATCGTCGTCACGCGCTCCCGCAGTCAGGCGAGCGAGTTGAGCCGGATGATCGAGCAACTGGGAGGCACCGCCTTCGAGTTCCCGGTGATCCACACCGACTGGCCGGAGGACCTGGGGCCGCTCGATAAGGCGCTGACCAAGCTTGGCGAGTACGACTGGATCATTCTGACCAGCGTGACGGGTGTTGAAAAGTTTTTTGCGCGCATGAAACAATTGAAGCAGGAATTGCGACCCGATGCACACACCCGTTTTGCTGCTGTCGGTAGCAAAACGGGTGCCGCGCTTGAAAAGCAAGGTGTGACAGTCGCAGTCACAGCTGAGGAATTTGTTGCTGAAGGGCTGTTGCGCGCACTTGAAGAGCAGGTGGGGCCTGGTGACAAACTGTTGTTTCCACGGGCCAACATCGCTCGCAAAATGATGCCCGATGCCCTGCGTGCCAAAGGGTGTGAAGTGACGGAGGTCGATGCGTATCAGACGCTTGCCGTCACCGATGAAGTCGAGACTTTGCTTCGGTTGTTGCAGGATCAGGAGATTCACGCGGTCACTTTCACATCGTCCTCAACGGTGAACAACTTTCTTGCCGCGCTGAAAGGGCAGGACGTTCGGCCACTGCTCGCTGGCGTCGTGCTGGCAGCGATTGGACCGATAACGAAACAGACGGCAGAAGGACACGGGTTGACGATCGATGTGATGGCCGATACATATACGATTCCAGGGCTGGTCGAGGCGCTTGGCCGCTTTTTTGCAACCAGTCGGTAGGGGGACTTACAGATGAACCACTTAGAATTTCAACGTCACCGCCGCTTGCGCAGTTCGGCTGGGATTCGGGCGATGGTGCGCGAGAACCACGTTTCGGTCAACGACCTGATCCATCCGCTCTTCGTGGTCGAAGGCAACAACGTCAAACACGAAATTCCGTCGATGCCGGGCGTGTTCCATTTCTCGCTCGACAATTTCCGGCGCGAAGTGAACAAAGTGTCTGAACTTGGCATTCCGTCGATCATCCTGTTTGGCGTGCCCGATCACAAAGATGAATGCTCCTCTCAAGCCTATGCAGAAGAGGGCATCGTGCAAAAGGCGATTCGGGTGGCCAAAGAAGAGAACCCGAACCTTGTGATCACCACCGACGTCTGCCTCTGCCAGTACAACCCTGCTGGGCATTGCGGCATCGTGGAGAACGGTGAGATCCTCAACGATCCGTCGCTCGAATTGATCGCCAAAACGGCGCTGTCCCACGCTCAGGCTGGTGCAGACATCGTCGCACCGTCCGACATGATGGATGGGCGCATTGCTGCGATTCGCCACACTTTAGATCAAAACGGGTATCTCAACGTTCCGGTCATCTCCTATGCGGTGAAATATGCGTCCGCCTACTATGGACCGTTTCGCGAAGCAGCGCACTCCACTCCGGCCTTTGGCGACCGTAAAACCTATCAGATGGACCCGGCCAATTCGCGGGAAGCGATGCGCGAGGCTGAATCTGATGTGCGGGAAGGTGCAGACATGCTGATGGTCAAGCCGGCGCTTTCGTACATGGATGTGATCCGTCAACTGCGTGACCGCTGGGACCTGCCAATTGTGGCCTACAACGTGTCGGCCGAATATGCGATGGTCAAAGCGGCTGCACAAAACGGCTGGATCGACGAGCGCGCGCTGGTGATGGAGACGATGACCGGCTTTAAGCGCGCCGGGGCAGACCTGATTCTGACCTATTTTTCCAAAGACATTGCAGGTTATCTGAAAGAAGGCTATTGATCCCCGGAGGTGTCCCGATGCATAAAGGCTATGAACGTTCCCAAGCAGCATTTGCAGAAGCAAAAAAGATCATCCCGGGCGGTGTGAACTCCCCAGTTCGCGCCTTTCGCGGTGTTAAAGGTGATCCGGTGTTCATCGAGCGCGGTGCTGGCTCGAAAATGGTGGACATCGACGGAAATGAATACATCGATTACTGCCTGTCCTGGGGGCCGTTGATCCTGGGTCACGCTCACCCGGACGTCATCAAGGCGGTGCAGGAGATGGCGACAAAAGGCACGTCGTTTGGCGCACCGACCGAGTTGGAGACGGAGATGGCGCAACTGGTCACCGAAATCGTGCCCTCGATCGAAGTGGTGCGCATGGTAAACTCCGGCACGGAAGCGACCATGTCGGCGCTGCGTCTGGCACGCGGTTACACCAAGCGCAACAAGATCGTCAAGTTTGAGGGCTGTTACCACGGCCATGCTGACTCTCTGTTGATCAAAGCGGGCTCCGGCGTGGCGACGCTCGCACTGCCCGACTCGCCTGGCGTCCCGGAGTCGGTCGCGTCCAACACGCTGACCGTCCCGTTTAACGATGTGGACAGCTTGAAGCTGGCATTCGAAAAATACGGGGATGACATCGCAGCTGTGATCTTGGAACCGATCGCAGGCAATATGGGCTGTGTGTTGCCGCAAGCAGGTTATCTGGAAGCGGTACGTGCGATCACCACGCAATATGGTGCTTTGCTGATCTTTGACGAAGTGATGACCGGTTTTCGTGCTGCGTATGGCGGTGTGCAGGCGTTGTACAACATCGAGCCTGACCTGACCACGCTCGGCAAAGTGATCGGTGGCGGCCTTCCGGTCGGCGCGTACGGCGGGAAGCGTGAAATTATGGAGATGATAGCTCCGGCAGGTCCGATCTATCAAGCGGGCACATTGTCCGGCAACCCGCTGGCGATGATCGCAGGCTTGGTGACGCTGAAAAAGCTTGGCGAACCGGGCGCCTATCAGCGTCTGGAGTCGATGGGTAAGCGTCTCGTCGAAGGCTTCCTCGCGACGGGGCAAGAGCTCGGCATTCCTGTGACCGGCAGCTATGTTGGCGGAATGATGGGCACGTTCTTCTCTGAGCAACAGGTTGTCGATTACGACACGGCGAAACAATGCAACTTGGATCGCTATGCCAAATATTTCCATGAAATGCTCAAGCGCGGCGTCTATCTTGCGCCTTCGCAACTGGAGGCAGGTTTCCTGTCGCTGGTTCATTCGGATGAAGATATCGACCGCACGCTGGAAGCGTCTCGCGAGTCGATGAAGCAATTGTAAAGAACGATCGCGCCGCCTGTTCACTTTGCTGAACAGGTGGCGTGCTTTTTTCCTAACGAGGAGGGAACCAATTGAGCACCAGAGAATCAACAGCTATGCAACAGCCTCGCGGGGCTCTGATGTGGCTGCAAAGTTTGCAGTGGATGGTATTTTTCTTAGCGAATACGATCGCCGTGCCGATCGTCGTAGGTGCCGCCTTTGATCTGCCAGCGGCAGATATCTCGTCATTCGTTCAAAGGATGCTGTTGGCGACGGGGATCGCGACATTGATTCAAATCTTTGTCGGCCATCGCTTGCCACTGATCGAAGGGTCGGCTGGTATGTGGTGGGCGCTCTTTTTGATCATGGGCGCAATGGCAGTGCCAGGTGAAAAGGGTCTGGTCCTGCAACAATTGGAGATGGGTTTGATGGTCTCTGGGGTGGTGCTCATCATCTTGAGCCTGCTTCCGATCATAGGCAGGGTGCGGGAGCTGTTTACACCGATTGTCACAGGTGTCTATCTCGTGCTGCTCTGTCTCTCGCTAAGCGGCCCTTTCTTTAAAGGGATGCTCGGCGTGTCTCGGTTTGGTCAGATCGATTGGCGTTTGGCATTGCTCTCCTTGCTGGTCATCGTCACTGTACTGACGATCTCACTAAAAGCCAAAGGGATTCTGCGCAGCATGGGGCCGTTACTCGGGATCATGCTAGGCTGGATTTTGTTTACGCTGATCGGCTTTGGTGAGAAAGAAGCGTTGGCCGATGCTGGAGCGTCGTGGTTTGCATTTCCGGAGTTCTTCGCATGGGGGGAGCCAGTGTGGGATTTTGGCGTGGTGCTGACTTCGGTGCTGACCGGGGTGGTCTTGATTTCCAATGTGATTGCGTCCATCGTTGTGATCGGCAACACGCTGGGCATTGAACCGGATGCGGCAACCTATCGCAGAGGTGTGTTTGGCAATGGGGTCAGTTCGTTGATGTCGGGCCCGTTTTCGATTGTTGGACTGGTGCCGCTCTCGGTGTCGGCCGGATTTATGATGACCACAGGACTGCGGGCACGCATGCCCTTTGTGCTCGGTGCTGTGTTGGTCGCGGCGAGTGGACTGTTTCCGATCGTGGGGCAATTTTTCGCAACGTTGCCATACGAAGTGGCCTATGCTGCGCTGTTTACACCGTTTTGTCAGATGATCGGTTTTGGTGTGCGCGACCTGATGGGGGTGGAAGGAAACAACCGCAACCTGCTCGTGATCGGAATTTCGATCATGGTCGGTGTCGGTGTGATGTTTCTGCCGCCGGACAGTTTAAGCTCGCTGGCACCGTGGCTGCGCAACATCGTCGCCAACGGCCTGTTGGTTGGGCTGATCGTCTGCTTGCTACTGGAGCATGCCATCTTTCGAAAAGGAAAAAGCGACTCCTAGGGGAGCCGCTTTTTTGTTACTTAAATCAGGGTACACACGAATCCGCAAGAATCACCGTTTGTTGAAGTACGGATCAGTGAAGGAGCATCAGTTTGCAATACTTGCACATCAAGATCGAAGATCTCTTCCATTAAGAATACCCTCCTTTCCTAGGTAATTAGTAATTTTATATAATAAAGTATAATTCATAGTAGAATTTTTGTCAAATGAAATATTTGTTTTATAAAAAAGAATCGACTAGTAAAATAGAGCCGCTTCTTTTTGTTACTTAGTATTCATCCAGGTGGCAGATGAATGCGCAAGAACCAACTGCTGTACGGGCTGTGATTGCTTAGGTGGTCACATGCAACACTTGTACATCAAGATCAAAGATCTGTCCCATTTTGTCAGATGATCGGCTTTGGTGTGCGCGACCTGATGGGGGTGGAAGGAAACAACCGCAACCTGCTCGTGATCGGAATTTCGATCATGGTCGGTGTCGGTATGATGTTTCTTCCGCCGGACAGTTTAGGCTCGCTGGCACCGTGGTTGCGCAACATCGTCGCCAACGGCCTGTTGGTTGGGCTGATCGTCTGTTTGCTGCTGGAGCATGTCATCTTTCGAAAAGGAAAAAGCGACTCCTAAAGGAGCCGCTTTCTTGTTTCTTAAACCAGGGTACACGCGAAACCGCAGGAATCAGCTCTTGATGAAGATGTAGTAACGATCGGTGCAAGAGCAGAAGTTTGCAATACTTGGACGTCAAGATCGAAGATCTCTTCCATGATGAATTCCCTCCTTTCCTGTGGTAATTAGTATATTTATATAATAAAGTATAATTCACATTAGTGTTTTTGTCAAATATAAGCTAGGTTTGATAAAAAAGAAGCGACTCGTAAAATAGAGCCGCTTCTTTTTGTTACTTAGTATTCATCCAATGTCGCAGACGAATGCGCAAGAACCAACTGCTGTACGGGCTGCGATTGCTTCGGTGGTTACTTCCAACACTTGTACATCAAGATCAAAGATCTTTTCCATTATGATTACCCTCCTTTCCAGTGAATCAGCTGTAAACGAGTCTTGAAAAAAGCGACTCCTGAAATGGAGTCTCTTCTTTTTGTTACCTAGTGATCAAATCATCCATGTCGCACACGAATGCGCAAGAACCAACTGCTGTACGTGCTGCGATTGCTTCGGTGGTTACTTCCAACACCTGTACATCAAGATCAAAGATCTTTTCCATTATGAATACCCTCCTTTCCAGTGAATTAGCTGTAAGCTAGTTTTGAAAAAAAGCGACTCCTAAAATAGAGTCGCTTTTTTGTTACTTATTTCAAGAGATCTTCCGGGTAGCACACGAATGCGCAAGAACCAACTGCTGTACGTGCTGCGATTGCTTCGGTGGTTACTTCCAACACCTGTACATCAAGATCAAAGATCTTTTCCATTATGAATACCCTCCTTTCCAGTGAATTAGCTGTAAGCTAGTTTTGAAAAAAAGCGACTCCTAAAATAGAGTCGCTTTTTTGTTACTTATTTCAAGAGATCTTCCGGGTAGCACACGAATGCGCAAGAACCAACTGCTGTCATGTGTCCTGCGATTGCTTCGGTGGTTACTTCCAACACCTGTACATCAAGATCAAAGATCTTTTCCATTATGAATACCCTCCTTTCCAGTGAACCAGCTGCAAACTAGTCTTGATCAAAAAGCGACTCCGAAAATAGAGTCGCTTTTATTGTTACTTATTTTCAGCATCCGCGTAGCACACGAATGCGCAAGAACCAACTGCTGTACGGGGTCCGATTACTTTAACGTTTGCTTGCACCACTTGCACATCAAGATCAAAGTTCTGTTCCATTACAAATTACCTCCTTTCCAGTGACTCGGCTGTAAACCAGTCTTGATAAAAAAACGACTTCTAAAATAGAGTCGCTTTGTTGTTACTTATTTTACAACAGCATCCGGGTAGCACACGAATGCGCAAGAACCAACTGCTGTCATGGGTCCGATTACTTTGAGGTTTGCTTGCAACACTTGCACATCGAGATCAAAGTTCTGTTCCATTACGAATTACCTCCTTTCCTATGGTAATTAGTGTATTTATGTAATAAAGTATAATTCATATTAGAAATTCTGTCAACTGCAAGCTAGGCTTGAAAAAAAGAGAAACGACTCCTTAAATAGAGTCGCTTCATCAAGTGCTTACTATGGCTTTTTCCAGTCTTTTTTGAATTTTTCCGGATTTCTGTTCACTTCCAGCAACTTTTTGAAAATGGTCAGGAAGATGAACACGAACAGTGCGCCAACAAAACCGTAGACTGCAAAAACGGCGGCATAGTTGAGCAAGCCAGCTTCGAACGGTCCAGCAAATCCACCCCAGATCAAGCCGAGCCCGAGGTACGAATAGAGGAACGTCACGATCATGGCCCACCACATCGAGCGGCGGGTCTGCATGACGAGCGTGACGATGGCACCGAGCAGCAGGATCGTTCCCGGATTGACGAGCGCCACTTTCACGGTCGTATACGAAGCTGGTAAATTTTCGAGCGTCCCGGTGTTCCGATAACCAAACGGGACGAAAAACACCGGAATCAAGGAAAGGAAGAGCAGAATCAATAGTTTTTTCTTCATACCGTAACTGTCACCTCATCCATCATCTTATCACAGCTGTGACTCCAGACTCTTCAACAATTGTGCGAAATCGTCAGGATACGGAGCTTCGATCTCCAACGGCTCGCCTGTGATCGGATGGAGGAATCGCAAAAAGCGGGCATGCAGCGCTTGCCTGCATATTCGCTCGTTCGTTCCACCATACAAGGTGTCCCCGAGCAGCGGATGGCCAAGCCATGAAAAATGGACGCGGATCTGATGGGTTCGCCCAGTGTGCAAGCTCGCCTTGAGCAAGGTAGTGTCAGGGAAACGCCGGAGCACCGCATATTCGGTTTGGGCGGGCTTGCCCGTCTTCGATACTCGACGACGTGTCGGGTGATTGCGGTCGCGTCCGATCGGCTGATCGATCAGCCCTTTGTTGGTTGTAACTACTCCATGGGTCAGCGCATGGTATTCGCGCGAAATGCTACGCTCGTTAAGCATGGCATCGAGCAGCTTGTGAGCGATTGCATGCTTGGGGAACAAGATCGCCCCGGACGTCTCCTGATCTAACCGATGCAACACTCGGCACCGCGTGGCTAAACCCTGCATTTGGTAATGAAAGGCGAGGGCATTGAGCAACGTATCGCTTTCATTCGCCGCATTGGGGTGTACTTTCATCCCGGCCGCCTTGTTCAAGATGAGCAGGTGGTCATCCTCATACAGCACGTCGAGCATGTCCAGCGAGGGCTCGAACTCAAACGCTTCTTCGGGAAACATGACACAGCGCACGCGATCTCCCGCATGGACGATCGTCTCCTGCGTCGCAAACTCCTTACCAAGCAATATCGCCTTGGTGCGCTGCAGTTCCAAGATCACGTTTTGCGGAAGTCCGGCCGTTCCCTGCAACAGTGAGCCGACCGTCCATCCCTCCTGTTTTTTGGTGACGCGCATCTCCAACCATGGTCCGTTCTTTTCGAAATGCATAGGAATGACACCGTCTTTCTTGATCGATAAAACATGTTCTATTTTACCAGAGGCGAGCCTTTCCGCAAAATTTGGGCTTGGGAGCGGGTGACCGCCTACGCTTAACCGGCGTACATTGTGGTGGGCAACGAAATTAGACGCTCAGAGCAAGCGCGATGATGAGAGGAGCAGGAATAAACATGTCTTGTAAAACGAAGATCAAGAAGCTGAAAATTGCATTGGTACTAGATGAAGAGGCACGCTGCAAACTTCGCGAGATGCTCGCAGGGAACTGCGATACGTTGTACCTCGATGAAGTGTGTTTTGAACATCTGTGCATCGAGAAAATGAAAAACGATTGTCTGAAAATTGGAGACATCGAGTTGAAGCACGGTAAAATCGAGTGTCTGAAGATGGAAGTCATCGATCCGAGCTGCTGCTAGCGGTCGAGCGGGTGGGAGACGTATCGATACGGGGGACGGAAAGGTCGAAGCCGAATGCGGTTTCGGCCTTTTTGGCGTATGATAGAGGTAGAAGGAGGGGAGAGGCATGAAAGAACTTCAGCCACTTCACGTCATTTATGATGGACATTGCGCGATTTGCCGCGCTTCGATAAAGAAGATTCAAGGAAGGTTTGGTGATCGGGTGCGTCCCGTCGATTTTCGTATCTTATCGCCGGAACAGATTCACCCTGAACTGAACGAACTGCGCTGCAAGGCGCAGATGCACGTACTGGCCGACGGTCGCCTTTATGGCGGGGCGGCGGCGATGGTGCGGATCTTAAAACTCCACCGAGGGCTGCGTTTGGTCGTCTGGCTCTATCATGTGCCGCCATTGGGCTGGTTGAGCGAGCAAATGTATTCGCTGGTCGCTCGCAACCGTTTTCGCCTCTCGAAGTGGTTTGGTAATGACCTACCCGAATGCACCGATGCCTGTTCGATTCCTCAAAAGGACTAGTGTTTGGTCCTCAAAAGGACTAGTGTTTGGTCCTCAAAAGGACTAGTGTTTGGGCCGCAGCAAGCGGTAGCGCCGACCGCGGATCGTGATCGACACGAACAAATCGTCGCCTGCCTCCAGCGTTTGTTGGATCGTGGGGACGGTTTGTTGAAAAAAATACCACGGCAGCGGCAGGCCATCCTGCTCGATCAAGTGTAAAAATTGAGGCAGTTCATCTTGCAAAAGATAGCCGTAGCGAAGCCCTGTTTTCGGTTGGATCGGGTGATCGAACAGATAGCGTCCGTGCGTGAAGTAGTTCCAGTATTCGCGCAGCAAACTTTTTTTCGGCAGTTTGCGCCACACGTCATGGTAGTCGATCTGATAGTCTTTGTCATCAAATAGATTTTGATAGGACGGCAACACCTGTACGACCTTGGTGAGGGCATCGTTATACTGCTCGTCGCCAAACGCTTCATGATAGAGCAGGCCGTCCCGTAAGATCGCTTGCACGACCGTGTAGAGGTCGGTGTTGCGGTGCAGTAAAAGCTGCGCCTTTTTCAGCAGCAATCGGTCATTCGATCCGATCGCCTCATACAGCTCGCCAATTCGAAACGAATAGTAATAGATACTCATAGTTGTCCCCCTCCCCGTCCACAGCGCTTCGGCTTAGTATCGTCCAAAAGCGTAGGGACGAAACGGGTTGCCTAGCCGTTTCCTTCACCATTCTGCCACTGCCTACATAGGCTGACTGTGAACTGTCAGTGGTTGAGGAGGGAACACAACGTTGGCAAAAGAAAAAGAGTTGACATATGGACTGGAAGAGTTCGCCCCCGGCATCGATCTGGAGGATGCTTACGGGTTGAAGATTCTCGATGTCAAAGCGGTGCGCGCCGTTGTGAAAGTCGAAACGGACCGCGGTACTTTTGCTTTGAAAAAAGTGAGTCACAAGCCGGAGAAATTGCAGTTTATGTATGAAGCGCAGGAGCATCTCTGGAACAATGGATTCCAAAAATTGCCGCGCTTTGTGAAGACACAAGATGGCCGTCCATTTCTGGAACTGAAAGACGGTCTGATCTTCCTCAACAATTGGATCGACGGCAAAGAGAGCAACGTCAATGACACGGAACAATTGATCCAGATCGTGCGTCTGCAGGCCGATTTGCATCGCGCATCGCGTGGCTTCACTCCGAGCGTCGAAGCGCACATCAAAACGCGTTGGGCCGGATGGATCGAACGGTATGAAGGACAAATGGACGACATCGAAAGCATCTATCTGCGCTTTAAGGACCAAGAGCCGCAAAATGAGCTGGAAGCGACTTTCAAAGCGACGATCGAACCGATGCGTGACATGGCAAAGACGGGGGTCGCTCTGCTCAAAGCGTCACCGTATCTGGATGTCCTGCGCCGGGAGCGGAACTTGCGCGGTTTTGTGCACGGCGATTTCACGTATCACAATTTCATTCGCACACCGGACGGCGACATGCAGGTGATCGATTTTGACTATTGCTCCCATGAGTTGAGAGTCCATGATTTTGCCCGCTTTATGCGCAAGATGCTGCGTCGGACCGACTGGTCGGTGGAGATGGGCAATCTGATTCTCAACACCTACCACGAAATCGATCCGCTGTATGAAGATGAATTGCAGGTGCTGCGGGCCGTACTGTTCTTCCCACAACGCTACTGGCGGGCGGTGGAGCGAGGCTTCCTCTCCCATCGTTATACCCCAGAAGGTTCGATCAAGAAAATGCGGCAGGAAGTTGCTCGGCTGGACAACTGGCAGCGTTATCTTGACGACTTTCCGACCCGACTCTAAGCCGCAAGAGGGGGAGCCGTGATGGACGAATTGACAACCTCGCAAGTGCTCGACCTCTGCGGGTTCGCTCCCGATGTGCTCAGTTTGTACGAGGTGGAAGTCAAAAAGGCACAACCTGTGCGCAAAGTGGTGCGCTTCACGGCGCCACAGGGCGAGTACGCGTTGAAAAAATTCAACCTGTCTGCTGAGGAACTGCGCTTTTCGCTGGCGGCGATGGAACATGTCAAAGAAAAAGGATTTCCGGTACCGGGAGTGCTCAAGTCGCGCGAAGGTGAGCTTTTTGTGGAGCGGGACGGGGCGAAGTATTTTGTGATGGAATGGTTGGAAGGGCGGGAGAGCAAGTACGCTCATGTGCTTGATCTCGCCCTCGCCGCCCGTGGACTCGCTCGCTTTCATCTGGCAGCACAAGGGTTTGAACCGCCCTTTTGTGCAGGCAAAGTGCAGTGGGGCACTTGGATGGGACATTTTTTGGAACGGATTGAAGAAATGCGCGATTGGACGGTGTTGGCCGAACAGGGCGGGTCGGTGTTCGACCGCATGTTCGCCGAGCAGGTCGCATATTGTATCCAAGAAGCGTCGCGGTCTGTGGAGCTGCTTTTGTCGTCGCGCTATGAGGAGATCACCAAGTTGGAGTGGGGGCTGAAAGGTTTTTGCCACCACGACTACGCGCATCATAACGTGCTGATCACAGCCGATAAAAACATCTCCCTGATCGATTTCGACTACGCATTGTGCGACATCCGGGCTCATGATTTGGCATCGCTTTTGCTGCGCAATATGAAAAGTGTCAAATGGGACAGTCGAACGGCGTATTTTATCATCAAATCGTATTTTGAAGAAGTCCGGCCGCATGACGGAGAAGAGCGTTTGCTGCACGCGATGATGCGGTTTCCACAGGATTTCTATGAAGCAGGTTACTTCCATTATGTCACCAAAAATCGACCTCCCGATCACTTGGAGGGCAAGTTGCGCAAGTGGTCGGAGCAAAGGGAGCGCCGCGAGCGCTTCCTGAACGAATTTGAAACGGGCGCCCGCTATGTGCTGAAATACGGAAAGATCAGGTAGTACGCTGCATGAAGGGGTGACAGGATGAAAATTGGTCTGGACGCGCGCGGTGCCATCTGGTATCGAGGAACGGGGATCGGCACCTATACGTACCAACTGATCAAAAATCTGTACGTGCATGACAAAGAGAACGAGTACCGATTTTTCTGGCCTGGCGACGAGTATAAAAATCTCGACCCGACAGCCGATGCGGTGTTCAATTCGATTGAGCGGAGCAAAGATAAATTTTGGGAAGAAGTACATGTGCCGATGAGCGTCGAGCAGGAAAAGATCGACATCTACCATGTACCGCAAAACGGTATTGGACTGCCGATGACAAAAGGGTGTCTAAATGTAGTGACGGTACACGATCTGATTCCGTACATCTACCCGGAAACGGTCGGGAAGGGGTATCTGAAGATTTTCCTACAAGAGATGCCGCGCATCATGGAGCAGTCCGATCTGGTCATCACCGTTTCTGAACATTCGAAGCGTGATATCCAGCGCATCTTCCAAGTGCCAGACGAGAAGATCGCTGTGACATATGAAGCGCCGGAAAGCGTCTATCGTCCGATCGAAAAGGATGTGGCGAAGCAGTTTGTCAAAGAGCGCTTTGGCATCGACCGCCCGTACGTGGTTTATCTTGGAGGGTTCTCTCCACGCAAGAATGTCAAAGGGCTGATCAACGCCTTTTATGAGATTCAAGATCAGATCCCGAAAGAGTATGCACTGGTGCTAGTCGGCAAAGAAGCGCGCGACTTTGACGACACGGTAATGTTGGTCGAGGCGCTTCGACTGAAGGATCGCGTGATCTTCACTGGGTTTGCCGCAGTGCCAGAATTGCCGTATCTGTACAACGCGGCCGACCTTTGTGTGTATCCTTCTTTCTATGAAGGCTTCGGTCTGCCGCCGCTGGAAGCGATGGCCTGCGGCGTGCCGACGATCACGTCGAATACCTCTTCGATTCCCGAGGTGACGGGGGAGGCGGCGCTTTTGGTCAACCCGCACGACATGTATGCGTTGGCGGAGCAGATCAAGCAGGTCCTGACCACGCCGCACCTGAGCGCAGAGCTGAGCCAAAAAGGGCTGGCCCAAGCAGCGAAGTTCACGTGGGAGCGCTGTGCAAGGGAGACGCTGACCGCCTACGAACAACTGTATACGCGCACAAAATCAGCAACTCTCTAAAGGCACCCGACTCGGGTGCCTTTTTCATAAGTCATAATCGTACAGGCATTCTCATAAATTGAGAGTGTCGTACTATGATCGAACGAATGAAGGAGGGAACTTGTAGTGAGCGATGCGGAAATGATTCCATCGATTCGCATTCATGTAGATCAGCAGCTGAACGTGGACGCTGTGAGTGGTTCTGAAGACGTGGAAGATGCGACCCTGGCGACAGAAATTACCGGGTTTGATGTAGAGGATGATGCGTATGTCTTAAAAGGAGCTTTGTCGTTTACTGGATTTTTACGGCAGGAAGATACTGCTGCCCTTGCGGAAGCGATTCCTGACGTTTTAGATGATCGCGACGTCTTTGAAGCTGGCGACGATGTGCCGGAGGCGCACGTACTGCCGCTGCACCATCGCCTGCCTTTCGTGCTACAAGTGCCTGTGGCCGCACAGCAGGACTATCAACGTCAGCACGGCATCTTGGATGTCAATCCACGAATCGGAACGTGGAATGCGCATGTGTTGGGCGAAGGTACGCTCCATTTGCGCGCAGAGCTGATCATTCATGGTTTGTCAGGCGGGGAAGGATATGTGTTCCGCTGTGGTACACAGGAGGAAGGCGTTTCGGCGCAAAAACTCGATCAATTGCTCGACAGCGATGAAACACGCCATTATGAAGCGCCGAAAGCAGAAGGAGATGAAGAGTTTGAACCTCCATTTGCACCGGTGTGGACTTTGGAGCAGGCGGCGCGTCATGCTGAAGCGGACACGCTGGAGCCGTATGGCAGCGAAGAGGATGAGTGGGTGATTGAGTCTCCGGTCGGCACAGCAGCAGAGCAACAAGAAGCGTTGGGGCAGGAGGAGTTGTATCGCCAAGAAGAGGAGGATCATGACATCGTTTTCACGCCCGACCCGAGCCTCGTCTTTCCGATGCCGGAGCCGATCAGCGATTGGTCGCGTCAGTCTGAAACGGGTGAACTGTCGGTGGAAACGGGTCAGACGCCAGCGCAACCCGCCCAAACGCTCAGTCATGATGCAGAGATACGGCGCGCACCCTATCGGTTCGATTCACCGCCACCGATCAGCTTCGGCTTCGATCAGACGCCAGGCAGCAATCCGTTCACGCCGCCAGAACCAGATTTTTACGGTCGTCAACTCTTCCGGCCACAGGAAGTGAATCCATCGTTTCACAGTGAACACCGACCTTTACAGGTTGAACAGACGCATCAGGAGGCAGAGCTTGGGGAAGCGCTAGAATCGGATGTTGAGGATGAGAACGCTTTTATTTTGGAAGAGGTGCGCAATGAAGGCGAAGCTGTGGAGATGACAGGCGAAGAAGATCTGCTGCCCGTGGAAGCGCTGGACGAGACAGAAGTGTTGGAAGCGAGAGAAGTGGTAGAAGAGGCAGAATCGTTCGAAGCGACCGAAGTGGTGGAAATGGTCGACTCAGTGCCGGTGGAGCGTGAGGAAGCCCTTCCCCCTCTTGAAGAAGGGGAGAGCAGACCGTTTGAAGCGGAATATCAGTTTGAAGATGAAGTGTCCGCGACGCCGCCGCTGATGCAGGAGCCAAAGCAGTTCATTACGATTGGGCCCAAGCTGTCGGTCAATTCCAAGCAGGGCGAAAAACTTCAAGAAGTTTCTCCGATTAAGTTGTCCACACTGCTTGGCGATTCTCGTGCGCCTGTCGGGGAGAGTTCGTCATCTGCTCGTACGCCACAGGTAGGAAGCCATAGCGAATCCAGTAGCCACTCGCCAAGTCATTCACCTAGTCACACACCTAGTCACACACCTAGTCATTCTCATAGCCATTCATCTAGTCACACACCTAGCCGTTCTCATAGCCATTCATCGAGCCACGCTCCTAGCCATTCGCACAGTCACTCCCATGGCGACTCGTATAGCCAAGCCTATCAGAAAGCGGAAAGCTATGCACATGCGCTCCATGAGTCTTCCGTGCGCCCTGAGGAATCGTATGTGCCCGTGCATACGAAATCGCGGGAGGAGGATTCCTTCTGGAGCGGTGTGCTGACCAGTCATGAAGACAAGAAAGTGACGATGAAGTTTAAGATCGTGCAGGTGGAAGATTCGCTAAAAGGTTTGGCTGATCGATACAACACGTCGGTCAGCGACCTGCTGCGCGCAAACAATTTGCAAGACCAAGTCTTGGATGTCGGGCAAATTCTCTACATTCCTGCCGCGAGACGCTAAAGACACAGAAACAGGCTGACGTTCTTGTCCGCCTGTTTTTTCGTCTACTCCTTGGTTCGTACGCATACGCTTGAATCAAGAGTCAAGGGAGGGGAGACGTATGCAAAGCGAACAATTGGACGTGATTCTCGAAGCGGTGCTGCCCCGCTACGGACTGGGTGACACGGGAGTTTTACCGCTCGATGAGCACACGTTGTTAGTGGATACAGAAGATCGCGGAGTTAAACGACTGCGCATAGAGCGCGATGGGGCCAAAGTTGAGCTCCGTCACGCGTTGTGGGAGCATCTGGCCAAGCAAGGGTACCGCCGCGTACCGCGTCACATTCGCACGTTGTATGGGGATGCGCTCGTCCGGCAAGGTGAGTTGATCTATACGCTGAGCGATGACTGGGAAGGGCGGACGCCCGACCTCTTTCCGCTCGATATGCGGCTGTGTGGCCGCAACTTAGCCAAACTGCATCAGGCTGGAAAAGGGTTGCAACTGGAAGGTGGCTTAGAGCTTCCCAATCGACATGGTACGTGGATCGATCGCTTTGCCAAAGCGGGCGATGAATTACAGGGGCGCTTTCGAGCTTGGTCTGAACTCGGTCAGAAAAATTTGTTGCAGGAACGCTTTTTGACGCACTACGAGTGGATCGCCGAACAGATCGACCGGGCGGTGGCCGGGCTGGTGGCCGGAAAGTACAAAGAACTCGCTCGGCGCTCAGAAGCAGCGTCCGAATTTGCCGTCGGGGACTATCGCTTGAGCGACGTGCGCATCGATGCGGAAGGGCGCATCGCCACCTTGCACATCGACGATGCGATCGCCGACCTGCCGCTCTATGATGCGGCCAAGTTTGCACACGGCCTCTTGGAGCGTGGTGAGCAGGAGATGGCGCGCGTGTTTCTCGATGCTTATGGCGAAGCGGCAGAGATGACACAGCAGGAAGTGATCGTGCTCGACTCCTATCTGGCTTTCCCGCATGCTGCGTACCGCCATCTGTCGCAGTTCCACCGCTTCAAACGAGGTGCAGACGTGTTTGCTGAGCGGCTGGATAGCGCTGTCATCTCTGGACAGACCAGGCGGCCGATGGTGTACGGGGCGGACGGTGTTCAATGGTTGTAAGGCGGTGCAACTCGTAAGGAGAGGAGGTCGATCGACATGCTGTATGCGGTGATCTTGGCTGGCGGGGTGGGCAGCCGTTTTTGGCCGAAAAGTTCGTCTGCCAACCCAAAGCAATTTTTGCAAATCTTTGGGGACAAGAGTTTGCTGCAGACCACAGCGAGCCGCGTTCGTCCTTTGATCCGACAAGATTGCATCTATGTGGTGACGAACGACCGCTATTTTGACAAGATCCGGGAACAGTTGCCAGAACTTCCTCCCGAGAATCTGATCATCGAGCCGGAAGCGCGGGAGACGGCAGCCGGCATCGGGCTAGCTGCCGTTCGGCTGGCACGGCGCGACCCGCAGGCGGTGATGGCCGTTTTGCCATCCGACCACTTCATCGGCTCTGAGCAGGATTTCCGCCGCTGTCTTTCTTGGGCGGCCGAGTTTGCGCGCAATCATAAAATGCTGGTTACGTTTGGCATCCGTCCGACAGAGCCGAAGACAGGATATGGCTACATCAAAATGGATCGCCTGCTCGTCAACGATAACGGGCGGCGGGCCTACCACGTCGCAGAGTTTACGGAGAAGCCAGATTTTGAGCGGGCCTTGCGCTTTTTGCAGTCGGGGAAATACCTGTGGAACTCGGGAATGTTCGTCTGGCGCGTTCAGGAGGTGTTGCACGCCTACCGTCGCTATATGCCCGAGATGTATCAGCAGCTTGCACACCTCTATGAAATCTTAGGTACTCCAGACGAAAAGGAGCAGTTTCGCGAAACGTACGGCAAGATGGAGAAGTTGTCGGTCGATTACGCGATCATGGAAAAAGCGGACAATGTCGCCGTGATTCCGGCCGATTTTGCATGGGACGATGTGGGCTCGTGGCGGTCGGTCGAACGATTTTTAAGCCAAGACAATGCGGGCAATATTGTCAACGGTCTGCATGTAGGGATCGACACGTCGCGCTCGATCATCGAAAGCGAAGAGTTGCTGATCGCGACGATCGGGGTGCGCGACCTGTTGATCGTGCAGGCAGACCGAGCGATCTTGGTTGCCGACAAGGAGCGCGATCAGGAGATCAAAGAGCTGGTCAGACGGATTGAAAAACGAAACTTGAACGAGTTTCTGTAAGGGGGAGGCAAGTGAGATGGGGAAGAAAAAAGAGGAAAAAGAGCTACAGGAGCTGTTTGATGCATTTGGTGCCGATCCGGAAGTGTTGCGCGAGTGGGATCTGGCGGTGGAGAAGATCAAGCAGGTGCGCGGCGTGCTGCGCCTGAAAACGCAAGCCGGCTACAGAGCGCTGAAGAAAGTGAACCTGTCAGAAGCGCGTGTGCGCTTCGTACAGGAGGCGATCGACCATTTGGCAGGCAGAGGTTTTCCAAACGTGCCGCGCTTTATCCGCACCAAGTATGGCGACCCGTATGTGGTGCACCCGAGTGGGATCTATTATTTGACCGATTGGGTGCCGGGGAAGGAAGCCGATTTGAAAAAGGCGAAAAACGTGTTCCTCGCCGCTGAGACGCTCGCCAAACTGCACAATGCAGGGGCAGGCTTTGCAGGCGGTCGGTTCGGGCAGGAGACCCGTGAGGATTTTTCGGCGAGTTGGGGGACGTATTTGGCAAAGCTTTCGAGCTATGATGCGAGCTTGGAGGAGCGTCGCGAACAGACGGCGATGGATGAGTCCTATCGCTCCCACCGACTTGAACTGACCCAGATGATCGAACATGCGACCGAGCAGCTCGCCAACACGCCCTATCCGCAGATCTTGGAGTGGGCGCGGGAGCACAAGACGCTCTGTCATGGATCATTTTCGCGACAGAATCTGATCGTCGAGAAGGAGCGCATGACGGTGATTGATTTTGATCATTGTCACTATGGACATCCGGTGCATGATCTGGGCGCGCTGTTGACCCGTTATATGCCACGATACCAGTGGGATACAACGATCGGCTTTTCGATCCTCGATGTTTACCGCGGGGTGCGAGAGGTCAGCGCGGAGGAGATGACGGTGCTGGCGGCATACCTTTCCTTCCCACAGCGCACGTTGGAAGTGGTCGAGGCCTATTTTGAACGCACGCGCGATTGGGATGGCGGACGTTTTGCGAACCGTTTCCGCAAGCAGTTGGCGCTAGATGAAGGGCGGGAGATGTTCGTGCAGGATTTGATCGCCCGCTATGGACTGAATCTGTCGGCGCCTTCGTTTGCCCCGCATTTGGAAGGCTTAGAATCGTACGATGAGTTGGATGGAATGGAGTCGTCGTCGGTGGAAACTCGCGAAGACGGTTGGGAAGCGCAACATGTAGTGGAAAAATCGGAACAGGTCTCGGTGGAAGTGGAGGAAGAGGCGCCAGAAGTCTCGCTGGTCAGCCATGAGGATGAATATGATGATCATGCGAATGAAGAGGAAAGCAGCAGTGGGACGAAGTTGCGCTACACGGTGCCGCGCGTCAAGCAACGCAAACCGCAAAAGCCAGGGCCTTGGCGTCCGAATCGTTAATGTTACAGTTGCCGTCGATTCGAGGATCGGCGGCAATCTTCTGCCTCGATCTTGAATGATCCGCTTGCAGGAGGGATGATCTGTCTAGGATTTGTGAGGGGATCGAGGACAAGCTCATAGATGATTTGCCACCAGCATAGACCTGTTCCAGCGATCAAAGCGTTCCTCAGCTTTCGCGTGTTGTACCACTAGTAAAGCGGGGAAATAAAGCTGTTGATCTATTAAGGTCAGCGGCTTTCGTTTATACTGGAGGGTAATGTAGTGAAAGGGGCGGATCATTCGATGGATTTACAAACGGTGATGGCAAGACTGGAAGCGATGGGAACCGAGCAGGCCCGCAAAACGTACTTGCGGCATGGGGTTGGCGAGAATGCCTTCGGAGTTTCATTTGCCAACATGAAGGTGCTGGCCAAGGAGATCAAGAAGAATCAAGACCTAGCAGAGCAACTGTGGGAGACTGGGAATTATGAAGCTTGCAGCATGGCGACTTTGATTGCCGACCCGAAAAAGATCAGCATCGAGACGCTGAATTCGTGGGCGTGGAGTTTGAAGACCTATGCGCTGAGCGATTTGCTGACGACCAACCTTGCCAGCAAGACTCAGTTCGCACAGCAGTTGATGGAAATGTGGATCGGGGAAGAGGATGCAGAGCCTGTTGGTCGTGCGGGCTGGCAGATGCTAAGCTTGCTTGCGACAGGTAAAAAAGAGGTGCCCGATGAGCTGTTCCAACCCTATTTGACGATCATCGAGGAGCGTATTCATCAGAGCAAAAACCGGATAAAGGAAGCGATGAACGGGACCCTGATCGCCATTGGCGGTCGAAATGAAGCTTTAGAAGCACGGGCCATTCCGATCGCGCAAAGAATAGGCATCGTAGAGATCGACCACGGTGATACAGCTTGCAAAACACCAGATGCGATCGAGTACATCAAGAAAATGAGAGAACGCAAGAAGGCCAAGGCTTAAACTGAGTCTATGTCCCGCCACCTTTGCTGCTCGTTCAAGTCATGATGGCTCAGCGGGACGAGGTCGTGGATGTATCACCCGATCTGTACTTGCAGGATCGATCGAACAGAGGATGGCTGTGCGTACGGCTTTTTTGGCGTTCTTCTTAGCATCGCAACGCCTGGGATCGGGTACAGTATGCAGAGTTGGATCGAGCAAGCAACGTGTAGCAGGTGCGATGTCCTGTGGTGACGACGTGTTACGAAATGGTGGAAGGTGAATGCGCACAGTGACCAAAGTAACGGTGATTTGCTACTCATTTCCCGGGAAATAGGTCATATGAACTATGTAAAACGAACGAGTCAAAAACACACCCACTGACCACCGTTCCGCATATTGCACGTTTCGCAGATCAGATTTTAGTAAAAGTACATCAAAATGAATGATGGACTTGAGGCGTGGTGGCTGGATATGCTGACTTATGATGTCTGAAGAAACCATAAGCCATTCACATCCTCATGCCTTATGTAGAAAGGGCGTTTCTTTTTCTTACAAGGCAAGGCAGGAGGCCGTGAAGGAAAACGCCACAAAGCACACCTGATGAAGAGTATTAGTCTCCATAGATCACGCAAAGAGCGCTTCCCGATTACGATACGGGAAGCGCTCTTTGCATCATTCGGCTCCATTTTGTTGACAGTTCGACGGAGCTTTGACTACAGCCCAGTCATGTTTTTTACAAACAGGGTACTTGACTTAGATCACTCGCTTCGCACCAATGTACTTGGCGCCCCAATAGGACGGGTCGTTAACTTTGGCGATGCTTACACCTTTGGACGAAGTAGCAGAAATGAACTCTCCGTTCCCGGTGTAGATCCCAACATGTCCGACAACGCCTTTTTTATTCAGCGAGAAGAAGACGAGATCACCCGGTTTCAAACTGCTCTTGGCGATCGGTTGTCCGGTGTTGTACTGTTCACCCGAAACACGCGGCAAAGACATGCCGTTCTTGGCGAACACATACTGCGTCAACCCCGAGCAGTCAAACCCTTTTGGTGTCATCCCACCCCAAACATAGGGGGTGCCCATATAGGATTTAGCCGTTTTGATGATCTTTTCGCTCATCGGCACATAGACCGGAGCCAGCGCCTGATGAGTTCTTCCATCGGTTGCGACGATCGCCGACAGTGTCGGTTGATGCCAAGTCACTTTCGCGTTCAGCGCTTCGGTGGCGAAGCGGATCGGCACAAATGTCCGCTCTTGCTTCAGGACCGGAACTGTATCCATCAGTTCTGTTTTCCCGTTGATGACGATATGGCGGTCTCCCGTCTTCAATTTGACAGTCGTAGCACCATTGGTCATCGTCACTGTCACCTGTTGTCCATCTGACTTCCAATCAACCTGATAGCCCATCGATTCGGTCAAAAAGCGAATCGGTACTTGCACCCGATCTGCTCCATCCAGATACGGTTTTACATCTGGAAAGGTGACCAACTTGTCATTGAGCTGCACGTTGTAATTGGGAGCACTGGAAGCCTCCGCTTCACCATTAACTTGACACAATATTCCAACAAAAGCAAAAACACTGATGGCCAGCTTCGCACGCCACGATTTCATCGTTGCAAATACCCTCCTCCTGCGCCTCCGAGGTTAGTTGACGGGTTCGGGAAGAGGATTTCCCTTGCTCTAAAAATCGGTAGAACATTCACCCCAAAGTAATGCGTCCCCCGTACTCATCGCATCAGTTATATCGACAAGATTCGGCATAGTATGCATTCATGCTATCATGCGACTTTGCGAGGAACAAGGCGGGAATCACTGGTAATGATGCGGAGACCCCTGCGCAGCAATGCGGGTGCAGGCTGGTGACACGATCGCTTGACCCTGCATGAGCAACAGAACGCCACCCTCAGCAGCAAGGGTGGCGTTGTTCCTTACGTCCCAATAAACATCGCGACCATGATCAAGAACAGCAGCAAGAGTAAAAAGACATCGAGCACATTTGGGAAAAAAAGTGCTCGGAGGAAGACGAGCGCGATGGCACCACCTAGCAGGAACTTGACGGTGCGCAGCAGGTAGTAGAACATCTGACAAACCTCCGTTTCCAAATCCTTTCCTTGACAGTGTATGTGCTTCCGCCTGCCATTCGTGCGCAGTTCGTGACAAAAGCCCAAGGCCCTGCATAGTCTACAAGACATGTAAAGCTGGCAGGAGGGACGGTCATTATGGAAATCCGTTTTGGAACGGAAGGTTGGCGCGGTCAGATCGCCGACACTTTTACAATCAGCAATGCTCGATTGGTTTGTCAGGCCATCGCTGACGAACTGCACGCCAGGCAAACTGCCGAACTGGGGATGGTCATCGGTTATGACACGAGGTTTCTCTCTGATAAATTTGCGCGGGAATGTGCGCAAGTGCTCGCCGCCAACGGCATTGCTGTCTATTTGCTCGATACGGTCACACCGACACCACTGCTTTCCTTCGCTGTGCGCTACCTCGGCGCAGCAGGCGGGCTGATGGTCACGGCGAGCCACAATCCGGCCGAGTGGAACGGGCTGAAATGGAAGGGTCCACACGCCGGACCTGTCAAGGAGAGCGACATCGTTCAGATGGCGGCGCGGGTCGGAAAGTCAGCGGTGCAAAGCATGTCTTTTGACTCGGCTAGACGTGCCAGGTTGATCCGCTTGACCAATCTGGATGAGCCCTATTTTTCTCAATTGTTTCGCTTCTTGGCCCCGTTCAATAGCAAAAAGCGCAAAATTCACGTCGTCGTCGATGCGATGCATGGTGCGGCGGGAAACTATTTTGCCAGAGCACTCGAGGAACTGGGCTGTCAGGTCACGCCTTTGCGCACCAAACCTGATCCGACGTTTGGCGGTGTCAACCCGGAACCGATCAAACAGAACCTCGTTTTGCTGAAGGAGAAAGTTCTGGAAGTCCACGCCGATCTCGGTCTGGCCACAGATGGTGACGGAGATCGACTAGGGGCGGTCGATGCCCGCGGGACGTTTGTGTCACCGCAGATATTGTTCACCTTGCTCACCTTGCATCTGTTGCGTGAACGCCAATGGTCAGGGGCGGTGGTGCGAACGTTTTCTACCACCCAGATGATCGACAAGGTGGCTCGACTGCATGGTGTCGCACTGCGCGAAGTGCCGATCGGCTTTAAGTATATCTGCGATCTGATGCAGACGGAGGATGTGCTGCTTGGCGGCGAGGAGAGCGGTGGAATCGGGATTGTGCGCCACATGCCTGAGCGGGACGGCATCTTCTCGGGAATGCTTCTGCTCGAACATCTGCTCACGTCCGATCAAAAGTTGAGCGAAGCGGTGGAGAGCCTGATGGTTCTGATCGGTCCTCATGCCTACGAGCGGGTCGATCTTCCAGTGGCCGCGAAGAAAAAGGAGCAACTGCTCAAATCGCTGCGGACGAAGCCGCGCACGTTTGCAGGCTTCGCGGTAAAAGAGGTGCAGACCCTTGATGGCATCAAGTATCGCTTGAGCGGTGGCGGATGGATCTTGTTTCGGCCAAGTGGCACAGAACCGCTGCTTCGCGTCTATGCTGAGGCGCAAGATCAGGCCGATGTCAAAAAGCTGATCGAGGCCGCTCGGCTATTGATCGAGCAAGGGAAAGCGGTCCTCAAAGATCGCTAAACGAGGTCCAAAGGTGGTGCGACCGTGCCACCTTTGGATTTTTTTGGCGTTCTCACCCAATACTAGCAGGAAAGACTTGGGGAACGGGGGACTGCTGCATGTTCAGTTCGGCAGAGATTTTTTTCAATTTGATATGGTTCGCACTGTTGCTGCTTGGTACAATGATTACGGTTTCAATTTTACGAAAACGCGACCCGTTTGATGATGGACCTTCTGTTGATGATGAGACGGAAGAGGTGTAGGCGATGTGGCAGCGTATCCGGTGGGCGTGGCGCAATTTGTGGCGCAAACCTCTGCGCAGTACACTTTTGCTGACCTCGACAGCGATCACGGCGGCGATCTTGTTTCTGAGCTACTTTTTCCTGATGTCGGTAGAGCGCAGTCTGACCGCAAGTGAGGCGCGTTTTGGGGCAGATGTGATGGTCGTGCCGAAGCATTATGGACAAGTAGCAGAGCAGGTGATGATCACAGGTGTGGTGAGCCCGTTTTATATGCCCGGTTCGGTGCTGTCAAAGCTGAGGGAGATTCCGGAGATTCAAGCGATGACGCCACAGCTTTATCTCGAGACCTTTTCGGGCGCGTGTTGTCAGGTCGAAGGTAAGTTTCCTGTTGTAGCATTCGATCCGCAGACCGATTTTACGCTGAAGGGATATCTCAGCGGTGTCGGGAGGGAACTGTCGTCAGATAAAGTGATCGTCGGTAGTGAGGCTGGCGGGAAGAACGCGATCTATCACCTGCAGTATAAAGCTTATCAGGAGCGGCTCAAGCTGTTCGGGCATGAGTTCGAACTGGCGCGCGTGCTGTTTCCGACTGGCACGGGAGCGGACAAGACGATCTATATGACGCTTGAGGCGGCTGGCAAACTGCGGGAGGCTGGTGGCAACGGGCTGAATTTTCCTCGGGACAGCGTGTCGGTGGTATTGTTGAAAACCGCCCCAGGCGATGAGGAGTTCGTTAAGCGTCAGGTCGAGCGCACGATTCCGGAAGCTTCGGCGGTGACGGGTAGCAAACTGCGGGAGACGATCGAGCGCCAGTTGCTCCCTCTTCGGTTGCTGTCCTATTCGATGATCGGTGTGGTGCTGTTGATGGCGGCGATGCAAGGGATGACGCTTTTTTCAGCGCTGGTTAATGAGCGAATGCGTGAGATCGGCATGTTTCGGGCGCTCGGGGCTACGAAGTGGGCGGTGTATCGCGCGTTGCTGACCGAATCTCTGCTGGCAAGTGTGGTCGGTGGAACGCTGGGTGTCTTTTTGGTCGCGGCGTTGCTCGCAGACAATCAGGCGGTGATCGCAAAGACGTTTCAATTGCCACTCTTGTTTCCGACCTTCTTGTCGTCTATCGCACTTGCAACAGGGGTCGTTGTGCTTACCGCGATGATTGGAATGCTGGCGGCGGCGGTGCCGATTCGCTCGATTTTGCGACAGAATCCATATGACGCGATTCGGGAGGGCGAGTAGGATGCTGAAACTGACTGGCGTGAAGAAGACCTACAAGAGCCCGCACGGTGTTGTTCGTGCCTTGCGGGGCGTGGATCTGGAAGTTGCGGATGGCGACTTTGTCGCCGTGATGGGACCTTCGGGCAGTGGGAAATCAACGCTGTTGTCGATGATCGGACTGCTGAGCGCTCCGACAAAAGGGTCGGTTCTGATCGGGGGACGGGAGACGAGCGGACTTGGCGAACGGGAGCGGACGAAGCTCCGGTCGAAGGAGATCGGCTTTGTTTTTCAATTTCCAAGTCTTGTTTCCACGCTCAATGTGCGAGAGAATGTAGTATTGCCAAAAATGTTGGCAGGTGCCGTCAGCGACGCAGATCAAAAGCGAGCCGAACAATTGCTCAAGTTGGTCGGGTTGGACGCTCGCGGGGAAGATCGGTCGTACATGCTGAGCGGGGGCGAACAGCGGCGCGTGGCGTTAGCACGGGCGCTGATGAACGATCCAGCGCTGCTTTTGGCCGATGAGCCGACCGGAGCGCTGGACGATGAGACCGCGGCGGAGATGATGGAACTGTTACATAAGGCCAACGCCACGGGCAAGACGGTGGTGATGGTCACGCATGACAAGGCGATGGCCAAGCGGGCCCATCGCCTGGTACAGATTCGGGATGGAGTGATGGTAGAGTGAAAGGTATGAATTGGCGTTTTTTATTGATTACTTCGGGGGTGCTGGGTCTTCTGTCCGGTTTGCTTCCGGTCTTTTTGGGCGATGAGTATCTGTTTACGACCCTGCCGATCGCGATGATGTTCTCGTCGTTTTTCATCGTGCCGCGCGTCAAGGAACGTAAACTGCCCAGCGCGATTTTTGTCACCCTGTTGACCGCTGTGATCGCAATCGTTGTCTTCTTTATCTATCAGTTTGCGACACGAGATACGGCGCTTGCAACGGCCAACCTGAAGACGGCGCTGACCAACCTGCCGCTGACCGTCTTAATCATTTCGCTGGCAGGCTCGTTTGTTTTCGTCAAGACGAATGAATGGACGGAGAAGAAGCGCGCACAGTTCGAAGCGAAGGCACAAGCCAAAGCGGCCGAAAAGGGAAAAGGCAAAAGCCAAAACGACAGCAAGGGCAAACTGCGCAGTTTCCGTGGACAAAAGACATACGTGCCACATGCGACGAAAAAGCGTTATCGCAACACCAAGAAGAAAAAATAATGGCATTCAGCTTTGACAAAAAGTGTCTTTGTTGTATACTATGAATCAAACAACTTGACAAAGTGAATGGCTTAGATGGGAAAGAGTAGGTTTTGAAAGCCTTCAGAGAGGGTGGCTGATACGCTGTGAGGCCGCCTAGGCAGAAGAAGCTGAACGTCGTCCCGGAGTCGTCTGTCCGAACGCGCGATTTGGCGTGTCCAGTAGGGCTGACCGGTGAATCCGTTATCTTCCCAAGCGCGCAGGACGGCTGTCTTGCGAACTAAAGGTGGTACCGCGGAAGCAACGTCTCTTTCGTCCTTTTTTCAAGGATGAAAGGGACTTTTTTTATTTTGGATCAGGAGGTCTAGAGATGGAAGAGAAAAATATCCCGAAAGTGTATGATCCCAAGGCGGTAGAAGACCGCTTGTACAAATGGTGGATCGAGAAAGACCTGTTCAAAGCAAACAGCGAGCCGGACAAAGAGCCGTACGCGATCGTCATCCCGCCGCCGAACGTAACGGGTGTGTTGCACATGGGCCATGCGCTCGACTTCACGTTGCAAGACGTGCTGATCCGCCGCAAGCGCATGCAAGGTTTTGACGCGCTGTGGCTGCCAGGCTCCGACCATGCGGGCATTGCGACCCAAGCAAAAGTAGAGGGGATGTTGCGCGAAGAAGGCACTTCTCGCCACGACCTTGGCCGTGAAAAGTTTCTTGAAGTCGTGTGGGAGTGGAAAGAGAAATACGCAGCGACGATTCGCAATCAGTGGAGCAAGATGGGCTTCTCGCTCGACTACTCCCGTGAGCGCTTCACGATGGACGAAGGGCTGTCCAAAGCGGTTCGTCTCGTTTTTGTAAAGCTGTATGAAAAAGGGCTGATCTATCGCGGCAAACGCATCATTAACTGGGACCCGGCTGCACGCACTGCTCTCTCCGACATCGAGGTGGAGTACAAAGATGTGCAGGGCGCGCTGTATCACATGCGTTACCCGCTCAAAGACGGAAGCGGCGAGATCGTCGTGGCGACCACCCGTCCTGAGACGATGCTCGGCGATACGGCTGTTGCTGTCCACCCGAGCGATGAGCGCTACCAGCACATGATCGGCAAAATGCTCGACCACCCGATCACCGGCCGCGAGATTCCGATCGTTGCCGATGAGTATGTGGACAAGGAGTTCGGCACTGGTTGCGTGAAGATCACGCCGGCGCACGACCCGAACGACTTTGAGATCGGCCTGCGCCACGATTTGGAACAGATCATCGTGATGGATGAAGGCGGTCAGATGAACGACAAGGCTGGCCCATACGCAGGTCTTGACCGATTTGACTGCCGCAAAAAGATCGTCGCTGACCTGCAAGAGTCGGGCGTGATGTTCAAGATCGAGGAGCACATGCATTCCGTCGGTCACTCCGAGCGATCTGGGGCGGTTGTCGAGCCGTTCCTGTCCACGCAATGGTTTGTGAAAATGCAACCGTTGGCAGATGAAGCGATCGAGCTGCAAAAATCGGAGGACAAAGTGCGCTTCGTTCCCGATCGTTTCGAGCGCACCTACCTGCATTGGATCGAAAACATCCGCGACTGGTGTATCTCGCGCCAACTGTGGTGGGGTCACCGCATCCCGGCTTGGTATTGCGACCACTGTGGTGAGACGATCGTCTCGATGGAAGAGCCGACCGCGTGCAGCAAGTGCAGCCATGACAAGTTGCGTCAGGATGACGATGTGCTCGATACTTGGTTCTCCTCTGGCCTGTGGCCGTTCTCCACGATGGGCTGGCCGGATGAGACGGAAGACCTGAAGCGCTACTATCCGGGCAACGTTTTGGTAACTGGGTATGACATCATCTTCTTCTGGGTTGCGCGGATGATCTTTACGGCGCTTGAGTTCACCGATCGCAAACCGTTCCAGGATGTCTTGATCCACGGTCTGATCCGCGACGCTGAAGGCCGCAAGATGTCGAAGTCGCTCGGCAACGGTGTTGACCCGCTCGAAGTGATCGAAAAATATGGTGCGGACGCTCTGCGCTTCATGCTGATGACCAATGCATCTCCGGGCAATGACCTCCGTTTCTTCTGGGAAAAAGTCGAGTCGGCCCGCAACTTTGCCAACAAGATTTGGAACGCCTCGCGCTTCGTCGAGATGAACCTCGGTGACGACTTCAATTATCAAGGACTTGACGGTGCGACCGATCTCGGCACGGCCGACAAATGGATTTTGCACCGTTTGAATGAGACGGTTCAAGAAGTGAACACGCGCCTTGAGAACTATGATTTCGGCGGCGCAGGTTCGGCGATCTACGAATTCCTGTGGAATGAATACTGCGATTGGTACATCGAGCTTGCGAAGATGCCGCTCAACGGCGAAGCGGAAGCGGCGAAGAACACGACGAAGAACGTGCTGATCTACGCGCTCGACCAAGCGCTTCGTCTACTCCATCCGTTCATGCCGTACCTGACCGAAGAGATTTGGCAGCACTTGCCGGTCCATGCGGAAGGCGAGTCGATCATGAAGGCGACCTACCCCGCCTACGCAAGCGATCTGGCAGACGCAACAGCCGAAAAAGAGATGAATCTCTTGATCGACCTGATCCGTTCTGTGCGCAACACCCGTGCCGAGATGAACGTACCGCCGTCCCGCCCGATCACGTTGCTGATCAAGGCGAAAGATGTGGAGACAGAAAGCATCTTGAACCGCGGCGAATCATACATCCGTCGTTTCTGTAACCCGGATGAACTGGTGATCGGCACCAGCATCGCAGCACCTGAAAAAGCGATTTCTAACGTGGTCACCGGGGCTGAGTTGTTCATGCCGCTGGCCGGTCTGATCGATCTTGATGCTGAGATTTCTCGTCTGCAAAAGGAAGAGAAGAAGCTGGACGGTGAAGTGGAGCGCATCGAGAAAAAGCTGAACAACCAAGGTTTCGTGGCCAAAGCTCCGGCAGATGTGATCGAAACCGAAAAGGCCAAACTGGCCGACTACGAAGAGAAGCGCGAAAAAGTACGCGCCCGCATTGCTGAATTGCGCGGCTAAAGGAGTACCATATACGTGTCAGCGATCGAATGGATCCACAGCTTTGACCGTTTTGACGGGAAGGGCGGAATCAAGCCAGGTTTAGAGCGGATGGTGGCGATGCTCGACCTGGTGGGCCGCCCGCACGACCGTCTCAAATTTTTGCATGTCGCTGGTACGAACGGGAAAGGTTCGACCTGTTCGTATCTCGCTGCCATGCTGCAGGCAGCAGGATATAAAGTAGGACTGTACACTTCCCCCTATCTTATTCAGTTCCATGATCGAATGACCGTCGGCGGTGTTAACATTAGTGACGCTGAATTGGAACAGATTGTGGCACAGCTTCGTCCGGTCGTCGAGCAGGTGGCGGCGACGGAGGCGGGCCGACCAACCGAGTTCGAAGTGCTGAGCGTGGTATCGATCCTGCATTATGCACAGCAAGAGGTGGATTTTGTCGTGTGGGAGACAGGGCTTGGCGGGCGGTTGGATTCGACTAATGTGGTCACGCCGCTGCTTTCCTTGATCACCAATGTTGGGATGGATCATCAGGTGATTCTTGGTGACAAATTGGAACAGATTGCAGCTGAGAAGGCTGGCATCATCAAACCGGGTGTGCCCGTATTGACTACCGCTCAAGGTGTGGCACTCGCCGTGATTGAGCAGACTGCCCAAGCAACCGGGTCGGACTGCTTGCAATCTGGTCAGGATTTTTCTGCGCAGCGCACGTCATTTGGATGGGATGGGCAGACGTTCGATTGGCAAGGGTTTGGTCATACGCTGGACCATTTGCGAATCAAGATGCTCGGCGCGCATCAGATTGTCAATGCATCGCTTGCGGTGGCCGCTTGCATGCAGCTTCAGGAGATGGGATATGTGATCTCCGAGTCGAGCATGCGCGAGGGGCTCTTGCATACCGCATGGGCTGGAAGGTTGGAAGTGGTGGCGCACAAACCGTTGACGGTGCTCGACGGTGCGCACAACCCGGAAGGCGCACAAGCGCTCGGTACGGCACTACGGGAACTGTTGCCAGAGCAAAAAGTGGTGCTGATCGTAGGCGTGATGGCAGATAAGGCGATTCCAGAGGTTTTGGCACCACTGGTGCCTTTGGCGTCGCATGTGGTCGTCACACGTGCGAACATGCCGCGCTCAGCTCTTGTGGACGAGATGGCGCAGATGATTTATCAACTTGACCCCCAGCTGTCCGTTTCGACGTCACAGTCGGTGGAGGAAGCGTTTCAATTGGCACGGGGTCAGGTGCTGGAAGCGGACGGTGTTATCGTTTGCACCGGCTCTCTGTACATGATTTCGGAAGCGCGCGCTTTGTTCTTTCATTAAATAGAAGCAAATGGCTGCAAGGACCCCGGAAACGGGGTCCTTCTTTCATGGGCTGATCAGGAGGGGGAAAGCATGAAGATCGGGGAGCATTTGCATCTTGCTGTGACGATGGGGGCGTCCGACCTGCATTTGACGGTGGGAGCACCGCCGATGTTTCGCGTGGATGGTGAGTTGCGCCCGCTGGCGGGCAGGGAGCGATTGAGCGCAGAAGACACGTATGTTTTCGTACATGAACTGGTGAGTCAGCAGATGCTGGAGAATTTGATGGCGCGAGGCGAGTGCGATTTTTCCTATGAAATGTCGGAGGGGCAACGCTTTCGGATGCAAGTGTTTAAACGAAGGGGAGCTTTGGCGCTGGCGATTCGAGTCATACCCAAGCGTGTGCCGTCAGCAGCAGAGATCGGGTTGAGTGCGGATTTGTTATCGTTTGTGGAACGAAGACAGGGTTTGTTTTTGGTCACGGGGCCGACGGGAAGTGGGAAATCGACGACGCTGGCATGTTTGTTGGCGGAGATCAATCGGCGTTATCGGCGGCGCATCATTACGCTCGAAGATCCGATCGAGTACCTTCATGAACATGAGCAGAGTTTGATCGATCAGCGAGAGGTGGGACGAGATACGCTGTCTTTTGCCGAGGGGTTGCGTGCGGCGCTCAGGCAGGACCCCGATGTGATCATGGTAGGAGAGATGCGAGATTTAGAGACGGTCGCGACGGCGATCACGGCGGCGGAGACTGGACACTTGGTGCTGGCGACTCTGCATACCTCGGATGCACCGCAAACAATCGACCGTATCCTCGATGTTTTTCCAGCGGAGGGACAACGCCAGATTCGAACTCAGTTGGCATCGGTGTTACTCGGAATCGTATCACAGCGACTGGTGCCAAGCGCGCGAGGCAAAGGGCGCACCGCAGTCCAAGAGATACTGGTCAACACTCCTGCTGTCGCCAATCTGATCCGCACCGAAAAAGCGCACCAACTTCGCACGGCCATGCAGACGGGCAAGGCGCATGGCATGCAAACATTTGAAATGCACATACAAGAATTGTTGAGCAACGGTGCGATAAAGAAAGAAACGGTCCATGCGTATTTACAAGACTTGCAGGGATGAAAGGGAGCAGAAGGAGCAACAAGGAGCAACAAGGAGTCAGAAAAACGTGTGGGACAGGCGGCGTGTGAGGTGCAACTTCATGCAGGGAAAAGGAAGTGATCCGGATGGGCATGGTGAAGCTTTGGGAGGGTAGACAGCGAGGCTATCAATGGTTGGGAGCAGCTCTGGCCGCAGTCGTGATGCCTGTCGTGATCTATCAAGGAGGGATGGCGAGGGAGACAGTTGTTGTTGGCACACTCTTTTTGTTGCTCGTCGTGCTGACCGTTACCGATCTGAAATCGATGCTGATGCCAAATCGGATCGTGTTTCCAGCATTCGGGGTGCTCCTGGTGTTACGTTTTGCACTGCAACCGGAGTTATGGCGCGAGGCGCTTGCCGGGCTCGTGGTCGGCGGGCTGATTTTGACTTTGCTAGGGCTATGCTCAAACGGAATGGGGGGCGGAGACGTAAAAGTGTTCGCTTTGATCGGGCTGGTAGTAGGGGTCAAAGGTGTGCTGTTCGCTATTTTTTACTCCAGTCTGTACGGTACGTTGATCGGTCTGCCGCTTCGGTGGACTGGGCGCATCAAACCCCGTCAGCACATCCCGTTTGGCCCGTTTATTTTGCTCGGGACGTTAACCGCTTGGGCGTGCGGTGACAGGATCTGGCACTGGTATTTGATGCAGCTGAGCTAACGGGAAGCCACCTTGTCCAAATTTTCTTGGTTCTTGTCAATATAAAATCGGCATAATCTGTCTAGGTATCTCCGTGCCAGAGTAAAAGAAACGGTGAATCTGTCTAATCGCGACAATATTCAGTTTTTTCCAGTTCTGCCCATTGCCAGATCTGATCACACAGGTTATACTGTATCCAGTTCTTGTCCGCGTGAAAATGGGGGTAGTTTCCAGCTGGGAAATTACAAAAAAAAGAGGTGGTTGAGTGCAAAAGGTCAACCGAAAGTCTGTCTACTGCTTATCGGCAGGGGCCATCGCACTGCTTTTGGGGGGCGTGGTAACTGCAACGTCAACTTACAAGACGATAACTTTGGATGTTGACGGTCAAAAGCAGGAAATCTCCGGATTCCAATTGGGGTCGGTAGGAGAACTGTTGCGCGAACAAGGCGTAGCGGTCGAAACAGGAGACTTGGTGCAACCTGCAACTTCAGACGCACTTGCAGAAGGAACAATAATCACAGTCAAACACGCAAAATCTGTTCAAATACAGGATGGCACCAAAGAGTTGGTCAGTGTGAAAACGCAGGCTGGCACAATCGAAGAACTGATTAAAGAACTTTCTATTAAGCTGAATACGACTGATAAGACCAGTTTGGCGCTTAGTACCTCGATTGAAAACGGACAAAAGCTAACGATTACACGCAGAACGGAAGAAGTACAAATCGCAGAAGAAACGATACCTTTTCAGACCGAACGCCAGCCAGATGCCGACATGTACACGGGCACTGAGAAAGTGCTGACATCCGGTGTGGAAGGGAAAGCCAAGATCACAACGAAAATTGTGTTCGAAAATGGCAAAGAAGTCGATCGCAAGGAAGATCGCACCGTTGTAAACGACCCGGTGAATCAGGTGGTCACCTATGGGACGCAACAGCGTCCGATCGTAGTGGCTAGCCGTAGTGGAGCCAATCTAACGGCGTCCAAAGTGCTCACCATGGCTGCTTCCGCATACTCGATGCCGGGTGGGCGCACTGCAACAGGCGGTTCTGCAGGTCAGGGGACGATTGCGGTAGATCCTAGCGTGATTCCGCTTGGTACGAAAATGTATATCGAGGGATATGGTTACGGGGTTGCAAGCGATGTTGGCGGTGCAATCAAAGGCAACCGCATCGATCTTCATTTTGATACTCGCGAACAGGCACTACAGTTTGGCCGTCGTGCCGTACAGGTTTATATCTTGAACTGATCTTCTTATCATGTTGGACGCCAAAAGATGCTGTTAGGTTTCAGACCTAACGGCATCTTTTTTTATTTTTATGCAATTTTTCTTTGTCATAGCAAATGAGTCCTGCTCATAGACTCTAGCAACTAGACTCGGAGTTTGCAAAGGAGCGGTGAGCATGGATCAATCACAAGTGACGATCAATATCAAAAGCAAAACGGCAAGCACTCCTACCTCCTCAACAAGATACCCTTCGCGCTTGCGTAGAGGGCTGAAAAACCGCAAGGGCAAGGACAAGGACAAGGGGCAGATCGTCTTTCCGTTGCTCCTTGCGACACTGACAGGCATTTTGCTTGGCGTTTGTCTCCTACTGTTGTTCAAGGGACAAACGACAGCTGGCGACGTATCTGCAACGTCAACCGATGCAACAAACACGACACGAAATGGACAGATGACAGACGTGAGCGGAGAGGCGGACTTGCCGGGAGTCTCTTTATACGCGATGCAGATTGGGGTATTCAAAGACCGCGCTCGCGCCGAAGCGTTACAAAAAGCGGTCTCCGAACAGGGAGTGGGCACGGTGATTCGCGGAACTGATCAGTTTCAGGTGTTCACCGCAGTCGTGACTGACAAGGCGGCAGGTGCCAAGATCGAGGCGAAACTGAAGGAACTAGGAATTCAACATTATCCCAAAGAGTTCATTATTCCGGCCCGAAGCGGCAAAATGGAGGGGCTCACAGAGGCTGACGCAAAAAAGATGGCGGATGGTCTCGACCACGCATTACAACTGGCAGCTGCTGTCATGCCGCTGGCGATCGAAGAGGCGCCCGACGCGGCCAAGGCGTCTGCACTTCAATCGGAACTCACCAAATTTGACGAAGATCTGAAAACGTGGCAGAGCATGTTGACCAAAGCGAACCGCAGTGAAGAAAAGGCACTCGTTGAAAAAATGCACAGTTCGCTGGCAGAAGCAGTACGGGCAGCGCAGGGACAAAAGGGAATGTTCGCCATTCAAGTCAAATTGACCGCCTTTTATCTCGGCTATGAATCTTTGCTTACCAACTTGCTCAAAAGTGAGTAGACAAAGCGCAAGCCATCCCTTTACAATAGGGGTAATCTCATACGGATAAGGGCAAACTTGTCGAAAGGCAAGGACGCAAAGCCATGGGTCTTCGGATGGTTATTCACCGTCACAGATCGCCAGGCTGCAGGAGGCAGACCTTTTCTGCCACGCACTCTGTTGCTGAATTCAGTACCGGGCTGACTGCGCCTTTTCCGTTTTTGGAGAGGGCGTTTTTTATTCACAACAAGGAGTGTTTTCCAGATGATAAAAATGATGCGTAACCTCTCGTCCTTTTGTCTTGCAGTCTCGCTGGTCATAGGTGTGGCGACTGTCAACGTTGCGTGTGCACAAACGGCACCGCTCACCATGCAAAAGCCAAGCGCTCTGACCGGCATTCATTCGTATACAATCTATTATGGCGAGCCGAAGCCCGCCGCATTGGAAAAGCTGACCGCGTTTGACCTCGTCGTGATTGAACCGCGTCTTTGGACCAATGCTCAAGTTGACGTTCTGAAAGCGAAAGGGGTCAAGGTGCTCGGCTACCTGAGCGTGCTGGAGCAGTATAAGGACTCAGCATTGCTCAAAAAAGCAACGGAAGCAGACTACTTGATGATCGATGGCAAGCGCGATTTTCGAACGAATTGGGAATCGTGGTCGATGGATATCAACAGCGAACATTACCAGCAATTGCTGATCGACGAGTATCGCAGCCATGTTCTTGCCAAAGATTTGAACGGTGTGTTTCTCGACACGATGGGCAACACCGATGATCAGATCTGGCCTGTTGGCATCTCGAACCGCCAGCGTGATGGGGCGGTCCAGTTTGTCGCCTCGTTGCGTTCCTTATTCCCCGATCAGGCGATTGTACAAAATTGGGGCTTGACCGAACTAAAAGACCGCACTGCTCCTTATATCGATGGGATTCTCTGGGAAGATTTCAATCCGTCGGTTGTAAGCAAAGACGAGTGGAGTCAGAACCGGATGAAGGAACTTACCGTTTTGCAGCAAAAACACGGGCTGACCGTATTCACTGTCGAAATCGGATTGACCGGCAAGCAAAAGAGCAGTTTTCAGCAGCTCAATCACAAGCTTGGCTATATTGGACAAGTGATTAAGAAAAGCTATGATGAACTCTAATTGATGAAACGGTAAAGTATGGTACGATAAGAGCATCTTAGGTAAATGACAAAAGGAGTTGCCCGTTTCATGACAGCATATCGTATTGAAAAAGATCTCCTCGGTACAAAGGATGTACCGATCGATGCATATTACGGCATCCAAACGCTTCGTGCCGTTGAAAACTTCCCGATTACCGGCATTCCGCCGCATGTGGAAATGATCCGTGCGCTGGCCGCTGTCAAAAAGGCGGCGGCGCTGGCGAACGTGGAAGTCGGCGGGCTCAAGAAAAACATCGGAGAAGCGATCGCCAAAGCCAGTGATGAAGTGCTCGCCGGTCAATTTCATGATCAGTTTATCGTTGACTCCATCCAGGGTGGTGCTGGGACTTCGATGAACATGAATGCGAATGAAGTGATCGCCAACCGCGCCATCGAGTTGCTAGGCGGTCAGAAGGGCGAATATCTGCATTGTTCGCCAAACACGCACGTCAACATGGCGCAATCGACCAACGACGTGTTCCCGACGGCGATTCGCATCGCTTCACTCAACCTGGCGCAGGGCGTTGTCGTGGAGTTGGACAAGCTGCGTCTGGCGCTAGTTGAAAAATCGCAGGAATTCGATCAGGTGATCAAGATGGGGCGTACCCATTTGCAGGATGCTGTGCCGATTCGTCTCGGACAGGAATTTTCCGCCTATGCGAAGGTGATCACCCGCGACTTTGAACGGGTCACGCGTTCGCTCGACAACCTGCGCGAGATCAACATGGGTGCTACGGCTGTAGGCACAGGCCTCAACGCCGATCCGCGCTATATCGTCAACGTGGCCGAACATCTTCGTGTGATCACTGGACTTGACCTCAAACGGGCAGATGACTTGGTGGACGCAACGCAAAATACGGATGCTTATACAGAAGTATCCGGCGCCTTGAAGATCTGCGCGGTCAACCTGTCTAAGATGTGCAATGACATCCGTCTGATGGCATCGGGTCCGCGAACTGGATTGGGCGAACTTAACTTGCCGCCGCGTCAGCCTGGCTCTTCGATCATGCCTGGCAAGGTCAACCCGGTCATGGCTGAAGTGGTCAACCAAGTCGCTTTCCAGATCATCGGCAATGACCACACGATCTCGCTCGCTTCGGAAGCGGGCCAGCTTGAACTGAACGTGATGGAGCCGGTGCTCGTCTTCAATCTGCTGCAATCGCTTTCCATCTTGCAAAATGCGCTGCGAGTCTTCCGCGAACGCCTGATCGAAGGTCTGACCGCCAATGTTGAGCGGTGCCGCCAATTGGTGGAAATGAGCGTGGGCGTTGTCACCGCGATCAACCCGCACGTTGGCTACGAGACGGCAACGATGGTGGCAAAAGAGGCGATTCAGACAGGGCGTTCTGTTCGCGAAATCTGCTTAGAGCGGGGCATTCTTACGGAAGAGGAACTTGACGTGATCTTAAATCCGTTTGAGATGACTTCGCCTGGAATCGCAGGTAGTAAACTGTTGTTTGGCGAATAAACCAACTAGAAAGATCCGCCTGGTAGAGGCGGGTTTTTCTTTGTCAAAATCGTGTCAACTTCTGTCGCCGTTCTGTTCTGGACAGTCAACAAGATAAAGAGTATATTATCATGGACATAGCTTTTCTTTTTCCAGGACAGACTAAAATAATCCAGAGTAGCCAGATACGGTGATTCTATCGGTTTCTTGGAAAAAGAACATGGAGGCGAAGGGCCGCTATGCAGGAAAAGCTGTTAGTGCTGGCATCCGGATCACCGCGCAGGAAAGAGCTTCTGGCGGGTCTGGGATTGTCATTTGAAGTGAAAGTGAGCGAAGTGGACGAAACTTTCGAATTGGGTCTCGACCCGACGGAAATCGTTCAAGAGCTGGCGTACAAAAAGGCCAAGGCAGTTGCGAATTCTTTATCTCATGGGCTCGTACTCGGAGCTGACACCATCGTAGTGAGCGAAGGGGTCATCCTTGGTAAGCCGGTAGATGTCGAAGATGCAAAAAGAATGTTGTCCAAGTTGTCCGGACGAGCGCATATGGTATACACAGGGATCGCATTGGTGGAAGCTGGCGGCGGGATGGAAATTCGCGACGTGAGCGCCACAAAAGTGGTGATGAAAGAATTGTCGCCGGAGTTGATCTCGGGCTATGTCGCTACTGGCGACCCGATGGACAAGGCGGGCTCCTACGGCATTCAAGGAGCTGCATCCGCTTTCATTCCAGAGATTCAAGGGGACTATTTTAACGTGGTCGGTTTGCCCGTTTCTTTGGTTGCGGACCATTTGGCACGTTTCGGGTTTGAACTCTTCACAGCTAAAAAAGGCGGGTGACAAGCATGAGCGCATCGATACATGCTCACCGACCTGTGCTGGTGCGGGAGATCCCAAAAGAGGATCGTCCGCGCGAACGTATGATGCTTCAGGGGGCGGAAGCGCTCAGCAATGCGGAGTTGCTCGCAATCTTGCTGCGCACAGGCACCCGCGGCTACTCGGCGGTAGATTTGGCCGAGCAGATCCTGAAGCGCCTTGGCGGCATCCGAAACTTGATTGACGCTGACCTGCATGAGTTGACCGCACTGCCTGGGATTGGGTATGCCAAAGCTACTGAGCTAAAGGCAGCCATTGAGATCGGACGTCGTGTCTCCCGTGTGAGAAACGAAGCGCGCCCGACTTTCGAAACGCCCGCAGAAGCGGCAGACTACATGATGGATCGCTTGCGATTTCACCTGAAAGAGCATTTTGTCGTGCTCCATTTGGACACGAAAAACCGCTTGATCGGGGAAGAGATCGTGTCGATCGGGTCCTTGAACTCCTCGATCGCTCATCCGCGCGAAATTTTCAAGACTGCGCTTAAAAAAAGCGCCGCTTCGATCATTTGCCTGCACAACCATCCTAGCGGTGACCCAACGCCAAGCTTTGATGATGTGAAAGTGACCCGTCGTTTGGTGGAAGCCGGACAGATTTTGGGTATTGAATTGCTCGACCACATCATCATCGGCGAAAATTGCTACATAAGCATGCAGGAAAAAGGATGGCTGTAAGACTAGGCACATCCTATGCTCATGCTGTATAATAATCAGTCGTTAACATAACTTGTCCCCTCAGGTTTTGGGAAGGAGTAATTACAATGTTTAACAAATTTTCACGAGATATGGGTATTGATCTAGGCACAGCCAATACCCTCGTATATGTAAAAGGCAAAGGGATTGTCATTCGAGAACCGTCTGTAGTTGCAACCCGTAGCGATACCGGAGAGATCAAAGCGGTCGGCGAAGAGGCGAAACAAATGATCGGCCGTACTCCGAGCAATATTCGTGCGGAACGCCCGATGAAAGATGGTGTGATTGCAGACTTTGAAACGACGGCGACGATGCTCCGCCATTTCATTCGTCAGGCGACCGCCAAAAACAAGGGCTTATTTTTTTCTCCGCCGCGCGTGGTCATCTGCGTCCCGTCCGGAATTACCGCTGTTGAAAGACGCGCTGTTGAAGATGCGGCCCGCGAAGCGGGTGGACGTGATCCTCAGGTGATCGAAGAGCCGATGGCAGCTGCGATCGGTGCAGGTCTTCCGGTTGGCGAACCGACAGGCAGCATGGTGGTTGATATCGGCGGTGGCACCACAGAAGTTGCGATCATTTCCTTGGGTGGTATCGTCACCTCTCGTTCGATCCGTGTGGCGGGCGATGAGATGGACGAAGCGATCATCCAATACATCAAGAAGGCGTACAACTTGATGATCGGGGAGCGCACTGCTGAAGAGTTGAAAATGACGATCGGTTCTGCCATTCCATCCGACAAAGAAGAGACGATCGATGTGCGAGGCCGCGACCTCGTCACAGGTTTGCCGAAAACGCTGACTATCACGGCGACCGAAATTGCGGAGGCGCTGGCAGATACGGTCAATTCAATCGTTGAAGCGGTGAAGATCACGCTTGAGAAGTCTCCGCCAGAACTGGCTGCAGACATCATGGATCGCGGCATCGTGTTGACCGGTGGCGGCGCGCTGTTGCGCAACCTTGACCGTCTGCTCTCCCGCGAGACTGGCATGCCTGTCCTCGTGGCGGAGAACCCGCTTGACTGTGTGGCGATTGGTACCGGCAAGTCTCTTGAATACAGCCATCTCTTCAAGAGCAACGACACCAAAAAGCGGCGTGTCCGCTAAATACTGCCCTATCAGGCGTTACAAAAGGAAGTGGGTAACGGGTGACCCGATTTTTTACTAGCAAGAGAATGATGGCGCTTCTCGCCAGTATCATCTTGCTTGCCGCTTTGGTTGGACTGACGTTGCGGGAGCGGGAGAAACCGACGTGGCCGGAAGCTTTCCTCATCGACGCGTTTGGCTGGGTACAGGGCGTCATCTACGCCCCTGTTCACCACATTGCCGATTTCTTTGAGGAAATTCAGAACATCAAATCGCTGTATGAGGAAAACGCCAAGCTCAAGTCTAACTTGAATGACTATTCTTCGATGGCGATTCAGGTTGAAGTGTTGCAAAGGGAGAACAAAAAGCTCAAAGATGACCTGTATAAGTTGAAAGACATCTCAGGGCAATTTGATTTGGTGTCTGCCAACGTAGTCGGTCGCAGCCCGTCCTCTTGGAACAAAGAGATCACCATCGATGTCGGCACCAAGGACGGCGTGGAGAAGGACATGGCGGTCATCACCGCCAACAAAGGTCTGGTCGGCCGCGTCTATGAAGTGACGCCGTACCACTCCAAGGTAGTGCTCCTCACGGACAAAGAGCGGATGGGTATTTCGGCCAAGGTGCTGAACAACGACGAGAAAAACATCGCCTACGGGATTGTCAGTGGTGCTACAAACGACCTGTCGCACACCGACAAAGTTCGAGTGGAGATGACGGGCATCACGCTTGACACCAAGGTGGAAAAAGGCCAGAATGTCGTCACTTCCGGTCTCGCTTACACGCTCTTTCCGGCCAACTTGTACATCGGAAAGGTCGCGAGCGTGACCGAAGATAAGCTGGGTCTGACGCAGACGGCCGAACTCGAGCCGGCAGCAAGCCTTGGCAGTCTCGAATTTCTCTATGTAGTGAAAAAAAGCAAGGCTGAAGCAGGTAGGTGAGAAGATGCATCCTTTGTTGATTCTCCTTACGATGATGGTAGGGCTGGTCATCCAGTCCACCGTCCTGCAGGTGCAGCCGTTCTCTTTTATCGCACCGAACCTCATTGTAGTGCTTTTGTTATACGTCAGCATGATGCGCGGGTCGATCACCGCTTTGTACACAGGGCTTTTGATCGGATTGATCCAAGATATTTTGTTCGGCTCCTATTTGGGGCTTTATGCGTACACGTATGCAACGGTCGGCTATTTTGCCGGCATGACCTTCCGCTCGTACTTGTCACGCCAACTGGTCATGGTCATCCTGATTATGCTTGGATACAGCTTCCTCGCCGAACTGTCTGCTTATGGACTCAGCCGTCTATTTGGCTACGCGCATGTAGACTTGATGGCGGCAGTCACGCATACGCTGCGCATCATGATCTGGAACGGAATCTTTGCCTTGTTGCTGTATGTGCCGTCAGTCAAACTGCTTGCGACGGAGCGCAGTCGTAATCTGGCAGAAGAATCGTTGTAATTGTCTAATCAGCCACGTTGGTACGGCGAAACGTCAAGTTTGCGCTGCCCTTCGTGGCTCTTTTCGCTGAACGAGAGGGAGAGGGGGAAACGTTGTCGTGACGAACCAAGATAAAGAAAAGTTGACCGGCACTTCCAAACGAATGAGCTTGCTGTTCGTCATCATCTTCTTTGCGCTTGCTGTGTTGATTTTCCGACTTAGTTTCGTGCAACTCTCGCAAGGGGAAACTTTTTTGGCGAGCGCGGAGACGAACCGCTATATCGAGTTGTCGATTCCGGCACCGCGAGGTAGCATTTTGGACCGGGATCGGGTGGAACTTGTCGGGAATAAGCCTGCTTTTACGATCACTTATCAGATCCTGAGTGGAGTCGGCCAGAATCCGATGGATCTGATCGGCGAACTCTATGAGATTTTTGAAATGACACCAGAGGAAATGTACGCGAAGATGGACCCGCAGGCGGAAAAGTACAGTCGCACGATCGCCCGTAAAATCATTTCCGATGCCAAACCGCAGCAGGTGGCCTATGTTCGGGAACATGCCAATGAACTGCCGGGCATCAACGTGGTCGTCGAGCCAATTCGCAACTACCGTTTCAATAATTCGGCCGCTCACATTCTCGGCTATCTGAACAACATCGACGGAGAGGAATGGCCAAGCTACAAAGAAAAAGGCTACCAACAAAATGAAATCGTAGGTTGGGCAGGTGTGGAGAAGCAGTACGAGGACTATTTGCACGGTAAAAACGGCAAGTTGAAAGTGGAGGTCAATCGCTACTATCAGCCGTTGGAAGACAAGCGCACTGAAGAACCGGTCAAGGGACATGACCTCGTTTTAACGATCGATAAAGATTTGCAAGTTGCGACCGAAGAGGCATTGAAAGTACAACTCACCGAATTGAAGCGCAACGTTTCGACGGTCGAACATGGTGCAGCGATCGCGATGAACCCGAAAACGGGTGAAATTTTGTCGATGGCAAGCTTCCCCGATTTCGATCCGAATCTGTATATTAAAGGTTTCAGCACCAAGGAATACAACGAGATGATCCTGCCCGGGATTATGAACCGCGCGATTCAGCAGACCTATCAGCCAGGTTCGACGGTGAAGATGTCCACCGTCCTGATCGGATTGAAGGAAGGCATGATCACCCCGAGCTCGGGTATCTACGATTCGGGTGCGATTCAAGTTGGCTGGACGATCGATGGGAAACCGAACATGATCTCCTCTTGGCAAGCATTGGGCTATGTCGATCCGGTGAAAGCGCTCGCCGTTTCCTCGAACGTCTACATGATCGACATTTTCAAACGCTACGGGAAATACAACGACTACATGAGCAACGCTGAAGTCAACACGTTCCTCAGCAATTACCTGCCGAACTCGATGAAAAAGATTTTGGCCTACCATGCTGAATTTGGCACCGGGAAGGTGAAAACTGGAGTGGACCTGCCGTATGAAGTAGCAGGTTCGGTGACAGAAGAGAAAAATGCGGGGGACTTGGCGTTTTCGGCGATCGGGCAGTCGGAGCACTACACGCTGATGCAGTTGGCGCAATACGTTTCAACAATTGCCAACGACGGTAAGCGAATGGAGCCGCATGTGGTCAGCGAAATTATTGGACCAGGTAACGAAACGGTCCAGAAAATCGAGCCGAAACTGCTCAATCAAATATCGTTCACACAGGATCAGATCAAACTTGTCCAGCGCGGGATGCGCGATGTTATCGCACAACCGTACGGAACGTTTTACTCGGTGCTGCATAACTTCCGCTATCCGGTGGCAGGTAAGACCGGGACGGCGGAGACGGGGCGCGGCACAGAGAACTCCCTCTTTGTCGGATATGCGCCGTATGACAATCCTGAGGTGGCGATTGCGATCATCATTCCGGATAACAAAAAGAACTCCCACTCCTACGATAGCGTCGGTCCAATTGCGCAAAAAATGTTCGATGCCTACTTCACGCTGAAAGAGCAGAAACAACTGACGTTGAGTGAAGGAAATTAAGATTTTTTCACGAATAAGTTACGAGGCAATGCGAGTGTTTTTAACAGGAGGACCGGCATGGGACATCAAACGGGGTGTGAAACGCTACGAACCAGAACGCCCGTGACGATCAAAGGGATTCGTGATGGACTGGTCTTCATCTTACATGATGAGAGTTCTATGGAGGAGATCCTAGACGATCTGGAGGAGAAGGTGAACGGCACCCACCGACAACTGTTGACCGGGCCGATCGTCAAAGTCACCGTTCAGACCGGGGCACGTAAATTCTCCGTCGAACAGGAAGAGAAGATTCGAAAAAAGCTATCCAGTCACGGCAATCTGATCATCCAAGAGTTTCAATCGGCCTTGGATGCGATGTTACAGGTACAAAAGCCGTCGCAGCGTATCTGTTACGGCACGGTCCGGTCAGGACAGGTGATCGACCATGACGGCGATGTGGTGATCATTGGGGACATCAATCCGGGCGGCCAAGTGCTGGCGACCGGCGATATTTTTGTGATGGGCACTCTGCGCGGCATGGCGCATGCCGGATGCAAAGGCAACGAAGACGCGATCATCGCAGCCGTATTCTTTCAGCCGTCACAGTTGCGGATCCATGATGTGATCTCCCGTGCGCCAGATTCCGGTGAAACGCAGCCCTTGGAGACGGAAATGGAGTTCGCCTACTTGCGTGAACGTCAAATGGCGGTCGATAAACTCAGCCATCTATATAGTATTAGGGCCCGTGATTTTTAGAGGAGGGAACTAAGAGTGGGAGAGGCAATTGTAGTTACATCGGGTAAAGGGGGCGTGGGAAAGACCACGACCTCCGCGAACATCGGTACAGCCTTGGCGCTGTCGGGCAAAAAAGTATGCATGGTCGATACGGACATCGGCCTGCGCAATCTTGACGTTGTCATGGGTCTTGAGAACCGCATTATTTTTGACCTCGTCGATGTTGTCACCAAACAATGCCGCCTCGAGCAAGCGTTGATCAAAGATAAGCGATTTGACCATTTGTATCTGTTGCCTGCTTCTCAGACCAAGGACAAGTCATCTTTGACGCCTGAATCGGTCAAAGTGGTCGTCGAAGCTTTGAAAGAGCAGTATGACTTTGTGATCATCGACTGCCCAGCGGGCATTGAGCAAGGCTTTAAAATCGCAATTTCCGGAGCGGACAAAGCGATTGTCGTCACCAATCCGGAAGCGGCAGCAGTACGGGATGCTGACCGTGTGATTGGGCTCTTGGAAGCGGCCAAGCTCAATCAGCCCAAACTGGTGGTCAATCGGATTCGAGCGCACATGGTCGAGGACGGTTCGATGCTTGATCTTGACCAGATCGTTTCATTGCTCGCGATCGACCTGCTCGGCGTCGTGCCGGATGATGACGGTGTGATCAAAGGTTCGAACACCGGAGAGCCGGTTGTGATGAACCCGGCTGCAAAGGCAGGGATGGCCTACCGGAACATCGCCCGCCGCATTCTGGGCGATTCGGTGCCGCTGATGAATCTGCAAGATCAGGTCGGTTTCTTCGGCAAAGTCAAGCGGATGATGGGCCTTGGAAAATAAGAAGATGCTTCGTACAAAAAGCGAGACCGCCCTTGGGCAGTCTCGCTTTTTCGACCTCATAAACGTCTCGGCGCACTCATATGATGAGAGAGAACATCATGTGGACGAGGGGGTAATCGAGGATGATCAGATGGGATTTTTGGAAGAAAAAAAAGCGATACGATGAGATCGAAACGCTGCCTTGGCGTCAAGGATATGATACCACTCGGCCTTCGCTGTTTTCGGCTGGCGATGACGATTGGGATGTCACGACGGCCAAGCCGGAATTTTCAGCACACCCAAGCAACAATCCGCGCAGCTATGAAGATTTTTTACGTGCTCGCGGACACCATGCTAAAGCGTATGAGACAGGCGGAGCAACATATGGCAGTTATAACGGTGGGCGGAGGATTTATGGTGATGCGGACGAGCCGGGGGTGTCTGGACATCGAGCGATGCAAGCGTTGGGGGCGGTCGCATTGACCGTCGTGCTCTACTTCACGTTTCAAAGCGAAGGGCCGATTGCCCAAAAAGTGCAGGCGTTCGCAGTGGGGGCGATGAGCGAAGATACCGATCTGAGCGCCATTTCTGCGTGGTGGCAACAAAAGGTATCGGATAATTTGGCCCTGCCAGCGAGTACTACACCGCAGGGGCAGGTTTTACAGTTTGAGCTGCCGGTGCAAGGTACGATCAAAATCCCTTATGACGGCGCGGAGCAGCAAGGTGTGACCTTTCAGACCGAACTTGGTGCGGAAGTGAAAGCTGCGGCGAAAGGTATCGTGGAAAAGGTGGAGAAAGAGGGCAGTGAAGATTTTACGGTCACCGTTTCACATGGTACGGCAGGCAAGACGATATATCGCCACCTCGTCACCGTCAATGTCAAGCAAGATGCGTGGCTAGAAACGAGCCAAAAAATCGGAACCTTGTCCCAAAAAGGTGAGCACGGGCAAATGTTTTTCGCCTTTCAGGTGGAGGATAAATTCCTGAATCCAGCCGATATTCTGAAGCTTCCTGTCACCGATTAGTTCGCAGGTGAAGGAAATGAAACTGCAAGTATTTTGGCCGTTTGGTATGAAAGTCCGTATTCACCCGCTCTTCTTGCTTTTGGTGGTCGCAGCATGCGCATCCGGTTTGATCGTGGAGATGCTCGTGCTGTTTACTATCGTGTTGATCCACGAGTTGGGACACGTGTTTGTTGCCACCTCTTACGGCTATAAAATAAGGGAGATGGCAATCCTGCCGTTTGGCGGAGTTGCCAAGCTTGAGCATGGCGCGATGGGGTGGAATCCTAAACATGAGGTGGCCATCGCCATCGCAGGGCCGCTCAACAATCTGCTGATGATTCTGGTCGCCGTCCTGCTGCAGGCGATAGGTGTCTGGTCGGAGTGGCTGACCGTATTTTTTATCAAAGGCAATCTGATGATCGGCTTTTTCAATCTGCTGCCCGCTTTGCCGCTCGATGGAGGGCGGATTTTGCGCGCTGCTGCTTCCCGAGAGCGGGGGTATCGTGCAGCAACGGAGGTGTCGATTCGTATGGCCTTTGGGATCGCAGCGCTATTGATCGTCGTAGGTTTGGTCTCGCTTTGGGTTGGCTATTTGAATATCGGCATGTTGGCGCTCGGTGCCTTTTTGCTGCTGTCTGCGTGGGAGCTTCGCAAGCAAATGCGCGTTGACTTGATTCGCTTTCTCGATGCGAAGCGGCGGGAGAAGCGCCATGAGCCTCAGCAGGTGCGGTCGCTGGTCGTGCCAGAAACGATGCAGGTGCGGCAAGTGATCGAACGATTCGCCCCTGACGCCTATCACCTGATCTACGTGCTCGATCAACAAAAAAATATCATCGTTGTTTTAGCCGAAGATGATTTGGTGCATAGTGTCTTTGAAGAGAATGGTATGCGGCTGACCCTTCGCCAGTTGGCGGAGCGTCGAAAACGATCGGCTTGACAAAGCAGAAGAGGAAATTAGTGTGTGCTGTCGAAGAATAAGCCTTTAAAAGCAACAATGGCGAAAGGGAGGGTGTGCAGATGCGCAAACAAATTCTTGTATCGACAGACCATCGTGAATTGCGCGTGGCCATCCTAGAAGACGGCCGCACCGTGGAGTATTACTTGGAGCGAAGTCACGGGGGAGGCGTCGTTGGCAATATCTATAAAGGCCGCGTTGCCAATGTCCTACCGGGCATGCAGGCGGCATTTGTGGATATTGGGATTGAGAAGAACGCTTTTCTCTACATAGATGATGCGCTTTCGCTCTTGCCAGGTGAAGCGCCTCCGGAACACAAACCGAAGATCAATGAATTGCTCCGCGAAGGACAAGAGATCATCGTACAGGTCAACAAAGAGGCGGTCGGGAGCAAAGGAGCTAGGGTGACGACCAATTTGTCACTGCCTGGCCGCATTTTGGTGATGATGCCAGATGCGCCTTATGTCGGTGTATCGCGCCGGATCGAAAATGAGGCGGAGCGCAATCGAATCAAGGAGATCGCTGAGCGAATTCGTGATGAAAACACGGGCGTCATCGTGCGCACAGCGGCGGAAGGCGCGGAAGAAGCGGTGTTTGCAAGCGATTATACGTTTTTGAAAGCGCAGTGGCAGCGCGTGCAGAAGCAGTCGAAAACGGTGAAAGTACCGGGTGTCGTCTACCGCGATCTCGATTTGCTCAGCCGCTCTGTGCGCGACTTTTTTACAGATGATGTGGACGAGTTCCTCGTCGATACGGCAGAGGCTTACGAGACCGTGCGGGAACTGTTGCAATTCGGCTCTCAGCATCTTCTGGAACGAGTCAAATTGTATCATGGCAAAGAGAATCTGTTCACGGCGCATCGTATCGATCAGGATTTAGAAAAGGCGCTGAAGCGCAAAGTATGGCTCAAGTCGGGCGGTTTCATGGTGATCGACCAAACGGAAGCTTTGACTGCGATCGACATCAACACGGGCAAGTTCGTCGGCACGACTTCGCTTGAAGAGACTGTGTTGAAGACCAACCTAGAGGCCGCTCGCGAATTGGTGCGCCAGATCCGCCTGCGCGATCTGGGCGGCATCATCATCATCGACTTTATCGACATGCGCGACCCGGCGAACAAGCAGTTGGTGCTGGAGGAGTTAGAAGCCCAATTGAAAAAAGACCGCACCCGCGCTCATGTGCTCGGCATGACGCAGCTCGGCCTGATCGAGATGACGCGAAAAAAAGTGCGTCAGTCGCTCGACGAAGTGTTGATGCGTCCCTGTCACTTTTGTGAAGGGAAAGGGAAAGTGTTTGCGGAGGAGACGATGGCGGCGCGGATCGAACGTGAACTGCTCGACTACCTCGCCGAGCAGGAGCACGCAGCCGTTTTGATCGAATCTCATCCATTGGTGGCGGCACAATTGATCGGACCTGGCGGGCAGAATTTGCAGCGCTTGGAGCGGGAGACGAGAAAGCGCATCTTCATCAAAGGGCGCGAGAGCTTGCATATCGCCGAGCACCGCATTTCGTGGGCGGGAACGGTTGCTGAGGTGGAAATGAAGGCATTGCCCGTGCAGATCGGACAAGTCCTCGAAGTGAAGATTGACGAGCCACATGCCCACAATCCTCGCGACGGCATCGCTCGCCTTGAAGGCTACGTGCTCGATGTGCAAAGCGCGGGCATGCATGTGGGCGACACGATGCTGGTCAAAGTCGGGCAAGTGTTTCGGACCTATGCGAAAGCGACTTTGGTGCATAGACCTAGCTAAATACGTTCGTTGACACCGCGTTGCTACCTATGATAGTATACTTTAGTAGCGTGATGTTCTGTAGTTTTATAGTTCGTGCACGCTGTAACCACGTAGCCCGGGTTCTAAACGTCTTCGTGACTACCTAGGGATAGTGAGTCTGAGTAATAGGAGGTGCACATATGTACGCAATCGTGAAAACTGGTGGTAAGCAGTACAAAGTAGCAGAAGGTGACGTGATCTTCGTTGAAAAGCTCGACGTTGAGGGCGAAGCTGTTACTTTTGACGAAGTTCTTCTCGTTTCCAAAGAAGGCAGCGTAGTAGTAGGTTCCCCGGCTGTAGCTGGCGCAACCGTTTCTGCGAAAGTCCTGAAACATGGTAAAGCGAAGAAAATCATCGTTTACAAGTACAAGTCTAAGAAAAACTACCGTCGTAAGCAAGGTCATCGTCAACCGTATACCCAAGTACAAATCGAAAAGATCAACGCGTAATCTCGCATGATCCGCTCGGTCATTTGGCGTGACGATCAACGCAGGATTTCCAAGTTTTCTGTTCGTGGACATGCAGGCGCAGCCGACCGCGGTTATGATATCGTGTGTGCTGCCGTCTCGATATTGGTCACGAATGCGATCAACTCGTCGGAGCATTTGCTTGGCGTAGTCATCGCAACGGATGACGAGATCGCCTCTGGTGATGTCGTGTGCGAGGTGCCTGCTTTGAGTGGCGTGGAGAACGAAAGACTCCAATTGCTTATGGAATCCATGGTGTATGGAATTCGTCAAGTCTCGGAAGCGTATCCGGACTTTGTGAAATTTACCGAGAAGTCCCGATAAGGGCAAACTCCACAGTATCGGAGGTGGAACGAATGATTAAATTGAATCTTCAGTTGTTTGCGTCTAAGAAGGGGGTAGGTTCCTCCAAAAACGGACGTGACTCCCATTCGAAGCGTCTGGGCGTTAAGCGCGCAGATGGTCAAGTGGTTTCCGCAGGTTCCATCTTGGTTCGCCAACGCGGCACCAAGATCTACCCGGGACTGAACGTTGGTAAAGGCGGCGACGATACGTTGTTTGCGAAAGTTGAGGGCCGTGTTGCTTTTGAGCGCATGGGTCGCGACAAGAAGAAAGTCAGCGTATATCCGGTCGTTGTAGCAGAAGCTATTGAAGCGTAAGAGCTTTTGCGATAAGCGATTCTCCCTCGCGGAGAGTCGCTTTTTTTAATAGCTCACATCACAGGAATTTCTTTCCGGTTGTCGAAGTGTATGAAGCAACCTTGTGACTATGGTGAAGAAAGGAAATAAGTATGGACCTAAACCTTTCGGAGCAACCTAAAGAACTGGAAATTCGTCGTTTGATGGAAGACAGCTTAGACGTGTTACGTATCTATCGGCATGATCTGATGAATCAGGTGCAGTTGATTCACGCCTATTCTCAGATGAAAAAATTTGATCGACTGCAAATTCCGATCCAAAGTTTGATTGCCGAAGCACAGCGTCACACCGAACTGTCGGCCCTAGCCAGCCCGATGATCTCGTATGTGGTGCTGACGCGCGACATATGCTACCAGATGTTGCAATTGCATGCTACCTATGAACAACTGGAAATACCTTCTCTAAAAGCGGAACAGCAGGCCGCTCTCCTACTGCTCGATCTGCTCGATCTGGTCGGCAAGCATTCGATGAACCTGCTCGAACCTTTACGGATGGATGTATGGATTGTATCTTTCGGTCAAGGCTATGAGATAGGATGGTTCCTTGATGATACACATGCTTGTGACCTCGATTTTTCTGCGTGGTCGAAGCGATGGGGAGAGTCTAGTAGTACGTTTCAACAGCTTCAGGAGGAGGACGGAATCGAATATTCGATTCGCTTTCAAGTGCAGGAATAGACTGAGGTGACACTAATGTTTGTAGATACCGCGAGAGTTTACGTAAAAGGCGGAGACGGTGGCAATGGCATCGTTTCGTTCCGTCGTGAGAAATACGTTCCAGAAGGTGGCCCGGCCGGTGGAGATGGTGGCAATGGCGGGGATGTGGTGCTGGTGGTCGATGAAGGGCTTCGCACCCTCCTCGACTTTAAATATAAGCGCCACTTCAAGGCGGAGCGCGGTGAATATGGCAAGACGAGCAACAAGCACGGCTCCAGTGCGGATGACATGTACATAAAAGTTCCGCCAGGCACGGTGATCACCGATGCGGACACCAATGAATTTTTGGGTGAATTGATCGAACATGGTCAAAAGCTCATCGTAGCCAGAGGTGGACGGGGTGGACGCGGGAACACCCGTTTTGCCACGATGTACAACAAAGCACCAGAAATCGCAGAAAAGGGCGAACCGGGCCAAGAGCGTTACATCAACTTGGAATTGAAGCTGCTGGCAGACGTTGGCCTCGTCGGTTTGCCGAGCGTCGGCAAATCGACCTTGATCTCCTCCGTCTCGGCCGCAAAGCCGAAGATTGCGGCTTACCATTTCACAACGATCACCCCAAATCTGGGTGTAGTTGATGCAGGTGAGGGTCGGAACTTCGTGATGGCCGACTTGCCTGGTCTGATCGAAGGGGCCAGCCAAGGGAGCGGTCTCGGACATCAATTTCTGCGCCATATCGAACGTACCCGTGTCATCGTCCATGTGCTGGACATTGGCGGTACGGAAGGGCGCGACCCGTATGAAGACTTTGTGACGATCAACCGCGAGCTTGAGTTGTACAACGATCGACTGGCCGCTCGGCCTATGCTGATCGCCGCGAATAAGATGGACGTTCCGGAAGCGGAGGACAACTTGAAAAAGTTTCGTGAGCAGGTCGGTGATCAATACCCGATCTTCCCGATTTCCGGTGTGACGCGCGAAGGACTGAAAGAATTGGTCTATGCGGTTGCCGACGCCCTCGAGACAGCTCCACCGATCGAGGCACAGCTAGAAGAAGTCGAAGAGACGGCTGACCGTAAAATCTACCGTCTGGAAGATGATTCGGACAAATTCTGGATCACGCGCGACAACGATGCTTATGTGGTCAATGGCGAGTGGATCGAAAAGCTGTGTGTGATGACCAACTTCACCCAGTACGATTCGGTGAAACGCTTCCAGCGCATCATGAAACAAAAAGGTGTCGATTCAGCCCTGCGGAAAAAAGGCGCCCAAGAAGGGGATACGATTCGGATCGGCGAGTACGAATTTGATTTTGCCGAGTAGTCTGGTATGTTGAACGTTTCGGACCTGATCGTTGAACAGACCATCGCTGATCTAGAACGCCTTTTACCGCTCGAAGGGGTCGGGCTGTGGAGCGGAACGGCACAGGATGTGCAGCACTGGTTGCCGCTATGCAATGTGGCGACCGATCCGCACATCGGCTATCTTGTCGATCCGCAAGAGTGGTTGGACGCACTGGCGATGACGAAAGCGCAAGGATTGGTGCCGTTGGCACTGGTACACTCCCACCCGACAGCAGAAGCAGCTCCTTCCATTCGGGACCGATTGGAATGGATGTACCCTGAACTGTGGTGTGTGATCGTCTCGTTTCAAAACGATCGGCCGCACTGGGAGGCTTATCTGATGCAACGTCAAACAAACAGGACGGCTCCTTGTTGAGCCGTCCTGTTTGTTTCTTGCGATATGATCGTTTTGTCCATCTATTTGGTTATCAGGCGAATGGCAACGATGATCAGCACGATCGATAGAATGCGCAAAATGAGTTGGGCTGGCAGTTTTGGAGCGATTTTCGCGCCGACCAGACCACCGATAAAGGCACCCGGTGCTAAGAAGAGCACCATCCACCAATTGATGTTGTCGAGATACCAGTGTGTGCCAGTACCAATGATGGCGGACAAAAAGATCGTAAACATCGAGGTGGCCGTCGCGATGTGCGGAGGGAAAGCGAACAGAATCGCCATCATCGGGACAAGGATGCTACCACCGCCGATGCCAAGCAAACTGGAGATGAAACCGACGATAAACGAAATGCCAACACCGAGCGGACGGTGGTAGGAATATTCAAACTCCGTTCCCGATGCATCGACGAACTTACGATGCACAGTCGGTTCCAACGGCAGTCGAACCGGATTTTTCGGCTTGAAGACAAGAAAAAGAGAGATGAAGATCAGGAAACAACCAAATCCGACAAAAAACGTTTTGCTGCTCAATCCGTCTGCGATAAACGCCCCGATGATCGAACCGGGGATGCTGGCCGTGGCAAACGAAAGGCCGGCCGCAAAGTCGATCCGTTTTTGTTTCGCGTATGTAAGGGTGCTGGAAATCGAGTTAAAAAACAAGACTGCCATCGACGTGCCGACAATGTGCGCAGGCACCATCGTGTACAAAAAGGAAATCACGGGCACAACGACAAATCCCCCGCCAAGTCCCACGATCGAACCGGTCACCCCCGCCAAAACACCGGTGAAAAACAAAAGGATTGCATCGATCATGATTGTGAGAAAACACCTCCTGTAGCATGTGATGAAATGGTACTGGTTACATTGTACCTCAAGCGCATGCTTCTTCCCACAAGAACGACATGACTCCACCTTGCGTTGTCTAGGTTGTTCGATTCCCCACCGACATTTACCACCATTCGTTATCATCGGGGTGATCGGGCGGCTCGACCGGATCGGCAAACCAACGCCGCTCTACAGTAATCCAAGCCAACAGGATGATCAATGCGATCCACAAGCCATCAACTAGTATGCGTATCTCATCACCCGCTTTCCATTCAATCCTCTCTAGTGTAATCCGTTTGTAGTTCGGACATGTACGTAGAGCGGACAACATGAAATCTAGATTCTCTGTGTTTGAGAGGACAAGTGATTGTGTAAGATCTGCACTTCTACGGCTGGCCCTGCCTCCCGCGAAATTGATCATCAGGGGCAAGTCCTCTCTTCTGACCTGAAAATGATCGTTACAGATTCGGTCAAAAGTTGACAGAAAGCTGTTACAATTAGGTCACGATGCTATGGAAGGAGAAGGGAGTGCGCACAATGAACAAACAAATCCTATATCCCGCGCCCTTGCAAAAAGGTGGACGAATTGTGGTGACAGCGCCGTCATCAGGAATTACGCGCGATTGGCAGCCGTACATGGAGCAAGCGCAACGCAACGTAGAGGCGTCCGATTATGAAGTGTTGATCAGTGACATGGTGTGGAGCAATAGACAGCTGACCTCTGCTCCGAAAGAGGAACGAGCTGAAGAGATGCAACGCTTTTTGCTAGATCCTGAGGTGCAGGCGATCATTCCGGTGTGGGGCGGGGAGTTTTTGTTCGAAATTTTGCCCCTGCTCGATTGGGAGCGCCTTCGCGCTGCAGATCCGAAATGGGTGCTCGGCTATTCGGACTTGACGACCTTTTGTTTCGTCCATACGCTGATGACCGGGCATGCTTCGGCACATGGTAATAATTTCTTCGACCTTGGCACAACCCCGTGGGATGACCTGACGCGGCGCTGGGTTGATGTGCTGTCCACAGAAGCGGGTGGCACGATCAGGCAGAGATCGTCCGAGCGTTATCAAAAACATTGGTCACGCAAAAATCCGTGGGACCCGTTTGCTTTGACTGAACAGACAGTATGGAAACGTCTCGGGTATGAGCAACAACCGGAGGCGGAGCTGGAATTCACTGGTCGTTTGCTTGGTGGATGTTGGGAGATCTTGCGGTCGCTGGTCGGCACGAAGCACGCGCCAGTTCAGCAGTTTGTCAGGGATTATTGTCAGGAGGACGGAGTGATCTGGTATCTGGAAAGCTCGGAAATCAACGCTGCTGAAATGTATCGCAGCTTATGGCAGATGAAGGATGCTGGTTGGTTCGAGGGGGCGAAAGGGATTTTGATTGGCCGTGCTCATGGCAATATCGACGTCGCCGATTTTCTCTTGCAGGATGCGTTGCATCGAGCTATCGACGAGCTCAACATTCCGGTGGTCTATGACGTTGACATCGGGCATAAGCCACCGCAGTTGATTCTGGTCAACGGCGCATTTGCCCGCGTCCGGGTACAACATGGAAAAGGAACGTTGGAGATGGAATATCGATAAGTCGGTTGTGCGATGTGTAAGCCGATCTGTGTAGGCTGTGTCTGCATACGGTGTAGCAAACATAGCGGAGTTCCACGCGATCGCGATCAACTGGCTCAGCAATGCAGGCAGTACGATTCACGATGCATAGCTGATGTGTTGAGAACACGAAACGAATGAGATGGAGAACATAAATAGTCTGTCAGAAAACAGTGGGGCTGTATGACCGATGCAGTCTCCGTTTGCTCAAAGTGAGGTCGTGTGAAATGACAACAGTTCTTCTTACAGCAGGAGTTTTTGCCACACTCGTTCTTGGAGATGTGCTTTTCGAGACGTTATTTCCGAAGATCAATCAGGCAAGGTTGCGAACGACAAGGTTGAAAGCAGGTCAGGAACTAAAGATTTTGCATGTGTCCGATCTGCATAATATGCGGCTTCACGACCGTTTTTTAGAGCGTGTAAAAGCGACAAAACCTGATCTGATCGCGATCACAGGTGATCTGGTGAACGGGCAAGAAGCCAGTTTCGACCGGGTCTATCGAATGATCGAAAAATTGCGGGAAGCCTGCCGGAATCTGTATTTCGTGTCGGGCAATAACGATTGGGAGCATCGGCGGTATCGAGAAATGGCGGATGAACTGCGTAAGCGGGGAGTAACGGTACTAGGCAATGAGCATGCTGTGCTAACGATTCGAGACATGACGCTCAACATCGTGGGTGTGGACGACCCGCACACGAATCGAGACCGATTGAGCCTTGCCTTTGCGGGCATGACGAATGAGCGACAGTTTACACTGCTGTTGGCACATGATCCGATGATCATCCGAAACGAGCAGGCGTTTCAAGCAGACTTGATCTTGTCAGGACATACACATGGGGGACAGATTCGCTTTCCGGTGGTGGGAGCGTTGGTGGCGCCAGGACAGGGGTATTTTCCGAAGTACGACAAGGGGATGTTTCACTTGCAACGGGGAACGGCCTTATACATCGACAGTGGATTAGGGACGAGTAGAATTCCGATCCGCTTTCTCAATCGGAGTCAGGTGAGCGTGTTGACGGTGAAAGGTGAATAACTGAAGGGGTGAGAGCAGGTAGGTGTTACCGTGGCTCTTACCCTTTTCTTTTTGGGTGTGGGGATTCCTGCCGCTCGTACGAAAAAATTTCAAATACAGCGTTCTTATTGCCTGAGCAAGTTCAGATTATGTGAATATTAAATGACGAATTGTCATTTTATAAATAAAATTATTTTCAGAAAAACACTTTATTCACATGGCGAGGTAGTGGTAAAACAGTTGTCATGGATGCGCATCCGCAATCTTGACAAAAGGAGCCACACAAAAAATGAACCACGATTATGACGTTTCGGCAGACCGGTTAGAGCATCTGCTCGGCTTGGCTTACACAGAAGGGGCGAGCGATGTACACATCGAACCCGGGATAGATGGAGGCTGCCAAGTGCGGGTGCGAGTGAACGGGAAGCTGGAGCATTGGGAAGCTTTGGAGGGGACGTTGGAACAAACGGTTTCCAGACTAAAGCTAAAGGCGCGCATGGATATTGCAGAAAAACGATTGCCGCAGGATGGGAGTTTTCAAATGCGGCTGACAGAAGGCGAGGTGTTTGACGTCAGAGTCTCATCTCTCCCAACCGTGCATGGCGAAAAAGTTGCGCTACGACTTTTGCAAAATCAGGCCAGACACAGGCTGGATGAGTTAGGTTTTGATCAGAAGCAGCGCAGGTTGTTTAACTCGTGGATCGAATCGCGCCACGGGATGGTGTTGGTCACAGGGCCGACCGGATCGGGCAAGACGACAACGCTCTATGCGGCGATGTTGCAGCGCCAAGATGCAGGCTTAAACTTGTCCACGCTAGAAAATCCGGTCGAAGTGAAACTCCCCGGCATCAATCAGGTGGAAATTCAACCGCGAACCGGATTGTCTTTTGGTGTGGCTTTACGTTCGGTGCTGCGCCAAGATCCGGATGTGCTGATGATCGGGGAAATTCGCGATGAAGAGTCGGCTGAGGTAGCAGCACGCGCATCGCTCACCGGGCATTTGGTGCTGACTTCCCTGCACAGCGAAAGCGCCGTTTTGGCACTGCTGCGGCTGATCGATCTAGGTGTGCCGCCGCAAATGGTGGCAACGGCGATTCGCGGCGTGGTCGGTCAGCGGCTTGTGGAGACGAAAGAAGGACGGAAAGCGGTATTCGAATGCCTGCCGATGACCGAATCGATCCGCCAAGCGTTGTACCGCCACGCAGACGCGCGGGAGTTGACCTCGCTTGCGAAAAAAGACAGGATTCGTCTGTTGCCCGATGTGCTTAGCGAGTGGTTGGACAGAGGCGCTGTGGACGAGGAGACGTACGACCGAATCATCGGAGAACGAGGGTTGTCGTGAGCAGGCGCTTTGACATAGATGCTTGGGGTGAACCAGTCTTGCGGTTGGCTTGGCTTTTGAAGGGAGGTGTACCCCGAATCATTGGAGAACGAAAGATGGCATGGGCAGGCGTTTGGACGTTGGCGCTTGGGGTGTATTGGCAGGGAGGTTGGCCCGGCTTTTGGAGGGTGGTGTCCCCCTGCTTGAAGCGCTCGCATTTCTGGCTGGACGCTACAAGGGCAAAGAGCAAACTTGGCTTGCGGAGGTACAGACACAGCTGAAGGCTGGGCACACATTGTCACAAACGCTGAAGAGAGGAGAGGCACCACTGATGGTGCAGGCGCTTGTTGAAGTTGGTGAGCATGGTGGAGATCTGGCCGGAAGTTTGTTTCGCTCGGCCGACTATTGCGCTGAGCAGGTGAAGTGGCGGCGTGAACGTCGGCAGGCGATGCTCTATCCGCTGTTAGTCGGCGTTGTGCTGATCTGTCTGTCTTTGTTTTTGTTCACGGTGGTCGTACCACGCTTCGCAGGTCTATACGCAGGTATGGGATTGGAAGTGCACGGGACGACTCGGATGCTATTCGGCTTGAGTGAACTGTATCCCGCTTTGCTCAGCGGTGTACTGGCGGTAAGTTGTGCGGTGATGTGGATGGTCAGAAAGAAAGGAACGGGCACTTTTTCCGTCTTGCAACTGCTTCGGAAGGTGCCTTTTCTGCGCCGTCTGCTGATCGTGGAGCGCACGCATGAGTGGGTGGCAACGCTTGGGTTGCTCCTCGATGGCGGCGTACCGCTGTTGCAGGCGTTGCACGTGCAGGAGCGACTTCCGCTACGCGAGGAAACTCGAAACGCCTGTGTACGGATTCGTGAAAAAGTTCTGCTGGGCACTTCGCTCGGGGAAGCGTTGCACGGAGAAATGCTGGATGCGGCACTGCCTTTGGCGATCCAGGTGGCAGAAGTGACAGGAGATCTGTCTCGAGCCTTGCTCGCGGTCGAGCGCGATTTAGCCGAGCAGCGCAAACGGATGATCGGACTGCTAGTCAAAGCGATCGAGCCGCTGTTACTGCTTGTGGCAGGACTGCTTGTCGGGCTGGTGGCGCTGTTGATGATGTGGCCGATGCTCGATCTGATTCGGGCAATCTAACAATTTCATAGCGAGAGGATGAGGTTCGATGCGAAAATGGTTGACGCTTTGGCGCGGACAGCAAGGTTTTACCTTGATTGAATTGGCGGTGGTGGTGTTTGTCATCTCCGTACTGATCGCGATCGCCTTACCGAATTTGCGCGGTACAGGGGAAAAAGCACAAAGGGTTACCTGTGAAGGCAATCAGCGTCTGTTGCGGGCCCAGCTTGAGAACTTCTATCTGATCGAAAACAGCTATCCGAACGGATTGTCCGATGTGGAGCGATTGAAACAGATGGTCGATCGGGGCTATCTGCAAAGCTTACCGTCTTGCCCAGGGGGAGGAACCTATGCGATCACCGTCGCGCCGGATGGAAAAAGTGCGGAAGTCAATTGTCCGGTACATGGAGCGCTTGGCCAATGAAAAGCTTATGGAGCAGTCAGTCAGGATATACGCTGCTCGAACTGCTGCTCGTCCTCTCCATTCTAGGGGTGATGTTCTCCTTGCTCATGCCCGCCGTAAACAAGCTGTACCTGCGCTTAGAACTGGATGTGGCAAGCCGAAGCCTCTTAGCAGATCTGCGCGACTCGCAACGATCGGCCTGGGTGCACGGGGATGAGCATGAGGTGCGGTTTACAAGGTTCACGCCCCGCTACACATTATGGGAGTCGGGAGTGTTTCGAGGGCAAAAACACTTGCCGGAGCGGGTTAACTATCGACTTGGGTACATCGAATCCTCCGTCAGTACTCTGCTCTTTGGTCCGACTCGGACAGGTGGGAGCGGCGGTATCCGCCTGATCAATGGAGCAGGTCAACAAACGGAAGTAAAAATCTACCCGATCACAGGCCACATCGTCTATGAGGGGATCACGCCATGATCATGGTGCGTAATGAAAAGGGTTTTACGCTGATCGAGTCGCTTTGCGCTGTCGTGATCACCTCGATGACCATTCTGATCGCATCGGGACTATGGCAAGCCTGCATTGCGCAGGAGCGACAATCTGCCATGTATTTCGCAGTGTCGAGGCAGGCTGTGTCCGATATGGAACGCCTGCGGGCGGAGCAAAGTGTGATGCCAGGGGAAGAGGTGAGAGATTTGGAAGTAGATGGGATGAGAATTCTTTCGCACCGCACGATTGTGCAGGAAGCCGACCTATTTCAAGTCACCTTGACGTTCACTTGGCAAGAAGGAGGAAGAACACATGAGCAAACGTGGGCGACGCTTCATCGCTGACGAGCGGGGTGTGACCTTACTGGAACTGGTTCTGTCGCTCGCGGTCACAGGACTCCTGCTCCCTGTGTTCGCTGCGTGGATGACCGCCATGATCGCTCAATGGCAACAAGTGAGCGAGCGTATCGAGGTCCGCCAAACAAACGCAGTTTTGCTTCACCGAATCGGTGCTGAAGTGCGGGAAGGCAGCAGCTTTTTGCCGCAGCGAAACGGCTTGGTGTTTCTCAACAAGGCGGGTCGTCTGATCCGCTATCAACTCTCGAGCGGTGGGCTGCTCCTTCGCGATGAAGAGGGAGTTGGTGCCACCGTCATCGGCTCCCATCTCGCAGAGTGCCGATTTAGCACCGATCAAGAAGGCCGTGTGCTAACCGTCCATCTCGGTGCGATCAGCCAGTCGTGGGTGGGTAGGGGAAACCGATGAAACTCTTTCTTCCCGTCACACTGCTTCTTGTAACCATTCTGCTCCTTGGCACTCAACTCGCGCTGACGACACAAGATTTTCGCATGACCACCGAACTCTACCGCTCCGACCAAGCTTATTATCTCGCGGAAGCTGCGCTCCTCGTTGGACAATCCCACCTGCAACAAGACCCGTCATGGCGCGGAGAACGCATGCAGATCCGGTTGGGTGCAGGCGTTTGTTCCTACCGCATCTACGAGCAGGCAGGGGTAGTACAAATCGAGGCGACAGGCGAAATTGGCAAAGTGAAGACCGTCCAAAAAAAGCAAGCCGAACCAACTTCGCAAACGCATTGAACCCCATGAGTCTCATGGGGTTCTTCTAGCAGGATGAAAGTTCTAGTCCTCGATTGGGTCTACAAAAGTTGTTCGCGGCTCTTCAGTCAGCATTCCTGTGGTGTTGATCGCACTCGGATTGTAGTACGCCACTTGGTCGATCGTATAGCCATATGCGGTCACCGAACCGTCACTGTGTAAAACTGCCGATGCTTCATCGCCATCCACAACCACCCAAAAGCCAGCTAATGTACCGCTGTAGGTGTAGAGAGTCAGGTCATTTTTGTCACGGATTTGCACGTAGTCATACGTTTGTTCCGTTTCAAAACGAGAGAAGTGCAGGCCGACTTTTTGTGCTCCAGGCTTTCGATAGGTGTGCTGATAGCGGTTATTATAGTTGACTGGGTATGGATGCGGTGTGTCCATTTGGAGGGTCTCATAGAACCATTTGTTGGTCGTCGTCGTTGGGAACGTCGCCTTCAGCGTGTAGACAGAAGTGGCGCTGTGTGCCCCGTTATAACCGACAACTTTAATATAGTAGGAGGCACCAGCCAGCCCGTTAAACATCACCGTCTCTGGTGCATTGCCGCGATTGGTCGATTGCCCGATCAGATTCGAATTGGCATCATATACAGCAAGATCGTAGTCGAACGCCATGTTGTTCATCAAAACGGTCACGCTACCTGCCGTGCTCGGGGTGAACTTGAACCAATCGACATCGTCGGCCGATGTGATCCGTCCATTGTAGGTGGTATCGGAGATCACCGGCTCGTATGCCGTTTCCAGAGTGTTGTTCGGTTCAAATGGGTCGCCGAGCGAATCATTCACGCCCACGCTCTCCCACGCATTCACGACAGCAGTCACTTCTGGGGAACTCGCTCCGTACAGATCGATCGCAGCTTGGCGAGTCGCATTGCGCGCATCGATGAACAGCGATTTAGGGGTTAAATATTGGGTCAGTGCCCGGTACCACACTTTGCCCGCCTTGTGTTGAGTGATGCCTGGCGCGGTGACAAAGTTGTAGAATGCTTTGTTGGGAATGCCAGAGTTGGTATGGACACCACCGTTGTCAGCCGACGTGTACACATAATTGGACATGTGATCAGGTTGGTCGAACAGGCTGGGATTGGCCAGTGATCGCATCGCGTCACCTGCGATGGTTGGCGTATAGATCGAATCTCCGATCAGCCAGTTGTTGTTCGGCTTATTTTCGATCAATTCCCCGAACACGTCGGAGAATGACTCATTCAAAGATCCCGGCTGGTCTTGATAGATCAGCCCGGCCGTCTTTGCGGTGACTGCGTGGGTCAACTCGTGGGCGACAACATCGAGAGCCCCAGAGAAAGCGAGATAGTTGGTGCCGTCACCGTCTCCGTAAACCATCTGTGTACCGTTCCAAAATGCATTGTTGTAGTTCGTACTGTAGTGAACAGACGACTTGATCGTCGCCCCTTTGTTATCGAACGAGTTGCGACCATGTACCGAATAATAGTAGTCGTACACCAGCCCCGCATAAAAATGGGCATCGACGGCCGATTTGTCGGTCCAGATGTTGTCTGTACTCGAGATCAGCGTTCCGGGCAGTGACAGGCTGTGAGCTGTCGAGTAAGTCTCGATTTTTCCGCCCATAGCAAACATGGGCTTGCTCAGGTCGCTCATGAAATAGAGCCCTGTCGCAGATTCGATGTTCAATGATTTGGTATCATCCAAAACGCCGATCCCCGTGCCGATCACAGACGCAGTTTGCAATTTAGAGATCGTGTTTAGAATCGAACCGTCATGTGCGTCGATCAGCAGATCTGCATAGACCGGAGTATCGTCGAACGCCGAAAGGGTCACCAGATAGGCCAGATGGTAGTTGCTGGGGCTCGCTTCATACACGGTTAATGTGGACTCTTGCACATCGAACACTGCTGTTTCGCTCAGTTTGAGCGACTTTTTTGCAACGGATAGCGCATCAGCTTTGGAGAGTGTAGGTTTAACATTGACGCCCTTGGTTTTTAGCAGCGGATCATAGTAGCCGTTGACAGAGGTCACGGCACCAGTTGTATTGGTATGCACGATCAACTCGTTGCCAAAGACGGGGACACCTCGGTGTGTTTGACGAAATTTAAACGCTTTACCATGCTGATCGGTGATCTGATCGAACAGCATCATTTCCATTCTGGCAGACTCGATCTGGAACAGGTCACGGTTTTCTTCCAGGACAGAAATCGCATCGGTTGACGTGCGCACTTCTCGTGAAGACAGCCTGCCAGACACAAAGTTTGGGATGTTCTTTTCGGTGTTCCAAGAAATTTTGTCATTCTTTTTTGAATTTTCATATCGAGAGAAATTTGCGAAATCTTGCATCTCGGCCGCTTTTGATGGAAGTGTTTGTGCCGCAGAGACCGGAACGGAACTCAGCGCAGCCATGGACAACACGAGGGCGGACGCAATGGAAAGGGTTGAAATCTGGTTCTCTTTCATTAAATGGCAACCTCTCTTAATTTGGTTTATTTCATTGGTTGACCATATAATAGCACCAGACTGGCGCTCATGTAAATGACAAAAATTAATTTATTGTCCATATTCATTAATAGATGATCAATGGTATGTTTTGCAACTCTGTATTCTCCATAACTTTACTTTTGTCCTGAGGAGATTTTAGCTAAAAGTATCGAAATAAGAAAAGCGTCCTCCGCTGGGACGCTTGATCGTATGTACTGATTTTTGATTTGAGGAGGATGCTGTCAAATATAGGAGCAGTTGCACAGGTCGTTTACCGTACGCGAACTTGTGAAGGGCGACGAGGCATGGCTTGGAGATTGACGAAGTTGAACTGCAACGACTTACACCCTCGAGTTGCGTTGCACGGCCAGTTTTTCCGCATGTTCTTCGGAACTGCCTACTTGAAACCGAGAGAAAGGGCAGACATGGAGAATGAAGAAGTTGAACTGCAACGACTTACACCCTCGAGTTGCGTTGCACGGCCAGTTTTTCCGCATGTTCTTCGGTACTGCCTACTTGCAACCGAGAGGCAGGTTAGACATGGTGTTTGACGACGCTGAACTACAACGCCTAACCCCCTCGAGTTGCATTGCTCGGCCAGTTTTCCACATGCTCTTCGCCTCTGCCTACTTGCAAACGAGAAGCAGAGCAGCATTGCTATTATCCCCATTCAATCGAATGCAACAAACAAGCCCCAGTGTCGCCCTGGAGCTTGTTCGGCACTGCCTTATTTTCCTTTGGATGCTTCAGCGTGCGTTTGCAATTCGGCTTGTTTGATAGCTTCGCGCTCTTCTTTCTTTTTCATATATTTTTCTACGTACGGCCACCAGAGGCCGGGCACGCTCAAATATAGCGCGATAACGACTGCAACAATGTGCCAGACCCAGTCCCAAATTGTCGCTCCGCCCATCCAGTACAGAAAGCTTTCCCACATGGTGCATAGCTCCTTTACGATCAACTGTCTTGATTATGTTACAATGACGCCTTCATTGTAACATAGTGCAGCTTGATTCCGAGCCATGTCGCTGAGCTAATTATTACGAAACACGTAATTTTTTCATGACATGCTGTGACGGTAGCTCGTTTTATTACGTCATATTATGATGAGTCCAAAAGATTGTGACAAGGAGCGAATAATATGGAGAGGCGACTCTTTCTGATCGGGTTTATGGGCACGGGCAAAACGACGATCGGGCATGCTTTGGCCGAAGAGCTGCAGTTTGCGCTCTATGACAGTGATCGGGAGATCGTGTCGCGGGAGGGCATGGAGATTTCGGAACTGTTTGCCGAAAAAGGCGAAGCGTACTTTCGGCGCAAAGAATGCGAAATGCTGGCCGAATTGTCACACTGTCAGGATGCGGTGATCACCACCGGAGGCGGGGCCGTGCTGAGTTCGGCCAACCGCGAACTGATGAGCAAGAGCGGCTATGTGATCGCGCTCACCGCATCGGTCGATGAGATCGCAATCCGTGTGGAACAGGATCGCAACCGCCCGCTTTTGCAAAGCCAGGGCGAGTTGCGCACACGAATTAGGGAGATGATCGAACAGCGCAAGGGTTACTATGATTTTGCGAATTTAACGGTGGACACGACTGGTCGCTCCATAGAGTCGATCAAGACCGAAATCATGCAAAATCTGTCTAGTTCTTCGCGTTGACGAGCAGAATGAAAGAGACTACACTTTAATAGTTCTGCTACAAACAAAGTGATTTTTATCGTCTTTTATACGGAAAGCGAGGTTTTACATAGATGTGTGGCATCGTGGGAATGTACAACAAAACCGGGCGTGGGGTTGACGAACAGGTACTCGAGCGGATGCATGCTCAAATCGTACACCGTGGTCCGGATGATTCGGGCGTTCACTTCGACGGGCCGGTCGGGCTCGGGTTTCGCCGCTTGTCGATCATCGACTTAGAAGGCGGGCACCAGCCGATGCCGAATGAAGATGGAACGGTCTGGATCTCATTTAATGGTGAGATTTACAACTTCCAAGAGCTTCGCAAATGGCTTCTGGAGCGAGGTCATCAGTTCCAGACCGAATGTGACACTGAGGTCATCGTTCACCTGTATGAAGAAAAAGGCGTTGACTGCGTGAAAGAGTTACGCGGCATGTTCGCCTTTGCGATCTATGATACGAAAAATGATCTGGTGATGATTGCACGCGACCATTTTGGGATCAAGCCGTGCTATTATACGGAAACGGCCGACTCGATCGCTTGGGGCTCTGAGATCAAATCATTGCTCGAAGTGCCTGGTGTCGCGCGCGAAGTCAATCCGGAGTCGTTCTGGAACTATTTGACCTTCCAGTACGCTCCAGACCCGCTGACGATGTTTAAGGGCATTCACAAATTGCCGGCTGCCCACTATATGGTGATCAAAGGTGGCAAGATCAAGATTGAGCGTTATTGGGACCTCTCCTTTGAACCGGAAGATCGTCCGCTGTCCTATTACATCGAAGGCACTCAGGAGATCCTGCGCAACTCCGTAAAAGCACACATGAACTCCGATGTGCCGCGCGGCGCGTTTCTCTCTTCTGGCGTTGACTCTTCGACCATCGTCTCCCTGCTCAAAGAACTGGAGCAAGTCAAGACGTTTACCGTTGGATTCGAAGGGGCGGGTGGGCAGTCGGAAGTCGGCTATGCCCGTGAGACGGCGAACATTTTAGGCACCGAACATCGCGACACGATCATCACGGCCAAAGAATATCTCGATGTCTTGCCGCGCCTGATGTTCCACCAAGACGAACCGATCGCCGACCCGTCTGCGATCGCCCTCTATTTTGTTGCTGAGCTGGCCAGCCGCTATGTCACCGTGGTCTTGTCTGGCGAAGGCGCGGACGAAGTGTTTGGCGGCTACACGATCTATCGGGAGCCCTTGTCTTTGAAAATGTTCGATTATCTGCCGATGTCGATGCGCCGCACGTTAGGATCGCTGGCCGAGAAGTTCCCAGAAGGCATGAAAGGTCGTTCCTTCTTCATGCGCGGCGGCAAGACGCTTCCTGAGCGCTTCGTCGGTAACGCATTCATCTTCGGTGAGCAGATGAAAGAGGAATTCGTGCGGATGAATCCTGAAGCGATGGGTCTTCGTCGCTATCTGGACATCACTCAACCGTACTATGACCGTGCGGCAGGCTATGATGATGTGACGAAGATGCAGTATCTCGATTTCCATACTTGGTTGCCAGGCGACATTTTGATGAAGGCAGACAAGATGACGATGGCCAATTCGTTGGAGCTTCGCGTCCCGTTTCTCGATAAAGAAGTGTTTGAATTTGCCGCTAAAATCCCGGCGCACTATCGCACGATGAACGGTACGACCAAATATGTGCTGCGGGAAGCGGTACGCGATATTCTACCCAAAGAAGTCGCAGAACGTCCGAAGTTGGGCTTCCCAGTGCCGACTCGTCACTGGTTGAAAAAAGAGCACTATCAGTGGGCACGTGAACTGATCGATGCGAGCCCGATCGATCATTTGATCAACAAGCAGTATGTGATGCAGATGTTGGAAGACCATAAAAATGGCGTTCGTGACAACGCGCGCAAAGTCTGGACGATCCTCGTCTTCATGATGTGGCACCAGATTTATGTCGAGCGTTCCGTGACGATCGCCCCGCAAGTACCGCCAACTGTCAAAACGCGCCGCGAGCACAACGCGCCGCTGGTGGCGAATTAAGCGCTTCGCGCAACTCCACAGGCCCTCTGTTCTGGCAGAGGGTCTTTTTGTGGAGATAGACTATTAAATAGTTCGTAATTTCTATAGAATAGAAATGAAAGTTAAATTCGAGGAGGGTTCGAACTTGAGTTCCAAGCGTCGCCGCTTTTTCCTGGTCGCCGAGGACATTATGCCAGAAGCGATGATCAAAACGGTACAAGTCAAAGACATGCTGGCCCGCGGCGAGGCAAACACCGTGCATGATGCGGTCAATCTGGCCGGCTTATCGCGATCCGCTTTTTATAAATATCGGGATCTTGTTTTTCTCTATGAAGAGGAAGGGCAAGGAAGATTGATCACCTTATCCCTGATTCTGGAGCATCGGCAAGGGGTGCTGTCAGCCGTGCTCAATTCAATTGCCAAACAAGGCGGCAACATCATCACGATCAACCAAGGGATTCCGATGAGCCAAGCTGCCCACTTGACGATGACCGTCGAAGTGCAGCATTTGACCAACTCGGTGGACGAACTGCTCGAAAGTTTAGAAGCGCTACTTGGCGTGCGGAAAGCAGAAGTGGTCGGGTACGCCTAATCTGTCAGATTTCGTATCTTGAGGAGGCGCTTGACCTCATGGTACTCTAAATCGTATATGCACATCGATCATATTCATCAGAAGACCTGAGAGGAGGGTATGCAATGGAGCACATCGGTTCGGCAATGGGCATTGCCGCGCGATTGAAAGGGCAGTTCGACTATTCGCCCGACTATTTTCGGGAACGGCTGCCGCTTTTGAGATCGTTTGATGTGAACGATCAAACGATCAAGCGAGGCGCGATCCTTTTGCTCGATTTGATCAAACAGGAGCGGATCTGCGGCAACTGCCAAGGCTACGACAAGTGTGGGAAAGAAGGCGACTCCAAAGGCCTGTACGACTATCTTGACCTGTATCAGGATCAGTTGACCGTTCGCACCGGCCCTTGCAACCCCTTTTTAAAACATATTGAAATGCGGGAAGCGTCGAGCCTGCGTGAGTTTTCTGAAAAGACGTTTACCGATAAAGAGTATCGCTTTGAAAATTTCCCGCAGGAACAGGCCCGCAAACACCCGGAGCTGTATGCGGCGGCGATGGAGTTCGCCAGTGGATACGACCATCGCCGCAATCCGCTGGAACAGGCGGCCGCTTTTAAAGGGCTTTATATCTTTGGATCTCCGGGTGTTGGGAAAACGCACCTGATGCTGGCCATCTGTAACATGCTTGATGATCGGCAGGTTCCGAACATCTTTGTGCGCGCCGACACCATTTTTGACAAACTTCGCGGTATGGCGGCAAGCGGGCAGGACATGGAAGCGGTGCTGGAAAAATACTGCACCGTTCCGGTGCTAGCGATCGACGAATTTGCACAGGAGCGTGCGAATGAGTTTACGCTCGACAAGATGTTTCGGATCATCAACCATCGTTTTTCCAATCGGTTGCCGACCTTGTTTACGTCGAACTACGAGCCGCCCGCCGTTTACAAAACATTTTACGATTCGACCAAAACGGTCGATGCGATGATTTCGCGCATCGTGCAAATGACGCGCATCGGTCGTTTGACAGGCAAAGATGCAAGGCTGAGCCAAGTTGAATTTTTAGATGCTTGAGGAGGACTGAACAGGTCCTCCTCTTTTCTATACATGACATACATAGAGAAACGCGGAGCTACTCATACTAGCAGGTAAGAGGTGAGGATCATTTGAACAAGTGGCTGCGCAACTTGAGCACACGATCTCTCCTAACCGTGCTGATAGTAAGCGTGAGCGCTGTGGCATCTGCCGAAACTGTGCTGGAACAGCCCCCTGTGACGCAAGAGACCAAGGCCGAACTGACTGAGCTTCGCGGACAATTGGGTTCGATCAAACAAAAGGAGCACCATATTCGCCAACTCAATCACCAGATGCGAGACAACCGCTATGAACTGCGCCAATTGCTACACGATGGGGGAGACAAAGGGCTTCACGCGCAAGTAGAGCAAGAATTGCAAAGCTTTCATAAGCGCTTGAACAGCGCCTATGTCCTGCACAAACAGGGAGAAGCATTGAAAAAGAAAATCCAGGCCGCCCGTAGCGAGCGCGATCTGAAACGATTGCGGACACTGACAGGGGAACTCGAGCGATTGAAGGGCAAACAGCTCGAACTGCTGCGAATGGCTCATCAAGACTTGAAAGGCGTCTTAGAAAGAGTAAGAAAGCACGTCCGCTAGAGAAAACAGAAGAAATTGCCAGATTGGTGAACCTATTGTTGTCGTTTTGTTGCGTTTGATAACGAAAACTACAAAAAACCGATATTTCTTTTTGGAACGAATGTGCTATACTAATCGTGGCAATAGCCCATTAAATGATCCTATTTACACATTTGGGGGAAAAAACGAATGTTCAAAAAGACTTTTGCAGTTGGTATGACTTTGGCTTTGGCAGCAACCATCGTTGGTTGTGGCACCGATGAAAAAGAAAAAGGCGGCGAAGCAGCGAAGGCCGAAAAAGATCCGGAGAAACTGACAGTAGGCTTCATTCCGTCCCAAAACGCGGAAAACCTGTCGGCAAAAGCAAAGCCGCTGGGCGACCTGCTCTCCAAAGAGCTGGGAATTCCGGTAGAAGTACAAGTTACCACCAACTTCAACGGTCTGGTTGAAGGTATGGCAGCGAAGAAAGTAGACGTTGGCTTCCTGAACCCGATCAACTACGTATTTGCACATGACAAGAAGAAAGCAGTTAAAGTCCTGCTGCAAACTGAGCGTAACGGTTCGCCGTCCTATCGTGCCATGTTCGTAAAACGTGCTGATGACACGACCCTGAACAAAGTTGAAGATGTAAAAGGTAAGAAAGTAGCGTTTGTTGACGCAGCTTCCGCAGCTGGTTACATCTACCCGGCTGTTATGCTGAAAGGTGTCAACATCAACCCGGAAACCGACGTAAAAGCAACCCTCGCTGGCGGTCACGACAAAGCGCTGATGGCGCTGGTACGCGGTGACGTTGACGTTGCGACCGTATTCGAAGACGCTCGTACCGTTATCACCAAAGAAGTTCCGGATGCAACCACCAAGCTCGTACCGTTCGCATACTCCGAGCCGATCCCGAACGACACCGTTTCGATCCGCAACGGTTTCTCCGATGAGTTCAACAAAAAAGTTCAAGACGCGTTCATCGCGATCATGAAAACTGACGAAGGTAAAAAGATCGGTAAAGAGATCTACTCCTTCGACAACCTCGTGGTTTCCGACGACAAGAACTTTGACCCGGTTCGTAAAGCGATCGAAGTTATGGGCCTCGAACCGAAGTAAGTTATATAAACGACAACAAACGACTCTCCTCACGGAGGGTCGTTTTTTTTGTCAAAAAATTTATCAGAACGCCCGACAGGTTTTAACAAACATTGCATGCCAGACTCGTTACTCTAAAAGCAGAGGCACCGAACCAGGCACCATCTGCCAAAGGAGTGAAGACCATGGGCCAGAAAATCCGCACCATCACGATGCTGATGATCCTGTTTGCGACTAGCTCCGCCATATCCACTCTCGCAGAAGCACCTGTAACCGCGACGCAACCTGCACAACAGCGACAAAAAGATCTGAACATACGCACCCCGCAGCTTTCCGAAGCCCCCGACATTACCGCTCTCTTGCAGCGCGTTGCCAAACTCAGCGAATTTTCCGGATGGCAAGGCGCCACTGCTCAGTTTGTGCGTGTGCTTCACAACACAGTGGGTCGGCAAAACGCCTTGCTCTATCACATCCAAAGCGATGGTCAGCCAGCCGGTTATGTCGTCACGACGCCCGATGGGCAGCGCCTGTTCGAATTTGGGCGTCAACAAGCCCGGATGCCGCCTGAAGAAGTGGAAAGCCAATTGTTAGAAAGTGGATATCTTTACGCTGGACCGATGCTGCACCTTGTCTATTACGGGCATGACCACGACGGGGCAACCCTCGACCTTTACAATCTGCTGACCGGGGAGACCCTCCCTTGGGGAGAAGTGAGAAGCAAAGTTCCGGTCATGGACGTTGCTCAAACATCACCAATTCTGGCGGAGTATGATGTTGCAAGCTCCACATCGACCGAAAGCGATGCGCTCTATGCCACGGGCCGATTCGGGCAGTTCCAACTACAGGCGGCCAATCAAAAAGGCGTCTACCCGCTACAGACCTATGCAGCAGGAGACACCTTTTCAGCACCGTCCTACATCGTCTATGACGCCATACCGGGCAAATTATACGTCACCTTGCAAGTGACAAAAGTTGTGGCGCTTGAGAGTGGGCGATATGTAAAAGTTCAGGACCCCTTTGCTCAGGATCGCGCGGCGGTCTACATCGACAGCCGATTTCCGGTGAACGTGTTCCTGACCGAGTCGTCTGCCACATACACCCAGCCAAAATGAAACGGTTCGATCTGCACGCGTGGAGCGCAGCGCCATCTTAGCTCAGCGACCCGCAGTTCCCGTTCGGCTGCGTACAGCGCAGCCTTTTTCTCTTGTTCAACAGCCGTTTTGGACTCATCGGCATGGAGCAGTCCGAGCGACTCATAATAGGTTTCCAACTGCTCCAATTCTTGGGCCAGATGTGCCTCCGCTTGCTCAGCCCACGAATGATCCAGCCTTTCGATCTGCTCGGTCAAGCTCGCTTTCAATCGTCGATACCCTTCCGCTAGTGACAGTTGGACAGGCTGAAGCATGGCGGCAGCAGGGGGGGTCTCTCGAAAGGGGAGATTGGCAAGGCGAGCATCAAATTCTGGCACCACCTCACCTGTGCCGAGATGAACGCCATACGATACGATCTCATCACGCCTGCGATCGGCAATATAGGACAGCTTAAATGTTGTCATCAAATAGGGAGCGAGTGGCTTCGCGTTCACCAGTTGATAGGCTTTTGTCACGCGACCGCGTTTTTGCGTTGACTCGATGATCTTATTCAGTCGAAAACTCCCGAGCGTCACAAACTCCATGCGCTCAACACCCTCGATGACCAGATCCGGATCGAACGCTAAAGAGAGCACCGAATTGGGCACCTCCTGACCTATCGCCTCTACATACATCCAGTAATAGGGACGATCGGTTAACTCCTTGTCCACATCCCGTGGCAGTTCGACCTGTAAGAAGTTGACCTGATCCACTAAAATTGTAGCTCCGACCGCTTGGAAATAGCGCCGGCAAAAATCTTGAATCTCCTGCTGATTCTCCACAAAAACCCTCCTTTCCGCCGCTGCTGCCATCGAGTTTCGCTAGCTGTCCGCAGCGATCAACAGTGCCAGTGCGCTACATCTTGACCGAAGCTTCCTTCAACTTCTCGCCCAATTCCTCATATTTTGCCTGCAACTCGTCCTGCGAGGCGCCATTAACCAACAAATCCATCATGTCATGATCAAACTGTCGCCCCACTTTTAAATTGCCTAGGATCAGATCCAACTCGCCGATCACCAGTTCGAACATCGTGATCTTTTCATTGAGCAATCCGACAATATGCTCCTCGATCGTTCCTCTGGTCGATAGATTGTAGACGTTGACGTCATTCGTCTGTCCCAACCGATGCACCCGTCCAATCCGTTGTTCGACCCGCATGGGGTTCCAGGGTAAGTCAAAGTTGATCACATGATGACAAAACTGCAAATTGATCCCCTCACCGCCTGCTTCTGTCGCAACGAGCACCTGAAATCGATTTTTAAACAACTCGGTCATCCAATCCTTTTTACTCTTCTTAAACCCGCCGCGAAACATCACAGCTTTGATTCCGTTTTGCTGCAACATGTATAAAATAAAATCCTGAGTGGCTCTGTACTCTGTAAAAATGATCACCTTATCATCGATTTGCTTCAACAGTTCAATGCATTTATTGACCTTGGTATAGGCTGGGATACTTTCGGCCAACTCATACAGATGCTGGACGCGATCTTTGATCTCATGCGGGGTCTTCTCGCTTTCTTTCATCCCTTTCAACGAGACGAGCGCAGCATATGGCGACGAGCAGATCTGACGTTGCAGATTGATCAACTGCAACACGTTACCTTTGCCTTCCTCGCGCAGTGCCGTATACTGCTCCTTGATAAAAGCACTCACGCTGTCGTACAATTCTCGCTCATCGGGTGACAAGTCGAGCATGATCGACTCGACAATCCGTTTGGTAAACTGTACGCCGCCTTCCGAACGTTTATTGCGAATCATCACTTCGGACAACGCTTCCTTCAGTTCAGTGCGGTTTTTGGGGAGGCGTTTATTCTCCACAAATGTGCTCGAATATTCGGTTGAAGAGCCTAACTGTCCAGGTTTGAGCAAAGTGATCAAGTTATACAATTCTTTCATATCATTCTGCACCGGAGTGGCCGTCAGCAACAAAAGATACTTTTTGCGGAGCGTATTGATCAGCTCCCAATTTTTCGATTTGCGGTTCTTCAGCTTATGTGCCTCATCGACGATCACGAGGTCCCAATCCTGAGCCAGTACGATCTCCCGATGCGCATCGCGCTTCGCTGTATCGATCGAAGAGACGACAATCTCATAATCGGTCCAACTGTACGTGTTCTTTTGCGCCCAAGCTTGAATGTTAAACTTGGTGCTCAACTCCCGTACCCACTGAATCACCAAAGAAGAAGGCACCAAGATCAGCACCTTCTTCACCAACCCCCGAATCAGATACTCCTTCAAAATCAACCCGGCCTCGATCGTTTTGCCAAGCCCGACCTCATCGGCTAAGATCGCCCGGCCATGCAGTTCATTGAGCACCTTTTTCGCCGTCTCGATCTGATGGGGGAAAGGTGTGATCAAAGGCAGTTGTTGCATGCAGATCAACTGATCAAAATTGGGCACGACACGCGTTCTTTCCGCCTCAAGCGCCAGACGGAACAACTCCCACGAATCCCACTCCCCATCTTTCTCACGCTCGAACAGCTGATCGGCCACACTCTCTTGCCAGTCCAATTTTGGCATGAAGCGAGACTTCTCCAAGCGACTCACCTCCGTCATCTACTTGTACGGATAGTATGACCACAAAAGGGGAAAATTTTTCGAGAGACGGTTCCAAATGGGTGAGATTATGATATGATGTAAGCGTAACCAAACAATAATTGCGAATGATCGTCGGTGGGAGAGAGCACAATGTTCGTTTTTTCGGAATCGAACCTCCTGTGACGCCGAAGGAGCAAGCAGCATCCCGCCCAAGGGTGTGTGCGAATCTCTCAGGCAAACGTACCGCCGCGGGACGCAACTCTGGAGAGAGCCGAGCTTTCGGCCACCCAAGGTGTAAAACTCTCAGGTAAAGTGTACAGAGGAGACCGGGCCTAACAGGCATACGTGTCTCCTTTTTTGATCGCTACATACAAGCAATAGGGGGTATTTTGGTGGAGAATTTGAAAAAAACACCTTTGTTCGAAGTGTACCCGAACTACAACGGCAAAATTATCGATTTTGGCGGCTGGGCGTTGCCCGTTCAGTATTCTGGCATCTTGGACGAACATGAAGCGGTGCGTAACCGCGCAGGCTTGTTCGACGTGTCGCACATGGGCGAACTGATCGTCACAGGCACGGACGCGCTGGCAAACATCCAAAAGTGGATCACCAATGACGCTTCCAAATTGGCGGACGGCCAAGCGATTTACTCCCCGATGTGCTATGAAAACGGCGGCGTTGTCGATGATCTGCTCGTCTACAAAAAGGGTGATCACAACTATCTGATCGTCGTCAATGCATCGAACATCGAAAAAGACTTCGCTTGGGTGCAAGAGCACGCATTTGGCGATGTCTCCATCCACAATGCTTCGGACGAAACGGCTCAACTCGCGCTGCAAGGACCGCTCGCTGAACAAGTGTTGCAAAAGATGACCGATGCGGACCTCTCGCAGATCAAATACTTTTGGTTTCTTGACAACGTTGATGTCGCAGGCATCAAATGCCTCGTCTCTCGCACGGGCTATACAGGGGAAGACGGGTTTGAACTGTACTGTGCAGCAACTGATGTCGCCAAGCTCTGGGACTCGATCCTTGCGACCGGCAAAGAGGACGGCGTGTTACCGATCGGACTTGGTGCTCGCGACACGCTGCGCTTTGAAGCGCGTCTCCCGCTCTACGGCCAAGAGATCACCGAGAACATCTCGCCGCTCGAATCGGGCCTTGGCTTCTTCGTGAAATTGGACAAAGGCGATTTTATCGGTCGTGAAGTGTTGGCGAAACAAAAAGAAGAAGGTGTCAAGCGCAAACTGGTCGGCTTCGAGATGACCGAGCGCGGCATCCCGCGCACGCATTATGAAGTGCAAGTTGACGGCGTGAAAATCGGGGAAGTCACCACGGGCACGATGGGACCGACTGTCAAGAAAAACATCGGTCTGGCGCTGATCGACGTCCAGTATGCGACGATCGGACAAGAGCTCGACATCATCATCCGCAATAAGCCTGTCAAAGGTGTCATCATCAAAACGCCGTTCTACAAGCGTCAGAAGTAAAAGGGAGGCCAACCTGAGTGAATAAATTCAGTTACATTCCGAACACGGAAGCTGACCGCAAGCAAATGCTCGACTTTCTGGGCGTCGAAAAAGTAGAAGACCTGTTCAACGACATCCCGGAGCGTGCTCGCCTCGGACGCGCGCTGAACATCCCCAAAGAGCTGTCTGAAGTCGAACTGTATCGTTATTTTAACGAACTTGCTTCCAAAAACAAGAACCTCGAAGAGCACATCAACTTCCTCGGTGCAGGCGCCTATCAGCATCACATTCCGGCAGTTGTCGATTCGATCATCGGCCGTTCCGAGTTCTTTACCTCCTACACCCCGTACCAGCCGGAAATCTCGCAAGGGATGTTGCAGGCGATCTTCGAATACCAGACGATCGTCTGCGAATTGACCGGCATGGACGTTTCGAACGCTTCGATGTACGACGGCCCGACCGCCTTTGGCGAAGCGGCGTTCATCGCCTGTGCGGCAACGCGCAGAAGCAAAGTGATCGTCGCGCGCTCGGTCAACCCGGAGTATCGTGAAGTTCTGGCGACTTACTCCTATGGTCAAAACATCGAAGTGGTGGAAGTTGGCATCGAGAATGGCCTCATCGACCTGAACGATCTCGAGGCGAAGCTCGATGATACGGTTGCTGGCGTGTTTGTTCAATATCCGAACTTCTTCGGTAGCATCGAAGACCTGAAAGTGATCGGCGAAATGGCACACAGCAAAAAAGCGCTGTTCATCGTTTCTGTCAACCCGATCGCGATGGGTGTGCTCGAAGCGCCGGGCAACTTTGACGCAGACATCGTCGTCGGAGAAGGTCAGTCGATGGGCAACCGCATCTCCTTTGGTGGCCCGTACCTCGGCCTTCTGGCTGTTAAAAAAGATCAAGTGCGCCGCATCCCGGGCCGTGTTGTCGGACAAACGACCGACTTGGATGGCCGCCGTGCGTTCGTGCTGACTCTGCAAGCGCGCGAACAGCACATTCGCCGCGAAAAAGCGTCCTCCAACATTTGCTCCAACCAAGCGCTCAACGCACTGGCTGCGACGGTGTACGCTACCTACATGGGCAAGCACGGTTTCCAAGAAGTCGCACGTCTCAACCTGCAAAAAGCGCATTATGCATTTAAGCGTCTGACTGCGATTCCGAAAGTGAAAGCACTCTTTGAAAACACGCCGTTCTTCAACGAGTTCGCGATCCAGATCGAAGGCGATGTGGCCGAAGTAAACAAACAGCTGCTCGAAAGCAAGATCGTCGGCGGCTACGACCTTGGCACGACCTATCCGGAGTTCAAAGGTGCGATGCTGATCGCCGTGACCGAGCTGCGCACGAAAGAAGACATTGATCTGTTGGCCGAAAGACTGGAGGCGATCCTGTAATGCGTCAAGAGAAAGATAAAGCGTTGATTTTTGAACTGAGTCAAGCGGGCCGCATCTCCTACAGCTTGCCGGATCTTGATGTGCCGGAAGAGCCGATCGAGAACTTGCTTCCGAAACAATACATCCGCAGCACTCCGGCCGCTTTGCCGGAAGTGGCAGAACTGGACTTGGTGCGTCACTTCACCGAGCTCTCCAAGCGCAACCACGGGGTCGATGACGGCTTCTATCCGCTCGGTTCCTGTACGATGAAATACAACCCGAAACGCAACGAAAAGGCGGCAGCGATCACCGGCTTGGCACAGATTCACCCGCTGCAGCCGCAAGAGCAGGTGCAAGGCGCTCTCGAACTGATGTACAAGTTGCAGAGCGAGCTTGCTGAAATCACTGGCATGGACGAAGTGTCACTGCAACCGGCAGCAGGCGCACACGGCGAGTGGACCGGCTTGATGATGATTCGCGCCTACCATGAGTCGCGTGGCGAGAAGCGCACCACCGTCATCGTGCCAGACTCTGCGCACGGTACCAACCCGGCGTCGGCGACCGTTGCTGGCTATCGCACCGTCACCGTCAAGTCGAACGAAAACGGCGGTGTTGACCTCGAAGCGCTGAAGCAGGTGGTCAATGAGGACACGGCAGCTCTGATGCTGACCAACCCGTCTACGCTCGGACTGTTCGAAGACCAGATCATCGAGATTTCCGAAATCGTGCACGAAGCTGGCGGCATGCTCTATTATGACGGCGCGAACGCCAATGCGATCTTGGGTTATGCGCGTCCGGGCGACATGGGCTTTGACGTGGTTCACTTGAACTTGCACAAAACGTTCACCACTCCGCACGGCGGCGGTGGCCCAGGCTCCGGTCCGGTCGGCGTGAAAAAAGAGTTGATTCCTTTCCTGCCGAAACCGCGCGTGGAGCAAGCAGCAGATGGCTCTTATGTACTGAACTGGGATCGCCCGCAGTCGATCGGCAAAGTCAAAGGTTTCTGGGGGAACTTTGGCATCAACGTGCGTGCGTACTCTTACATCCGCACGATGGGTCCGGAAGGCTTGAAGCGTGTCACCGAAGATGCGGTGCTGAACGCCAACTACATGATGCGTCGTCTGCAGCCGCACTTCGAACTGCCGTATGATCGCGTCTGCAAGCATGAGTTCGTCCTCTCTGGCCGCAAGCTGAAAAAAGAGTACGGAGTCAAAACGCTCGACCTGGCCAAGCGCCTGCTCGACTTCGGTGTCCATCCGCCGACGATCTACTTCCCGTTGAACGTGGAAGAAGCGATCATGATCGAGCCGACCGAAACTGAGAATCTGCAAACGCTCGACTCCTTCTGCGATCTGATGATCCAAATTTCCAAAGAAGCAGAGGAAAACGCAGACCTCATCAAAAACGCACCGTACAACACGAAAGTCAATCGCCTGGACGAAACGACAGCCGCACGCAACCCGGTACTCCGTTTCAACTTCGAAGGGTAAGCGAAAAGGGAGTGCCTTGCGGCACTCCCTTTGCAATCCCTTGTGAACCCTATCCGTCCAGATGGGCGGTACAGCCAATCTCGATGATCTGCCAGCTCCCGTCCGCCTCGCGAAAGACGCGGGTGATGCTGGTATTGCCTAATTTGTTGACACCAGACCCGTGCAGGCCGGCGGAGATGGCGTTGAGAAAGGCGTTGAGAAAGGCGTTGATCGTGCCGCCGTGAGAGACGATGACCACATGTTCGCCCAGGTGATGGTCTGCGATCTTGTCTATCGCTTGGTGTGCGCGGTCGCGAAGAGCTACAAATGATTCGACACCTGCGACATCATATGTGTGATCGCCGTTCCAAAATTCTGGGTAGTGGCGCAAGATTTCCTCGCGGGTCAGTCCTTCGACCTCGCCGAAATGACGCTCGCGCAGGTCTTCAGCAACATGATGGGGCACTTGCGAGCGGCTGGCGATCGTTTCGGCCGTTTTGTGGGCACGCTGTAAATGGCTGGAGTAGAGGGCGTGGAACTGTTCGGCAGACAGGCGTTTGGCGACCGCCTCCGCTTGTGCGAGCCCGATTTCAGACAGCGGGATGTCTTGTGAGCCCTGCAGCCTCATCTCACGGTTCCAGATCGTCTCTCCGTGGCGAACGAGCGTCAACCGTACTAGCTGGTTCATGATGTCACCTCGCAATCCAATTTTCTTCAGTATACCATTTCGCGGGCTCAACTGTTCAATGGCCGATTTTCGTGATAAAATGATTCTTGGACTTTTTGGGAGGTTATCCCTTTGGCGAAAATACTGGTTTTGCATGGACCTAACCTCAATCTTCTCGGCACTCGGGAGCCCGATGTGTACGGGCGGACGACATTGTCTCAGATCAACCGAGACTTGGCGCTGTTGGCCGATCGGTTTGGTGTGGAGTTGGAGAGCTTTCAATCCAACCACGAAGGAGCACTGATCGACCGCTTGCAGGCGTCTGTCGGCAATACGGACGGGATCATTTTCAATCCGGCTGCCTACACGCATACCAGCATCGCCATCCGCGATTGTCTGTCGGCGATCATGATCCCGACAATCGAAGTGCATCTGTCCAACATCCATGCACGAGAGGAGTTCCGTCATCGCTCGATGATCGCTCCGGTCGTCATGGGACAGATCAGCGGCTTAGGCGCGCTCGGCTACACGCTGGCTTTCCATGCGTTGCTTGAAGATTTTGCCAAAAGAGGTTTGTTATCTGCTGAGTAGGCAACTTAGAATAAGGGGGAGATTCTGTGGAACAACGTCTGATCCGTTTGCGTGAAGCGATGACTGCACAGGGCTTGGAAGCGATGCTCATCCTGAAAAAGGAGAACCGTTTTTACATCTCCGGCTTTACCGGTTCGACGGGCTACTTGCTCGTCACGCATGATGAAGCAATTCTGCTCACCGACTTCCGTTATACCGAGCAAGCGACCGAGCAATGCCCGCATTGCCGAGTGGTGGAAGCGAAAGAGCTCCTCGAGTCTCTGAAAAGTGAACTGGCAGCGAAGAAGCTGACCAAGCTGGCGTTTGAAAAGGACTTTGTCAACTACGGTCTGTACGAAACGCTGCGCAATAAGCTTGACGGTGTCACGCTCGAGCCGGCCAGCGATCTTGTTGAGTCAATTCGCATGTTCAAAGACGAGAGTGAACTTGTGATCATGCGCAAAGCTGCTCAGATCGCAGATCAAACGTTCTCGCACATCTTGGGTGTTCTGCGCCCAGGTATCTCCGAGATCGATGTTGCGCTCGAACTGGAGTTCCACATGCGCAAACTTGGCGCAAAGTGCTCCTCGTTCGACATCATCGTAGCTTCGGGGACTCGCTCCTCCTTGCCGCATGGCGTGGCCAGCGAGAAAATTCTCGAAGCGGGCGATTTAGTGACGATGGATTTTGGTGCATACTATCAAGGGTACTGCTCCGACCTCACGCGTACTGTTGTTTTGGGTCAACCGAACGACAAGCAGCGTGAGATCTATGACATCGTCCTGAAATCCCAACTCTTCACGCTCGAGAACATCAAAGTGGGCATGACCGGCATTGAAGCGGACGCGCTGGCACGCGACATCATCACAGAGCATGGTTACGGCGACAACTTCGGTCACTCGCTCGGACATGGTCTGGGCACTGTAGTCCACGAAATGCCGAGCCTGTCTGTTCGCGGCAACATCGTGCTCGAGCCGGGCATGGTCGTGACGGTCGAACCGGGCATCTACATCCCGAACTTCGGTGGCGTGCGCATCGAAGATGACATCGTGATGCAGGAAGGCGGCATTGAGATCCTCACCTCTTCCACCAAGGAACTCCTGATCATCGGGTAGTAAACAAGAAACATCTGTAACCATATAGGAGGCATTTTTCATGATTTCTTCGAACGATTTTCGTCCAGGCGTAACGATTGAGTATGATGGCGGCCTTTGGCGCGTTGTCGAGTTTATGCACGTTAAACCGGGCAAAGGCGCAGCTTTCGTCCGCACCAAGCTGAAGAACATCCGCACCGGTGCGGTTCGTGAGATGACGTTCCGCGCAGGCGAAAAGGTTCCGCGTGCACGCGTTGAAACTCGCAAAATGCAATACCTCTACAACGACGGTGAACTCTACACGTTCATGGACAATGAGACGTATGAGCAATTGGGAGTTCCGGCGAACATGCTGGAAGATGAAATGAAATATCTGCTGGAGAACATGGAATGTGCGGTCATGATCTACGAAGGTCAAGCGATCGGCGTCGAACTGCCGAACACGGTAGTGCTTGAAGTGGCAGAAACCGAACCGGGCATCAAAGGCGACACTGCACAAGGCGGTTCCAAAAACGCTGTCATGCAAACGGGTGCTGTGGTGCAAGTTCCGCTGTTCATCGAAGTCGGTGAGAAACTGATCATCGACACTCGTAACGGCGCATACGTGTCCCGTGCATAACGAATAGCTTGTCCAAAACAAAAAGGTGCGTCCTGGTAGAGGGACGCGCCTTTTTGTTTTGGTGATACCTTGTCCCGCGCGTGCATATCTTCGAGTAGTGGATGTTTGCAGATGAGGAGGCAAGGTGATGTTTTCGTATCTTCGCGATCATATTCTGATCGGAATGGCCGGACTAAGGCTGCTCTCCGGGATGATTGAGGTGACGGTTGCCATCCTGATGTTTTACTTCGGCAGCGTCCAGAAAGCGGTGCAACTAAACGCAGCTCTTGCCTTAGTAGGGCCAACCGTATTGATTTTAGTGACGTCGCTCGGTCTGATCGGTCTGGCTGACAGGTTGGAATTTTGGCGCATGGTCGTTGTGATGTGTGGTGTGGGACTGATTCTTTGGGGCGTTCGCGGTTAATTCGTGGCAAGGTTGGTCAAACTAGCGTGTGGATGGAAATATTAGCGTAGCGACGCTTTATAGCCGCGAAGGAGGATCGAGTCACTTGAACCAAATCAAAGAACGATTGGCTTATCTGAAAGGTTTGGCAGAAGGATTGAACGTAGGGCAAAGCACTCCGGAAGGCCGCGTGCTTGTCGGTATCATGGAAGTCATGAATGAGATGGCTCGCTCTCTTGATCGCTTGACGATGATGCAGGATCAATTGGAAGAGTACATCGAAGCGGTCGATGATGACCTCGGAGATTTGGAAGATCACGTATTTGGCGAGAGTCTTGAGGAAGATGATTTCGAATATGACGAGGATCTTGAGCTGGATGACGACACCGCCATCGAATATTTGGAGATGATTTGCCCAAACTGCGGGGAGACCGTGTTTGTGGATGAAGATGTATTTAAAGGTGATGAAATTATCGAAGTGCTCTGCCCGGAATGTCAAGAGACCGTTTTGGTCAATGACAACACGGGCGAGGATGAAGTGACTACAGACTTGTAGCCTTGCTTAAAGTGTGGAAAAAGAGCCCCTGTCCTTGTGCGAGGACAGGGGTTTCGCTATGCCCTTGAGAAGAGGGCGGAGGGGAGCGTGTTTTTCTTTTTGTGGAAGAAGCTGAGAAGGAGTATGATGCAGAGCAGAAAAATGATGAGGAACGCGACGATCCATTTGGTAATTGTGGAGACGAGGTCAGACATGTACCGTCCCTCCTTGGTTTTGTCTTCTCCATTGGTAGTAGATGCAGGTGCAGGAAAGGTTGACTCGTACATGTGTGGAACTTACGAAAAAGATAGGCGGAATAAAATTTAATATATATTTCAGTAAAACTATTGTACATATTGGAATTATTATGGTATGATTTTTCTGAAAATAAAAACAAGGAGGGAAATTACAATGCATGAAAATGGTTTCGTGAATGCAAATGAAATGACTCGTGAAGCGATGTTTGAACTCGATGTTGAAGTGACATCGGTTCAAGCGACGGCTGAGCGCAACACATGGATTACTGGTGCGAGCTGCCTGTACCCGCCGAAGTAATTGTCATCGTTTGGAAGAGATCTGACCTGCTCACAGGTCGGGTCTTTTTTTATTACACCTTTTCAGACGGAACATGTTTCGCGTACAATTATTACGTGTATCGAAAGAACTAATAGGATTATTTTTGAAAGGACGGGGTGTTTATGCAAACGGTTGCCAAGGCAAACGTGAAGTCCACTCCAACCGGCACGATGTACCGGATTTTGTTTGCGATCAGCTTCGTCCATCTGCTCAATGACTCGATGCAGGCGGTGATCCCGGCGATCTATCCGATTTTGCAGCAATCGATGGCGCTGACCTTTACGCAAGTCGGATTGATCTCGTTTGCGCTGAACATGACCTCTTCGGTGTTGCAGCCGGTCGTGGGCTATTGGTCGGACAAACGGCCTAAGCCGTTTTTGTTGCCGTTTGGGATGGGGCTCAGTTTGATCGGGATGCTCGGTCTGGCATTTGCGCCAAACTATGTGCTGATTTTGTGTGCAGTTCTGTTTATCGGACTCGGGTCGGCCGTGTTCCATCCAGAAGGCTCGAAAGTAGCTTATCTGGCGGCCGGAACGAGACGAGGCTTTGCACAGTCTGTGTATCAGGTCGGCGGCAACACGGGGAGTTCGCTGGCTCCGCTGATGACCGCTTTGATCTTTGTGCCGCTAGGGCAGTTTGGCGCAGTCTGGTTCACCTCATTTGCGGCGATCGCAATTTGTGTGCTCCTGTTTGTGTCATCCTGGTACACGCGGGAACTGGCGGCACAGCCCTTGCAACGCAAGTCAAAAGGGGAGCGTAAGTCTGGAGCGCTGAAAAAGCAGATCACGACTGCGATCGTGCTGTTGGTGTTTTTGGTGTTTGCGAGATCGTGGTATTCGTCCGGTCTGGCCAACTACTACCAGTTTTATTTGATCGAAAATTATGGTTTGTCGATATCGAAAGCACAGGTGTTCATCTTCTTGTATATGATCGCAGGTGTCATCGGCACGTTTATCGGGGGACCGCTTGGAGACCGTTTTGGCAAGCGCAAGATGATCTTCTTTTCGATGATTGGAGCGGCACCGTTCGCGTTGCTGTTGCCACACGTTGGTTTGGCGTTGGCGTATCCGCTGTTGTTTGTGATCGGCGTGATCTTATCGACCAGTTGGTCGGTGACGGTGGTGTATGCTCAAGAGTTGATTCCAGGCAAAGTGGGAACGGTGTCTGGGCTGATCGTTGGTCTTGCTTTTGGCCTTGGTGCAATCGGTTCGATCGCACTCGGAAAACTGTCAGACGTGCAGGGGCTCAACTTTACGATGCTCTTCTGCTCCGTGTTGCCACTGCTTGGCATTTTGACCTATCTCTTACCGACAGATCAGAAATTGAAGGAATGGGAAGCGAAAGCGTAGAATTAAAATCGGTCGATTCGGCCGATTTTTTTGTTAGTTTGAGGAGGTTTTTCGAATGAAGAAGCGATGGAAATATGGTGGAATTGCGCTGCTTGTGCTATTCGCCTTGAATGTGTTCGTTTTTTTCGTCTACAACAGGCCGCCCGATCGGGCTTTGTTTCTAGATCCGATCACACATTTTGAGACGGACGAGAAGGTGGTGGCACTGACCTTCGACGACGGGCCGACCAAAGAGTGGACCCTGCCGCTGTTGGATTTGTTAGCCAAACAGGATGTGAAAGCGACGTTTTTTATGACAGGGGATCAAATTGTGGAGAACAGGGAAGTTGCGCAGCGCTTGGTGGAGGTAGGGCATCAGGCCGGGAACCATACGTTGCACCATGACCGGATGATCTATAAATCGCCACAGTATATCAAAGATGATCTGCGCGAGATGGACGGGTTGTTTAACGAGTTGGGCGTGGAAGATACGAGCCTGTTCCGTCCGCCTTACGGAGACAAAATGGTCGTGCTACCGCTGATCCTAAAGCGTCAGGAGCGCAAGTTGGTCACATGGGATATCGACCCGCAGGAGCAGTATGCGCCAAGTTATAAGGGAGAGTTGATCGTGGAGCAGATCATGGCAGATGCTCATCCAGGCGGAATCATTCTGCTACACGATGGCAGGCGCAGCGATCCGAGTACATTTTTGAAGGTGGTCGATGAGGTGATCACGAAGCTGAAGGAACAGGGCTATCGATTTGTGACCGTGTCGGAAGGTCTGCAGCTCGGGTCGGCTCGCTGAGGGAAGACAGAGGATGCAGGAGTTGCATTGCAGGGGTTGCAGGCTCAAACCGACTGCGGTGTATCTGCCGAAACACACGTCGTGTGCCGACAAGACCGCTTGCTGGAACGAGGCACCGCATCCTTTTCAGATCGGACATACTTTTAAGCGAACGCAGAGAGCGCATTGAATTCGAATTCGTATTAACTGGCGGCGTCCAGATGAAATTTATGAGCTAGGTCAAAAGGTGGAATGAAGATGAGTGAGCAGAAGCAACAGCTACGCGTTATTTTTAATGAATTGGCCAAGGAGTATTTGGTCAACGATCTGGTCACGGAGCAGGCGCAATTTCTATTTTTGTTAGAGAGCCCGCATGTGCAGGAGTTGAAATTCGGCGCGCCTGTGTCCGGTTCGTCAGGCGCTTCGATGACGAAACATCTCTACGGTGATCAGTATGAGAAGTATCCTCTGGGCGTGCTGATCAAAAAGAACCACGATGAGCAGTTGAACCGCCCTTCGCTAAACAAGGTCGGGTTGATGAACGTCTGTCCAATTCCGATGCAGGGAGCGGCTTATCAGAGCGCTGCTGTCCGTGCGCGTTATGGTGAGTTTTTTCAGGTGTTGGAGGGAGTGCGTTCTGGGAACAACAAAGTGGTATACAGCAATCCGGCGTGGAATGCTGTGCAGGAGATCCTGGTCAACAGCCTGCGCAAAAAGCTGGTCAAGCTACAAGAGCGATCTTTGGTCATCGTGCCGTGCGGGCGATTTGCGCAGAAATTTTTCCGGCTTGCTGCTGTGCAAAGCACGATGTGGCAGGTGATCGAAGGCGTGCCGCATCCCTCATATAACGGGTGGAGCAAAAGCGAGTATGCGGGGGCGGTCGATCGCTTAAAGAAAGAATTTTTCAATCGAGAATAGCTTTAATCTTCGCAACGCTTGGTGTGAGGTGTATACTTTCTCTAAAGTGTGACAGCTTGAGAGAGGATGCATGGCATGAATGCGCGGGTAAGAGGGTTTTCGATGGTGTTGATTGGAGCGATGTTGTGGGGCCTGTCTGGGACGGCCGCCCAAAAGCTCTTTGAGGATTATGGCTTTACGACAGGTTATCTGGTCACGATGCGGCTGTTGATCGCAGGTTCGTTGCTGCTTGGCTTCGCTTGGATTCGTGGGAAACGCGTGGCATTGCTCGGGGTGTGGAAGGATCGCCGGGACCGGATCGGGCTGATCGTCTTCGGTCTGCTCGGGTTACTTGGGGCACAGTATACCTATTTTATCGCCATCGAGACGGGAAATGCGGCGACGGCGACCTTGCTTCAATATTTAGCGCCGCTTTTGGTCACGATGTACGTCGCTGTTCAAGCGCGCAAGATGCCGCGGGCGATTGAAATGGGAGCGGTGCTGCTCGCGCTGTTGGGAACTGCGCTCTTGGTGACCAACGGGCGCTGGGACGCCTTGTCGGTGCCTGGCATTGCGGTGTTCTGGGGCGTGATCTCGGCAGTGCCTTTGGCGTTTAACACGCTCTATCCGGGTGGACTTCTCTCGCGCTATGGGGCAGAAGTTATCGTCGGGTGGGGGATGTTGATCGGCGGCTTGGGGCTATTGTTCATCGAACGACCGTGGCTTTCGATCGGCCACGTTTGGACGGGCATGAGCTTGTCGCTTGTACTGTTTGTCATTTTCTTCGGCACTTTGATCGCATTTCTGCTGTATTTGGGCTCGCTGCGGTATAACACGCCGACGGAGACCAGTCTGCTCGCTTGCCTTGAGCCGCTGGTTGCGGTCATCGCATCGGTGGTATGGTTACACGTGCAGTTTGGGATCTATCAAGCGATCGGTGGACTCTGTATCATGGGAACGGTGGCGATATTATCGCTTCCGAAGAAGGAAGACAGATCTAACCGCTAATTTTGACCCATTTTGATTGTTTGGTGAGATTGAGATTGAGAAGAGGCCATGATAAGATAACTCTTGTCACCGCGATACACAAGCGGTTGTCACAAAAACGTGCCGGTGTAGCTCAGATGGTAGAGCAACTGACTTGTAATCAGTGGGTCGAGGGTTCGATTCCTTTCGCCGGCACCACTTTATCAATCGAATACGCGGTCATGGCGGAATTGGCAGACGCGCAAGATTCAGGTTCTTGTGGGGGCAACCCTGTGGAGGTTCAAGTCCTCTTGACCGCACCATCAATTTTTATATCTAGTGATAATGTCGTAGAGGTCACACCTGTTCCCATCCCGAACACAGAAGTTAAGCTCTACAGAGCCAATGGTACTTGGACCGCAGGGTCCTGGGAGAGTAGGACGTCGCTAGGTAATAAGAGAAAGGACCCGATCTTCTTAGATCGGGTCTTTTTTGTTGTTTAACAAGTACATAGAAACAGTGCCACGTTCGAAGCGGAGCGAAGAACCACCGGAGCGAAAGCGGAGGTATGGTACTTGGACCGCAGGGTCCTGGGAGAGTAGGACGTCGCTAGGCGAGTGAAAGACTCAATTCATAGAATTGAGTCTTTTTTTGTGTCGATTATTAGGTTCCTCGAATATACTGAACATGGATTTGAGGTGATTTTATGAAACCAGATTGGCGTCCTTGGCTCGATCCTTTTGTTAACGGCATGCGACAAACGCTCGATCTAGCAGTCGCAGCTTTGTTATTAAGCGGTCAGATCACGGTGCGATCGCTCATATTGTCAACCTCATCAGAATTTCGTCTCAACCTCACTGGCCCCATTTTTGGCGGACCACGCACTATAGCGAAAGGGAAGTCAAAGAGCGGGGCGCTGATCTTGGATGCTGTCGATGTGATGATAGCTTTTTTGCTCATCTTGAATCAGCTCAATGTGTCAGGAGTTTTTTTACAAAGCCAACGTTTCAGTTTGACGGTTAGCGGCCCGGCATTTGGCGGGTCAAGGGAGGGGTAACATGGGGCTGACAGATTTGCCAACGATTAAATTCTCGCCGGAGACGAGGTTTTTTATCGCTGTATTTATCGGTTTTTTCTTGTACTTTTTCACAACAGAAGAAAAGACCCAATCGAAATGATCGGGTCTCTTTTTTACATTCCTATGTATTTGGCGTACAGGCTGCGAGCGACGCTCACATCGTCGGTGCCTTGGACAAGTACACGCCCATCAGCGAAGATGACGAGGCGCAGATCGTCAGTTACATAGAAGCGCACAAGGAATTTGTTATGCTCCACCTTTCCGCTTTGCAAAAGGCGGTCTGCGATCGCCTGCAAATCGACATTCCAAGGCTCTGAAGGGGAAATTTGGATCGAGTTGCGCCCACAGAGCGAGACAACTTCATCGCCTGTGCTGGGATTTAGATACTCAAATACGCGTTGCCCACAGCAGATGCAGTTGGGACGCTTCGCTTTCGAGATGTCGATCGACGAAGTGGACGAGTCCCAGATCCCGATGTTGAGCATGGTGCGGCGTACTTTGTCTTGGGCGCCGACCAACAGTTTCATCGCTTCGACCGCTTGATAGGAAGCGACGATATGAATGATTGGGCCGAGCACACCCGCCGTATCACAGGTTGCAGTCGTGCCCGGTGCGGGTGCCGATTCGAACAGGCAGCGCAGGCAAGGCGTCTCGCCCGGCAGGATCGGCACCGTCATCCCATTGGCGCTGACACCGCCACCGTAAACCCAAGGAATCTCGTGTTGCACACAGACATCATTGACCAAAAAGCGCACCTGAAAATTGTCGCTGCCATCAAGCACCAGATCGACGTCTGTGAGCAACTCTTCCGCATTTTTCCACGTCAGATCGGCGACGATAGGCTCGATCTCAACCTGCGAATTGACTTCGCGAAGCATTTCGGCGGCTGCGATCGCTTTGGGCAGTCCATCGGCCGCATGTCGCTCTGTGTAGAGCATCTGCCGTTGTAAATTAGATGCTTCTACAAAATCGCGGTCGATCAGGCGGACGAATCCGACTCCGGCCCGTACCATGTGATTGGCGAGCACAGTACCGAGCGCCCCCATCCCAACGACCGCCACACGGCTGTTCAGCAACTTGCGCTGACCGTCTTCACCGATTCCGGCAAATAATATCTGTCTCGAATAACGCGTCAGATCCATTCTTCAACCCTCCCTCTCTGTTCCTGCACGTAGCGGGTCCCATGGCCCTTGCTGATGGCCGATCCACTCCGTGCCGTCCTCCCAAATTTCCTTTTTCCATATCGGAACGATCTCTTTCAAGCGTTCAATCGCATAGCGACCTGCCTCATATGAGGCGGCCCGGTGCGGGGTCGCGACGGCGATCACCACCGCAGCATCTTCAATCTCCAGCTTGCCGATCCGATGCGACATCGCGACGAGGGTTCCAGGCCATCTTTCGGCGATCTCGCGGTCGATCTGTTCCATCATTTTCACGGCCATCGGCGCATAGGCTTCATATTCCAAATGCACGGTGCGCTTGCCTTGTGTCAGTTCGCGCACAGTGCCGACAAACAGGTTGATCGCTCCGCAAAGCGGGTTGCGCACTTTGGCAAGCACTGCATCGACCGAGATGGGACGTTCGGTGATTTCAAAGCGCTGCTCGGTCTTTGAAGCGTCCTGCCCGCCTGACACGGGTGGCAAGATGGCGATCTCGTCCGCTTCGCTAAGCTCGGTGTCAGGTGGGGAAAACTGCTGGTTGACCGAAGCGAAGGAGATGCGCAGCACCGGCCCAGCAGCAGGGTGTTGTCTGATCAGTTCTGCAAATAAATCGGCAACGCGCGCGCCATCGGGGAGCTCGCCTTCCCAAACTCGGGAGCCGAGCGCTTCGGCGACACCTGCGAATAGTTGTACCGTCAATTTCATAGAGGGAACTCCTTTATCATCATGGGGTCATCCTATATGATATAATAGTTGTCACGAGTTTTCTAGGAAAGGGGGCATTCCCCATGCTGATCGATCAATTCCAGCGGGTCCACGATTATTTGCGCATTTCGGTCACCGACCGTTGCAATTTGCGCTGTCGCTACTGCATGCCGGAGGAAGGGTTGGCCTTTCTCGAACCGAACCGCTACTTGAGCTTTGAGCAGATTACCGAAGTGGTGACCGTGGCGGCCAAACTAGGTGTGCGCCGTCTGCGCATCACCGGAGGGGAACCTTTGGTAAGACCCCACCTTGAACAACTGATTCAACGTTTGTCGGCTATTCCCGGCATTGATGATATCGCGCTGACCACCAATGGGATCTACTTGGCCCAGCGGGCCCAAGCGCTAAAAGAGGCGGGGATCACTCGCGTCAACATTTCCCTCGATTCGCTCCGCCCGGAGCGTTTTGCCAAGATCACCCGCGGCGGCGACCTGTCGCGAGTGCTGGAGGCAATCGAAACCTCTTATGAAGTTGGCTTTGACCCGGTCAAGCTCAACGTCGTGCTGATGAAAGGGTTCAACGACGATGAAATCGACGACTTCTTGCGCCTGTCAATCGAACGCAATGTGACGGTGCGCTTTATCGAATATATGCCGATCGGCCATGAGGGCGAGGACTGGAAAGCGACATACCTGCCGTTGGAGACCGTCTTGGAGCGCTGTCGGGTCAACGGTTGGGAACCTGTCATGCTCGAGCGTGGCATCAAAGGCAACGGCCCAGCGCAGAACTATCAGCTTCCAGGCGCCAAGGGCGCATTCGGGCTGATCCACCCAGTCAGCGACCATTTTTGTCAGAGTTGCAACCGACTTCGACTGACTGCAGACGGCAATCTCAAGCCCTGTTTGTATTGGGAAGATGAGTTCAACGTGAAACAGGCTCTCGGAGATGAACAAAAGCTGGCCGACCTGTTCCAGCGTGCGCTTGAGGCCAAGCCGGAGACACATGAGATGGCAAAAGCGTTGCACGGTGAAGAAAAATCACACAATCCGACACTGCGGCGCATGTCGCAGATCGGTGGCTGATAAGAAGAGGTGGAACGGTGGACGAGAAAAAGCTGACCCATTTTAATGAGCAAGGCCGTGCGCAGATGGTCGATGTCACGCAAAAAGAGGTCACCAAGCGCACTGCGACCGCTTCTGCCCGCATCGAGATGCAGCCGGAGACGTTGACCCTGATTCGCGAAGGCAAAATGAAAAAGGGCGATGTGCTGGCCGTGGCTCAAGTCGCAGGGATCATGGCGGCGAAAAAGACGTCCGACCTCATTCCGATGTGCCATCCGCTGCCCTTGACCAAAGTGGACATCTCCTTTGCGGAGGATGGCGAGCGCGCCTTGCTCGTTCATGCCACCGTCGCAACGACTTATGTGACCGGGGTGGAGATGGAGGCGTTGACCGCTGTGACCACCGCGGCGCTGACCGTCTATGACATGTGCAAAGCGGTCGATAAAGGGATGCTGATTCAAAATGTCGCCCTCGTTGCCAAGACAGGCGGCAAAAACGGCGATTTTCTTCGAGAGGAGGCGGCGCTATGAAGTGGAAAGTGGGCATTCTCACCTCGAGTGACAAAGGAGCGCGAGGCGAACGCGAAGACTTGAGTGGACAGGTGATCCGCGAGATGATGCTCGACATCGCGGGTGACGTCGTTGTCTATCAGATTGTTCCTGATGAATTTGACATTTTGCGCAATTCTATGGTAACCTACTGTGACGAGTTAAATCTGGATATCCTGATCACCACAGGTGGAACGGGTCTCGCTAAGCGCGATGTGACGCCAGAAGCAACGCTTGCGGTGATCGACAGGGAAGTGCCAGGCATGGCGGAAGCGATGCGCGCCGCCTCGATGGAGAAAACCAAGTTCGCCATGCTTTCCCGCGCCGTGGTCGGCACGCGAGGCACTACCTTGATCATCAACTTGCCGGGCAGTCCGAAAGGCGTCCGTGAGTGTTTAGAAGTGCTTCTGCCCGTTTTGCCGCACGCTTTGGAGATTTTACAGGGGCAGGTCGGCGAACATAAGTAATGATTAGTGACAATCGTAAAAACTTTTTTTCTTGGTGAAACTTTTTCACCTCGAAAATCATCTTACATATATGTAAGACCCACAAGCACGGCTCCGCTCTGTTTGCGAAATGGCTAGCGCAGAAGAGTGCAAGTTCCCCAACAACAGACGTTCTGTTTGTGCAGAATGTGGGGACGGTTCGAGCTTATAGGAAAGAGAGACCCTGATTTCGAGCCAAGGGTCTTTTTTTCTTATCTGCATGTTCGAAACTCCAATTTTCCATTTGAGGGATTATCTGACGGATGCCTGTTCCATACTAGGGGTATCCGTTTTTTTGTGTCCAGAAAGGTGGGCGTTCGAGATGCGGTTTGCGTTGGAGAAAAAGGGAACTGGGGTCAGACTGCACGGTGTCGCGCGCAAAGACCGCAAGACGAAACAACTCGTCAAACGCATACAGCCAAACGAAATTGCGGTGATTCAGCATGTGGACCTCGACGAGGTGGCGGCCGATGCGCTGATCGCTACGAAAGTGCAAGCGGTGATCAACACAGCCCCTTCCATTTCGGGACGCTATCCGAACCTTGGACCTTTAAAACTGGTGCGGGCCGGCGTTTTCCTGCTCGATGAAGCGCCTGCCGAACTGATGCAGAAGCTGACAGACGGACAGATCGTCTCGGTGATCGACAACCTGATCGTCTTGGAAGATGCGGTCGTCGGCAAAGCACAGGTGCTAGATGAAGAACTGATCCTCGCCCGCATGGCAAAGGCGCTGGTCAATGTCAGGAGCGAACTGCGCGCCTTTGTGGAAAATACGCTGACCTATGCGCAGCAGGAAAAAAACTTTTTTCTCGGCGATCTGCCGAAGTTGGATATGAAAACAAAAATGAGCGGGCGGCACGTGCTGGTCGTGGTGCGCGGGCCGACGTATAAAGAAGATTTGCGTGCAATCGCCACTTACATCCGGGATGTCAAACCGGTGCTGATCGGCGTGGATGGCGGTGCGGATGCTCTGGTGGAAGCGGGATTTCGACCCGACTTGATCGTCGGCGACATGGACTCGGTCAGCGACGCGGGCCTGCGTTCAGGGGCGGAGCTGATCGTTCACGCGTATGCGGATGGTCGTGCGCCAGGGCTTGTGCGGATCGAGACGTTGAAACTGCAAGCACATGTCTATCCTGCACCGGGGACGAGCGAAGATGTGGCGATGTTGCTCGCTCACGAATACGGAGCGGAGCTGATCGTGGCGCTGGGCACACATTCGAACATGATCGATTTTTTGGAAAAAGGACGGCGGGGCATGGCGAGTACAGTGTTGACGCGAATGCGCATCGGCAACAAACTGGTCGATGCGAAAGGGGTTTCACAGCTGTATTGCCCGACGATCGACTGGCGGGCGGCCTGCCTGATCGTTGGCGCTGCGAGCGTGCCGCTCGGCGTGGCCGCTTGGTTGAATCCGCTGACCCGCTCCTTTTTGAAGATGGTGTACTTGAACGTGAGGCTGTTTGTGACCTAAGTTTTGCACGTCCTGGGGGTGAACAGGCTGTACGGCATTCGATATCACATCATGACCTTGATCGCAGTCTTCCTCTCGCTAGGGCTGGGACTTTTGCTTGGTGGAACGCTTGGCGATGAGGTGATCGTCAAAGAGCAGGTGCAACTGCTGGAGCAGTTGGAAGAGCGCTATACGCAGACCAAAGCGGACAACGCAAAGTTGAAGAAGCAAAATGGTGAACTGACCCGTGGCCAGTCGCTGTTGGAACAGGTGGTCGCGCAAGTTGGCGGACACTATGTCAAAGACCGCCTCGCAGGCAAAAAAGTGGCCGTGTTGCAACTGGAGACGCTCGATCTTTCCGGTCTGCTCACCGAGTTGCATGCGGCAGGTGCAAATGTGACCAGCACGGTGGCGCTGACTAATGTAGTGCCGTTGCTAGACACGCGTCAGGAACGGTTGGTGCAAGCGCTGGGGATTCAGACGACCGGCGATGTAAAACTGGTGCACACTGCCTTCGCTGAAAATCTGGTGCGGGACTTGTACCTGCAAAAGGGCGGAGCGGCGCTCAACTACCTGCAAGACAGCGATGCACTGACCGCAAGCGGCGACCTCGGGGTGCGCCCCGATGCTGTGATCCTGGTCGGCGGAGCGGGCAATGCGAGCAAATCGCGCCTGCAAGCTGTCGATCTGCCGCTGCTCAAAGCGTTGCAAACGCAGGAATTGAACGCCGCCTGTGTCGAGCGTTCCGATGTGGCCCATTCGGGAGTGAGTCACTACCGCGAGCTTGGGTTCTCCACGGTGGATAACATCGACCAAGTGACCGGGCTGGTCGCACTGATCGACATCTTAGGCGGGGCCAACGGGCATTTTGGAGTGAAAAAGACGGCCGAGGCATTGCTCCCGAAAGTCACAACTGCGAAGGAGGTCAGCGCCCAGTGAAAGTGTGTGTGCTCATCCCAGCTTGGAATGAAGCGGATCGGATCGACCAGACGATTCTTGCTGTGCGGACCTTGGACATCGTTGATGAAATTTGGGTGATCGATGACGGCTCGACCGACGATACGTATCGCGTGTCGATGGAAGCGGGCGCGCGCGTGATCCGACACTCCACCAACTACGGAAAAGGGGCTGCTCTGTACTCGGGCATGTTGGTCGCAGATGCGGACATCGTGGTGTTTCTGGATGCGGATCTGTGTGAGACGGCAGTGGAATGTGAGAAGCTGATCCGACCCTTGCTAGAAGATCGCTGTGACATGACGATCGGACAGTTGCCCAAGCCGTTAAAAGGTGGGTTTGGCCTCGTCAAAAACTTTGCGCGGGGTGGCATTCGCAAACTTGGCGGTATCGAGGTGCAGGCACCGCTCTCTGGGCAGCGGGCGTTAAATCGCCGCGTTCTTGATGCGATCGGCAATCTCGGCAGCGGCTATGGGGTCGAAGTGGGGATGACGATCGATGCGGCGCGCAAAGGGATGAGGTTGTTAGAGGTGGAGGTAAATATGAAAAATCGTGAGTACGGACGCGATCTGCGTGGATTTGTACACCGTGGCAAGCAGTTGATCCAGATCGCGCGCGTGCTGTTGAGTAGGTGGCAGATGAGATGAATCCTTATTGGGCAGGAACGGCTGTAGGGCTGTTAATGGCGTTTTGGGGCGGTTATCTGCTCACGACTTTGATGGTCCCCCCTTTGCAAACCGCATTTCAAAAAGCGGGTCTGATGCGTCCCAACTTTGCAGGGAAGCAGGTGCCAGTCGGGATGGGGAGCGCGTTGTGGCTCGGGATGTTTTTGACGGTGGTCCCGTTTTTTCTGCTGAGCGACCTGTTGCCGATCCCATGGGCGATGGTGCAGGATCTGATCGGATTGCTGATTGTCGGGACAGGTTTTTTTGTGATCGGCCTGCTCGACGATGTAGCGGGCAATCGAGAAGTGACCGGCATTCGTGGGCATTTGAGAAAATTGCTGTGGGGGCGGGAGCTGACCACAGGGTTGATCAAAGCGCTGGCGGGTCTGTTCACTGGCATCGTCGGCGCGTGGATGATCGGAGCAGAAGGGATGGAACTGGCGGTGAACAGTGCGGTGATCGCACTGTCGGCCAATCTGGTCAACCTGCTCGATCTCCGTCCTGGCCGAGCTTGCAAGGGGGTGCTGCTCATCCTGCTACTCGTGGCCGTCTGCTCACTGCGCGCGATCAACTCTCCTGTTTTTTGGTTGGTGCTCGGCGTGGTGCTGGCCTACTTCCCCGGTGATGTGAAAGCGCGGATGATGATGGGCGACGCAGGCTCCAATTTGCTTGGCGGTAGCATCGGGCTGTTGGTCGTCGCGACCTGCTCCCCGACTGTGACGGTCGGTTGGCTCATCGTCCTGCTGATTCTGCATGTATATGCGGAAAAATATTCGCTCTCCGATACGATCGAAAACAACAGATTGTTACGCTGGCTGGATGTGCTGGGGCGGTCCGCATAAGTCATCTGTAGCTCGTAGAGAAGGCCGAGGTGCACACTGTCGCATCGGCCTTTTGGATGGTTGTCAGATAGTACCGCTATCTCTTTCCCGGCGATTCTACTACCCTATAAAGTAGACCGAACGCTACTTATGAAGGTGGGGAATCGTATGAAAAGAAGAGCCATATGGGGCATTGCTGCGGTTCTCGTTCTGTTTTTTGCGGTGCTGGTGTGGGTGTTTCTCAGGACAGAACCCAACACCGAAACCGAGCCAGCACCACAAGGGGCGGTGCCGTCAACGCCGCCGATCGTGGAGCAGCAAGCGCCTGTGCCAGATACGTCGGAGCCCGCTAAGTCGGTGCTCGGCTATTATACGCAATACGCAGCGGAGGACAAGAACTCCTATCGGTCGCTAGCCACGCACAGCGACTATCTTGATCAAGTGACCATGATGACGTTTCATGTGACAGCCACAGGCGATATTGCGGGCACTCCTGCTACGGAGGGCATCGACTTGGCCGCTTCGAAACGAGTGCCGTTATATGCGTCGCTGACCAATGAGTCTGATGCAGGGTTTGATAAAAAATTGGCGCATACGGTGCTGTCCAATCCGGACTTGCGACAGAAGACGGTGAGCCGTGCGCTCGATTTAGTAAAGCAAAATCGATTCGGTGGATTGAATCTCGATTTTGAAAATATGTACCCGACCGATCGAGCTGCGTACACTTCGTTTGTGCAGGAGCTGGCCGAGGCGATGCACAACCACAGTTATCGCTTGATCGTCTCGGCAGCCGCCAAACAAGCGGATGCTCCACAGTCTAACTGGTTTGGCGCTTTCGACTATGCAGCACTCGGGCAGGCGGCCGATCAGGTACAGCTCATGACCTATGATGAAAACGGACCATGGGGCGATCCTGGCTCAGTGGCAGGTTATCCATGGGTGGAGAGCGTCATAAGCTATGCGGTGTCAGTAATCCCGTCCCACAAAATTTTGATCGGTCTGCCTTCTTACGGATATGATTGGAACATGACGGCTGGTACTGGCAAAGCGGTGACCTGGAAAGGCATTCCCAACCTTTTGGCGAAGACGGGTGCGAAGCCGCAATGGGATGTCGGTAAGCGCTCTCCGTATTTTTCCTATACAGCGGAGGACGGCTCAGCGCACATCGTCTGGTATGAAGACGAGCGGTCGATCACAGCCAAAGTGCAGTTGGTACATGGCTATGAGCTTGGAGGCGTCTCCGTCTGGCGCATGGGGCTCGAAGACGAGTCGTTTTGGCAGGCTGTGCAAAGCGGACTTGCTGAATAAAAGAAACCGCCGCTTCTCTTTTCTGGAAGCAGGCGGTTTCTTTTCGAACGAGGCTACGTCATTGCTTGATTCGACGCTCCAACTCCTCTTGGATCAATGTCAGCACGGCGCCATCGAGCACGCCGTTGTTCGCGATGACCTGTTGCTGAATGATGCCGATGACCACATCATAGCCGAGCTCGTTGATCGCTTGTTGCGTGGTCGGGTTTTTCATCACTTCGCCTAAAAATCGGTTGATTTCAGTTTGGCCGACATGGGCCGCATCCATCAATTTTTGCGTGAGCTGCGTATCTTCTTTTAACTGTTTCAGCGTGTCTTGTGCCTGCTGTTTCAGTTCGTTCGCTTTTTCGGTCAGTGTATCTTGGTCCACGGAAATCGAGCATCCGCTGAAGAGCAGGATTGCAGCGAGCGCTGTCAGAGCCCATTTCTTTTTCATCAAGAATGCCTCCTTTGTCTCGAACCGCGTTATTTCGTTTTCCAAGCCGGGGGTTTGACTTTGCCCCTCTTGCGGTCGCGGTAGAAGACCAAGCCGCCGAGAAATGCGATGCCGCCAGTTGTAAGGATGACGCCTAGCACGATCCGCCACCAGATGACCGCATCCGGGTGCGCCATCTTGTCAACGATCGCGATCCGAATCAGATTTAAGCCGTAGCCCGATACGAGAAAGACGCCAACTAAGATCGCCCAGACGATCAATTTTGCTAACATAGAGGTCTCGTCCTTTCAAACTTGCCGATAGATTCATGTCCACTATACCGCACTGAGCAGGTGTTTCACAAGAATGCGAAGCAGTCCTTGCTGGCCACTGTGGGGAGAGCCATGCAGGGTGGCAGGATTTCCTATTGGGATGTCGAAAGCGTTTTGGATGTGCAATTTTTTTCATGCCTGCAATTCTTTGCAAACATTTTTTTGCAGACGATTCGATAGATCAATGAGTGGGGATGGTAGGGTTGATAAAAATCTTAATCGTAGGGGCGGGCCGCGGGGGATCGGCGATGCTTCGCGCCTTTGAAGATTTGGCCAAAGTGCGAGTGGTCGGGATTGTCGATATCGATACGAACGCACCCGGATTAGCGTTGGCGCGTGAGATGGGAATTGCGACCGGCGTGTATTTCGAAGACTTTTTGAATGAAAGCGTCGATGTGGTGATCGAAGCGACAGGAGACCCGCGAGTCAATCGGAAGATCAGTGAACTGAAATCGCCGCAGACGACGCTGGTGCCTGGGGCGATCGCCTCTTTGATGATGCATCTCTTGCTGGAAAAAGAGGAGTTGATTCGCCAGCTCACCGTTTCGCGGCAAGAATTGAACATCGTGTTGAACTCAACGCATGATGCGATGATTGCGATCAATGCGGAAGGTATTCTCACGCTGTACAACACCTCGGCGGAACGACTGACCGGGATTCCTGCCGAGGAGATGATCGGACTGTTGGCAAGCGAGGTGGTGCCCAACTCGCGCCTGCATGTTGTGTTGCAGACGGGGGAGTCGGAACTCAATCAATTGCAACTGTTCGGCAACACGCGGATCATCACCAACCGTGTGCCGGTGCGGGATGAGTCGGGCGATGTGGTCGGCGCGGTCGCGGTGTTTCGGGACATCACAGAAGTGCAGCAACTGGCTGAAGAGGTGACCAACCTCAAAGAGATCCAGGAACTGTTGCAGGCGATCATCAACTCGACGCAAGACGCGATCTCCGTCGTTGATACGGAGGGTCGGGGCATCTTGATCAATCCGGCTTATACGCGTTTGACGGGACTTACGGAAGGGGACATCATCGGCAAACCGGCTGAAGCGGATATCGCAGAAGGGGAATCGATGCATATGAAAGTGCTGACCACGCGCAAACCGGTGCGTGGTGTCGGCTTGAAAGTCGGCCCGGCGAAAAAAGAAGTGCTGGTCAATGTAGCACCGATCGAAGTGGACGGCATTTTAAAAGGTTCGGTCGGCATCATCCACGACATTTCGGAGATCAAAAAGCTGACCGATGAACTAAATCAGGCCAAGCAACTCATAAGAAAGCTGGAAGCGAAATATACCTTTGATGATATCATCGGTACCTCAAACGAGATGGTCGCGGCGATCGAACAAGCTCACAAAGCGGCGCAGACCCCGGCTACCGTGTTGCTGCGCGGCGAATCGGGGACGGGGAAGGAACTGTTTGCCCACGCCATCCACAACGACGGCGAGCGCAAATACAATCAGTTTATCCGCGTCAACTGTGCGGCGATCTCCGAAAGCTTGCTCGAATCGGAGTTGTTTGGCTATGAGGAAGGCGCCTTCACCGGGGCTAAACGCGGCGGCAAAAAGGGCCTGTTTGAAGAGGCGTCGGGCGGCACGATCTTCCTCGATGAGATCGGGGAGCTGTCGATGAGCATGCAGGCCAAAATTTTGCGCGTGCTGCAGGAAAAAGAGATCCTGCGCGTCGGCGGCGCTAAGGCGACGACCGTAAACGTGCGCGTGATTGCGGCGACCAACGTCAATTTAGAGCGGGCGATGCAGCAAGGAGCATTTCGTGAAGATCTGTACTACCGCCTGAACGTCTTGCCGATCATCATTCCGCCACTGCGTTTTCGGAAAGTGGATTTAGCAGCGATCGCCTCGCGTTTGATTCAAAAATACAACCAAGAGTATGGGCGTAGCGTAGAACGAATCGCTTCGGACACGCTGATAAAAATGCAAAACTACGCCTGGCCGGGTAACGTGCGGGAATTGGAGAATTCGATCGGACGGGCTATGATCAACATGAAGTTTACGGAGACGGTGATCGAACCGTATCACCTGATCCTGCCGGGAGAAGTGCCAGAACAAAATGGAGTTGGCGGCACTGCGACAGAACGGGGAGCGGTGTCTGCGGAGGCGGCGAACTCGGTTTCGGGCGAGGTGCGTCCGCTCGACGAGGTGGTCGGTGAGGCCGAGCGCCAGCACATCGAGCGGGCCTTAGAGCAGACCAAAGGCAACAAGACCGAAGCGGCCAAACGATTGGGCATCGCTGTGCGCAGTCTGTATTACAAGTTGGACAAATATGGATTGCAGTAATCCGGAAGCGGCTTTCAGTTGAAATGCGCAAGTTTTTGCAAGCAACAACTTGCGCATTTTCTGCAAAAACTTGCACGACACATGAAGGGCTCTTCCCTTTGAAAATGATTTCGCAGGGGCAAGATGCCCTTTTTGCGCCAACTTTGAAAGCGATTGCGAAAAAGTTGGCACGAACCTTGCATATATATAATTGGCGTGAACGGTTTTCAGACCAATGTGCATTTGGTAAGACTGGACATAGTTAGCGTAATGGTAGCAGATGCTATCCATAACTGCCTTTTGCTACCACTCCAGCCTAGACTTATGGTATTCTGTTTTTTGAGTGTGGGGTACTGTTAAGCTCTTGTATTATCATTCCGAAAAACGATTCACAACAATCAAAGGGGGAACTATCGTGAAAATTTTTGAATATATGGAGAAATACGACTACGAACAGCTGGTGTTCTGTCATGACGAAGCATCCGGACTGAAGGCAATCATCGCGATTCACGATACCACTTTGGGCCCGGCACTCGGCGGCACCCGCATGTGGACCTACGATACCGAAGAAGCTGCGATCGAAGACGCACTGCGCCTCGCTCGCGGCATGACCTATAAGGCAGCAGCAGCCGGCCTCAACCTCGGCGGTGGCAAGACCGTTCTGATCGGCAACCCGAAAACGGACAAATCGGAAGCGCTGTTCCGCGCGCTCGGCCGTTATGTCGAGTCCCTGAACGGCCGTTACATCACTGCAGAGGACGTCGGCACCTCCGAAACGGACATGAACTACATCCATATGGAAACCAAATACGTGACCGGCGTCTCGGTCGAATACGGATCTTCCGGCAACCCGTCTCCGATGACCGCTCTCGGCTGCTTCCGCGGTCTGCAAGCGGCAGCGAAAGCAGCGTTTGGCACGGATGATGTATCCGGCAAGACGGTCGCTGTTCAAGGCGTTGGCAATGTCGGCTACTACCTGTGCAAACAACTGCATGAAGCGGGCGCGAAGCTGATCGTCACCGATATCAACCAAGATTCGCTCGACCGCGTCGTTCGCGAGTTTGGCGCAGAAGTGGTAGCACCCAACGATATTTTCGGCGTGGAATGCGACATCTTCGCACCTTGCGCTTTGGGTGCGATCATCAACGATGAGACGATTCCGAAGTTCAAATGCAAAGTGATCGCAGGCTCTGCGAACAACCAGCTGAGAGAAGAACGTCATGGTGATACGATCCATGAGATGGGCATCTTCTACGCACCGGACTACGTGATCAACTCTGGCGGCCTGATCAACGTGGCTGTCGAGTTGGAAGGCTACAATGAAAACTTGGCGCGCAAAAAGGTTGAGAACATCTACAACATCATTTCGACCATCTTTGACATCTCCAAGCGCGACAACATTCCGACCTACCAAGCGGCAGATCGCATGGCGGAAGACCGCATCAACCAACTGAAAAACACTCGTTCGAACTTCCTGAGCACCGAGCGTTCCCTGCTGTCGAAATAACTCTTCGTCGTAGGACTACTTGAATCAGTGGAAGGAGCCAAGGAAATCAATGTCTGATCAATATGATGTTGTTGTCCTGGGCGGGGGCACGGGCGGCTATGTAGCCGCCATTCGTGCTGCCCAGCTCGGACTGAAAGTGGCTGTAGTAGAAAAAGAGAAGGTCGGCGGTACTTGTCTGCATCGTGGTTGCATGCCCTCCAAGGCGCTGCTCAAAAGCGCTGACATCATGGCGACCTTGCAAAAGTCCAAGGAGTTTGGCGTTGCGGTCGAGGGATCTGTGTCGCTCGATTTTGGCAATGTCATGGCGCGCAAAGAAAAGATCATCAACAACTTGTACAAAGGCGTGCAAGGTTTGCTCAAAAAGAACAACGTCGAGGTCATCGAAGGTCTTGGCCGCGTCATGGGTCCGTCGATCTTCTCCCCGATTGCAGGTGCTGTCTCTGTGGAACGCGCGAACGGCGAAGCGGAAATCATCGCGCCGCGCAACGTGGTCATCGCGACCGGGTCCCGCCCGCGTTCGTTGCCTGGCCTTGAGATCGATGGCAAGTATGTGATCACCTCCGACGAAGCGCTGGAGATGGAAGAGCTGCCTAAGTCGGTGATCATCGTAGGTGCTGGTGTCATCGGTTGCGAGTGGGCCTCGATGCTGTCCGACTTCGGAGTTGAAGTGACGATGATCGAGTACGCGCCGCGCATCTTGCCGCTCGAAGATGAAGATGTGTCGGCAGAACTTGCCAAACTGTTCGGCCGCCGCAAGTCGAAGATCAAGATTCATACGTCTACCGGCGTGCTTGCTGACACCGTCAAGGTGGAAGGGGAACAGGTATCGATCTCAGCGACCGTCAATGTGGGTACTGAGAAAGAAGCGGTGCAAACGTTTACCGCCGACAAGATTCTGGTCTCCGTCGGCCGTGCCGCGAACGTGGAGAACATTGGCCTTGAAGCGACCGAGATCGTCGTGGAGAAAGGCACGATCCAAGTGGATGAGCATTATCGCACGAAAGAAAAGAACATCTTTGCGATCGGTGATGTGATCAACACGCCGCAATTGGCGCACATTGCCGCGCATGAAGGGATTCATGCGATGGAAGTGATCGCAGGCGAGCACCCGCATCCGATCGACTACAAGATGATTCCGCGTTGTACATATACCCGTCCGGAAATCGCTTCCCTCGGCTATACGGAAGCAGAGCTTCGCGCGGAAGGCCGTGAGATCAAAGTGGGCAAATTCCCGTTCCGTGGCATCGGCAAGGCGATGATCAACGGCGAATTTGACGGCTTTGTGAAAATGATCGCGGATGCGAAGACGAACGACCTGCTTGGCGTGCACATCATCGGTCAAAACGCGACCGACATGATCTCGGAAGCAAGTCTGGCGCATCTGCTCGATGCGACTCCGTGGGAGATCGGCACGGCGATTCATCCGCATCCGACCCTTTCGGAAGCGATCGGCGAAGCAGCGCTCGCCGTCGACGGCAAAGCGATTCATTTCTAGGGAGGTTTTCCTTCATGTCCAAGTACGATTACAAAGAACTGGGCCTGTCTGAAGAACAGGTTCTTGATCTCTATTATTTCATGCTGCTCGCCCGCAAGTTGGACGAGCGTTTCTGGTTGCTCAACCGTGCCGGCAAAATTCCGTTCGTCATCTCCTGCCAAGGTCAGGAAGCGGCGCAAGTTGGCGCTGCCTATGCGCTGGACAAAGAGATCGACTATCTCGCTCCGTACTACCGTGACCTCGGCTGTGTGCTCGTGTTTGGTCAAACGCCGACAGAGGTCATGATGTCTGCGTTTGCAAAGCCAGGTGACGTCAACTCCCACGGTCGCCAGATGCCAGGTCACTTCGGCGGGCGCAAATACCGCACTCTGTCCGGTTCCTCACCTGTTACCACCCAATTCCCGCATGCGGTTGGCGCTGCGCTCGCAGCGAAGATGCGCGGCGAGAAGAGCGTTGCCTACACCTCGACAGGTGAAGGCTCCTCTAACCAAGGCGATTTCCATGAGGCGTGCAACTTTGCGGCGGTACATAAGTTGCCGTGCATCTTTTACATTGAGAACAACGGCTATGCGATCTCCGTTCCGCTTTCCAAACAGCTCGGCAATCACAACACGGCGGACCGCGCGATCGGCTATGGCATGCCAGGTTATCAGATCGACGGCAACGATGTACTCGAAGTGTACAAGTATGTGAAGGAAGCGGCAGAACGCGGTCGCAACGGTGAAGGACCAACCATGATTGAAGCGCGTACCTACCGCCTCGTTCCGCACTCCTCGGACGATGATGACAGAGCCTACAGAAGCCGTGAAGAAGTTGAAGCGGCGAAGAAGCAGGACCCGCTGATCACGTTTGCGCAGTATCTCCGCGACAAGGGCGTTCTGACCGAAGAGAAGGAAAAAGAGATGAACGACCGCGTAATGCGTGAAGTCAACGAAGGCACTGAAACGGCAGAAAAAGAGCCGTTCTATGCGCCGGAAGACGCGCTTACGCACGTCTACGAAGAACAATAGGAGGTATTCGCAGACATGGCGATTAAATCATATATCGAAGCAGTAACCGAAGCGCTCGATCAGGAGATGGAGCGCGACTCCTCGATTTTTATTCTCGGTGAGGACGTTGGCGTTCGTGGCGGCGTTTTTCGCGCCACCACAGGATTGATCGAAAAATATGGCGAAGATCGCGTGATCGACTCCCCGCTCTCCGAGTCGGCGATCGTCGGCGTATCGATCGGTGCCGCGATGGTAGGTATGCGCCCGGTGGCGGAGATCCAATTCGCAGACTTCATCTTCCCGGCCTATAACCAAATCGTGTCCGAAGCGGCACGTATCCGCTATCGTACCAAGTCGGACTGGTTTGTTCCGATGACGATCCGCGCACCATATGGCGGTGGCGTTCACGGCGCACTCTACCACTCGCAGTCGGTAGAAGCACTGTTCCACCACGTACCGGGTCTGAAAATCGTCATGCCGTCCACTCCGTATGATGTGAAAGGTCTGTTGACCGCTGCGATCCGCGACAATGACCCGGTGCTGTTCTTCGAGCACAAGCGTTGCTACCGCTTGATCAAGGGTGAAGTGCCGTCCGAACAATACACGATCGAAATCGGCAAGGCGGACGTCAAGCGTGAAGGAGATGACGTCACCGTCATCACGTACGGCCTGATGGTTCACTACGCGCTGGAAGCGGCTGAAACGCTGGCACAAGAGGGCATCTCCACGCATATCCTCGACCTGCGTACGATCAAGCCGATCGATCGTGAAGCGATTTTGGAAGCGACGAAAAAGACGGGCAAAGTCCTGATCGTCCACGAAGACAGCAAATTTGGCGGTGTCGGTGGTGAAATTTCTGCAATCATTGCAGAAGAAGCTTTGTTCGACCTCGACGCGCCGATTCAACGACTTGCAGGTCCGGATGTCCCAGCGATGCCATACTCCCCGCCGCAAGAGAAGTTTTTCATGCTGAGCCCTGCTAAAATTGCAGATGCGATCCGCGAACTGGCCAAATTCTAATTCGTACGAAGGAGGACTTCACCATGGCAACGATCCTCATGCCGCAGCTTGGCGAGTCTGTCACGGAAGGCACAATTGCCAAGTGGCTCAAACAACCTGGCGACACAATCAACAAGTATGACTCGATCGCTGAGGTCATCACCGATAAAGTAAACGCTGAAGTTCCGTCCGAGTTTGTCGGCACTTTGACCGAAATCCTCGTTCCGGAGGGTGCGACCGTCTCGGTGGGCACGCCTATCGCAGTGATCGCAGAAGAAGGTGAAGCTTCGGCTCCGGCAACAGCGCCTAAAGCTGAGGTTGCATCGACTCCGACAGCTCCTGCAGCAGCCGTTTCTGCAACCGCTCAGGTTCCGTCCGCTCCGCAGCGCGGGGAAGGCGGCGCTCGTTTCTCTCCGGCCGTTCTGCGCTTGATCCAAGAGCACAACCTTGATGCAAGCCAAATCAGTGGTACTGGTGCTGGCGGACGCATCACCCGCAAAGACGTGCTGGCCTTTGTCGAAGGCGGTGGTGCAACAGCACCGCAAGCGACCAAGACCGAAGCAGAACTGTCCACTGTGGCAGCTCCGACCAAGCCTGCGACCGGTCTGACCGAAATCGGCGCACAGGGAGCGGCAGCAGCACCTGTGGCGGCACCGGTTTCTACTCCGTCTGTCAAACCGTCGTACCAAGCGGCTGAAGGTGACACGGTGATCGAGGCTTCGGGTGTTCGCAAGACGATCGCCCGCAGAATGCTGGAATCGAAACATAACGCGCCGCACGCTTGGACGATGATGGAGGCGGATGTGACTTCGCTTTCCAAGTTCCGCGACAAGAGCAAAGATGCGTTCAAAGCAAAAGAAGGCGTGTCCTTAACCTTCTTGCCGTTCTTCATCAAAGCGGTTGTCGAGTCGCTCAAAGAGTTCCCGATCATCAACTCGACATGGCAAGATGATAAGATTATTATTAAAAAAGATATCAACATTTCGATTGCAGTGGCGACAGAAGACGCACTGTTCGTTCCGGTCATCAAAAATGCTGACCGTCTGAGCATTCTGGGTCTGTCCCATGCGATCAATGATCTGGCAAAACGCGCACGTGCAGGCAAGTTGACACCGGACGATATGTCTGGCGGCACGTTCACCGTCAACAACACCGGATCGTTCGGCTCGATTCAGTCGATGCCGATCATCAATGCACCGCAAGCGGCAATTCTGTCGATGGAAGCGATCGTCAAGCGCCCGGTCGTGACACCGGATGATTCGTTTGCGATTCGTTCGATGATGAACATGTGCATGTCGCTTGACCACCGAGTTCTCGATGGACTGGTTTGCGGTCGCTTCCTGCAAGCGGTCAAGAAGCGCATCGAGTCCTATGTGGAGCCGAACCTGTACTAAGATTTGAGGAAAGTAGGTGTGTCAGCGTGGAAGAACTGAACGTTCTGAACAATTCCCCGGAGGCAGCAGAGGAGGAGCGTCCGCTGCGTCGGCCGGACTGGCTGAAGATTCAATTGCGCACGGGTCCGAACTTCACGGAACTGAAAGATCTGTTGCGGGGAAATACGCTCCACACCGTCTGTGAAGAAGCTCGTTGCCCGAACATCTACGAATGTTGGGAGAACCGTACAGCGACCTTTATGATTCTCGGAGACATCTGTACCCGTGCTTGTGGATTCTGCGCGGTGAAGACGGGCCTGCCGTCCGAATTGGATTTGCAGGAGCCGGAACGCGTGGCCGATTCGGCTGAGATCATGAAACTGCGGCATGCTGTGGTCACTGCGGTTGCCCGCGATGATTTGAAAGATCACGGTGCTTCCGTGTTTGCGGAGACGGTACGCGCGATTCGCCGCCGAATGCCACTGTGCACGGTCGAGGTATTGCCATCCGATATGGGTGGTCAATACGAAGCGCTGAAGGTGTTGCTCGATGCTGAGCCTGACATCTTTAATCACAACATCGAGACGGTTCGCCGCCTGACGCCGAAAGTGCGCGCCAAGGCGACCTATGACCGGACGCTCGACGTGTTGCGCTTCGCGAAAGAGTACAAGCCGCAGATCCCGACCAAATCATCGCTGATGCTCGGCCACGGGGAAACGTGGGAAGAGATCATTCAGGTGATGGATGACTTGCGGGCTGTCGATGTGGATATCATGACGATGGGACAATACTTGCAACCGACGAAAAAGCATCTTCCAGTCAAGAAGTATTGGACGCCGGAAGAGTTTGCCGCTTTGAAAGAAGAGGGGCTGAAACGCGGTTTCAAGCACGTCGAGTCGGGTCCGCTGGTGCGCAGTTCCTATCATGCGCACGAACAAGCCCAATCGACCGATCAAAAGTTCAGAGAAAACGCATAATGCACAGGGTCACAGCGTCTGCTGTGGCCCTTTTGTAAGGAGGCGTAGCACCATGAAACCGCATTGTCAGATCTATGACCTGGGAAAGATCGAATATGGCCCTGCGTTTGACTTGCAGAAACAAGCGGTGAGGGCGATGCTGGAAGGGAAGTTGGAAAATACGATCCTGCTCTTGGAGCACCCGCCCGTCTTTACCATCGGGCGTTCAGGGGGGGCTGAGAACGTGCTGGTGTCCCCAGAGCAGCGCGAACGGCTAGGGATCACGATATTTGATGTCGATCGCGGCGGGGACATCACCTATCACGGGCCAGGGCAATTGGTCGGCTATCCGATCCTGCAATTAGCTCCTTGGAAAAACGATGTGCGTCACTATGTGCGGATGTTAGAAGAGGTGATTATCCGCGTGCTGGCCGATTTTGGTCTGAGCGGAAGTCGCAAAGAGGGGATGACTGGGGCGTGGGTTGGTGATGAAAAAATTTGCGCGATCGGGGTGAAAGCGAACCGCGATACCGCACACAAAGGATTTATCACCTCACATGGTTTTGCTTTCAACATCCAGCCAGACTTGAGTCATTTCGGCTATATCGTGCCATGTGGCATCACCGACTATGGAGTGACCTCTCTGTACCAACTGCTCGGTCATGCACCGGACATGTTGGAGATGAAGCTCCGCTGGGTCAAAGCATTTCAGGAAGTGTTCGATTGCACCGTCGAGTGGCCCACAGATGACATCATTAAGACTCTGCAAGGTGAAGTGCAACATGACAACCACGCCTTTCGCACAGATCGCATGTATTGATGCGCTCCATATTGAGGAAGAAAAAGCAACTGTGCAAGAGCATGAAAAAAGCAACCGAGCCAAGTGGTCGGTTGCTTTTTTAGTAGGGGCTTGAGCCCAGGTCTTACTTCGTTTTGTCGCCTTCTTCGTCATCGGTGCGGATCAGTTGGCTAGCGAGGCGGTTTGCTTGTTCTTGCAGTGCTTGGTTCGAGTCATTGAGCGAGTAGATCGACTTCAACTGCTCGGTAAAGTTTTGTTGGATCAGTTCGACCGATGCAGCCGTTTGTTCCGACATCGAGGATACCGATTCGACGGTGGAGAGCAGCGATTCCTTGCTTTGTTCAACCACTTGGATCGTCTGGGTAACTTTTTGTACGGAAGAAGCAACCGCTTGTACATTATTGCGGATGTGGTAGAAGCTTTGGATCGTGTCTTCAACCTGCGTGGTTTGTTCACGCAGCGAGTCTTCTGCGATCCGCATTTCTTGACCGGTTGAGACGATGTCGCGAGAGATGTCGCTCAACAGCTCGTCGATCTCCTGTGAAGCTTGTTTGGTGTTCGCAGACAGTTTGCGAATCTCATCGGCAACGACAGAGAAACCACGGCCATGTTCGCCTGCGCGTGCTGCTTCAATCGATGCGTTCAGCGACAGCAAGCCCGTTTGTTCCGCAACGTCCTGAATGCTGGACAGGAGGGAGTTGATGCGGCGCGTACGTTCTTCGAGCGAGTAAATCTTTTGTCCCAAACCGAGGGTGATCGCTTCCGTCTGCGAAGACTTTTGCTTGAGTCCTTCGACGATGTCGATCCCTTGTACCGACTCGTCCACACATTTGGCGATCGAGCTGTGCGCTTCGGAGGTGTGGGTGAGAATTTCTCCGATCTTGGCATTGATGTCCCAGAGCTGGCTGTTGCCGCGCTCCGCTTCGGACGCCAAGTATTCGGTGGTGGTGGAGATTTCTTGCAGGGAGCGCAGAACGTGCTCCGCTTGGCCTTTCGAGTTGTCAGAAACGGCTGCAACTTGCGTAAAGGTGGTTACCAGTTGACCAGTGGCCGATTCGATCTCTTTCATCATATTGCGAATCTTTTTCACCATCTCGTTGAAACCGGTGACAACGACGCCGATCTCATCTTGGCTGTTCACTTTCATTTCCACATTCAGGTTGCCCGATCCGACTTGATCCACAGCGTTGGAAAGTTCTTTGATCGGAGACAGCATGCGCTTGAGGTAGAAGTATTGGACTGCGAAGATGATCAGGAACAGCACAACCAGCGCAACACCTAGACCTTTAACCATACTAATTTGTGATTCATGAATGATGTTTGCGCTCATGTCGATCGAGAACATTGCGACCACGTTGCCGCTCGAATCGAGCACCGGCGTGATGACGGTGAACCAGCTGCCAAATTGGTCTTCATAAATGTTGGTGGTGGCAGGTTCTTTTGTTGCTTTTGCTTTTTCCACGGCTGCTACGTATGCCGGGAAAGGTTCCATTTCAGCACCTGGAACGGCTCCCACTTCGATCAGCGAGGACGGGTTGGAGATCGATTTGAACATGCCGTTGGTGTTCAGTTCACCTTCGAAAAGATAGGCTTGTGCAACGTTGGTGTTATATTTCGAAATCTTGTCCAACTGTGCGACCAGTTCTTTTTGCGAAGCAGCATTGACATCCAGTTCTGATTCAGCCTTTTTGACCAGATTGGGGTCAAAGCTGTTTGCAATCAGGTTGCCCAATCCTTTACCTTGTTGGGAAAGTGTCTCGGTGATGACCTTTCCTTCAAAATAGTAGCTGGCAGCGATCATTGTAATACCAACTAAGAAGGTAAAGATGGCTGAGAGCAAAAGATTTTTCTGAAAAAAGGAAAATCTTTTAAACATGCACATGCACCGCCTTAATATGATAAATATTTCGATTGTACTGAATAGTTCTACGTCAAGAGCATTTTATCCTTCCTTGAAATATTCTTCTAATCATGTAAGTTCAAGATTTTACTAATAGTAGTATATTACCTGATAAATATCAAAACTTCAAAACTTATTTTTAGTTCAAACAAGCAGGAAAAATAGTTTTTAGGTAATAGAATGGTGCGCATTGAGTTTTTGTTCGGTTCAAGTGAACAGTTTATAAAAAAAACCGAAACAACCCGGGAAAAAAACCGGGTGTTTCGGTTACAAATGTTCTGCCTTACACAAACTGCAGCTGTTTTTCCGCTTTTTTTGCGGCTTTGGCTTGCGTGTATGCGGCGGCTTGCTTTTTCGCTTCGAGCGTCTCCAACAGGGCCCAATGCTTGGAAGCTGGCAGATAGCCTATGTTGATCGCGTGTTTGAGAATGGCATAGATCAGCTCGCGATCCGGTTCGGGGCAAACGATGTTCGATCCAGCAAGCAATTTTTTCGTGGCTTTGCAGGAGATCTTCATCACCGGGTCTTCGGTATTCAGCTCGTTAAAGTGAGCGAAGATCAGTTGCAGCGCCTCATGATGTTTGGGAGAATCATTGTCTTGGAACAGCCACCACATGTAATCTTGCGAATCCATGGTCAGGATGCTATAGCCAAGCCCTTGCACGATCGAGATGAATTTCTCCGTTTTGATTTGCTTTGGATTGCATAGATGCAGGGTCTGAGAGATCGTATCCTTACGCATGACCGAATGAACGAGCGCTTTCGAGCAGTAGTTGACAGGAGTCATATCGACATAATTCGGGTCTTCCGGCGTCGTTTCCAGCATCAAGGTCGCTTTCATCCATTGATAGAAAGCGTTGCTTTCGATATTGCGCTGGAAGCGTCCTGTCACCGAATGGCCGACGAGGTTGCCGACGCGGTAAACGGTGCACAGCACCCCTTGCTTGATCGCTTCGCGCACAAGCTTTTCTGCGCGGAATTTGGTCTCGCAGTAGAGGTTGTGGAACGTTTGACCACGGTCAAAGTCGCCTTCGGTCACGACGTACTCTTCCTCGTCCGTTTCGTTTGGACCCATGATGCTCAGCGTCGATACGTAGTGGAAGCGAACGCCTTCACGTCGGCGCGCGATGTCGAGCAACTGCTCGGTCGAGCGGACGTTGACCTGTTGGAAATGCTCTTCATCTCCGTAGTAGCGGACATCGGCGCCACAGTGGATGACAGCATCCGATTGGGAGTAGACGATCTCGCGCTCTTCCTCGGAGAGGCCAAGCCCTTCTTGGGTCAGGTCGCCTGAAAGCGCGGTGACGCGCTCTTTCGCTTCCTCTGCCATCGCATGTCCGAAGTAGTAATCGACCGTTTCGAGCAGACGCTCTTGCGGGGTTACGTCTTTGGAAGGGCGAATCAGGCAGTAGATGTGAGCATCGGTGTCTTTCAGCAGATCGTGCAGGATGTGCGAGCCGAGGTAGCCAGTCGCTCCGGTCAGGAAAACGACGTTTGGCTTTTGCAGCTTCAAGCGGCAGACCGCTTCTTTTTTCCCGGCTGCTGCGCCTTCGGCCGTTTGCACGATAAACTGCTCAAACTGGGTCAGCGCGATTTCGCACGCGGCATCTTGGGCGATGCGAAGTTCAAGTTCGGCGACGGTCGGATGTTTGTAAAAATCTTGAATCGTCAGCGTCGGATAGTAAGGTTTTAATTTTACAAGGCACGGCAGAATGTTCAGCGAGTGGCCACCCATGGCGAAAAAGTTATCATGGATGCCAACTTGCTTCACGCCGAGGATCTCTTGCCAGACTTCTGCAATCAGGCGTTGTACATCATTTTGCGGCGCTACATAAACCTCGTCTCCGCCCGAGTTGACATCTTCGGGAGACGGAAGCGCTCGGTGATCGATCTTTCCGTTGATTGTAACCGGAATCGACGGAATGTTGATCACATAGGCCGGAACCATATAGTCGGATAAAGATTCCGCCAGGAAGGCTTGAATTTCTGCCGGGCGGACAGGTTGTTCGGTCACGACATACGCAACGAGACGCTTTTGTCCAATCGGGTCTACGCTTGCGATGACGATTCCTTCTTTGATCTGCGGATGCTGCAAAAGCGCCGCTTCGATCTCGCCGAGTTCGATGCGGTATCCACGGATTTTGACTTGGTTGTCGATGCGTCCTTGGAACTCGATGTTTCCATCGGGCAACATCCGGCCCAAGTCGCCAGTTTTGTACATCTTTTCACCCGGACGGAAAGGGTTGCTGATGAACTTTTCTGCGGTCAGTTCCGGACGGCGGAAATAGCCGCGCGCTACGCCGGCACCACCGATGTAAAGTTCACCGCATGCTCCGATCGGTACGAGGTTCAAATGGCTATCTAGCAGATAGACTTCGGTATTCTGCAGAGCGCGGCCAATCGGCAATGGATTGGGCAGGCTTTGCTTACCGCGGGAAGACCAGCCGGTGGCACTGACAGTTGTTTCGGTCGGACCGTAGTTGTTGATGTAATGTACGCGCTGGGACCAAAGTTCAGCGAGCGGAACGGGACAAGCGTCACCTCCGGTGACGATCACTTCCAAGTTTGGGCCTGCTTCAAGCGGCAATTGGCTGAGCATCGACGGCGTGGTCACGAAGAATGTGATCGCTTCGCGCTCCAGCAAGTCGGTCAAAGCCTCAGCGTTTTTCAACTCGTGAGAAGGAGCCATGATCAGCGTGGCACCGCGCGTCAAAGTAAAGAAGACCTCCATGACGGACGGGTCGAACGCCAGCGAGATGAACTGCAGTACACGGCTCTTTTCATGAAGTTCAAAAAATTCGCCTTGTGCCACCGCAAGATTGCACAGGCCGCGGTGATGAAGCATCGTCCCTTTCGGCTTACCGGTCGAACCGGATGTGTAGATGACGTACGCCAAATCTTCCGGGGCGGTTTCCGAAGCAACCGCGGTTGTCGGATACGTGCCAACGACCGGCATTTCTGAGTCCAGAGAGAAGACTTCGCCGTTAAAGCCGATCAGCTTATCGAGCAGGAAGTCCTTCGTGATGATGAGCAACGCGTTCGAGTCTTCGAGCAAGTAGTCAATGCGCGCCTGCGGTGCATCGGGGTCGATCGGCAAATAGGCGCCGCCGGCCTTCAGTACACCCAAGACGCTAATGATCATCTCCATCGAGCGGTTGACCATGATCGCGATAATGGAGTCGCGGTCGCAGCCGCACGCACGAAGCGCATGGGCTAACTGGTTTGCCTTCTCGTTCAGCTGGACGTAGGTTAATTCCTCGTCCTGGTAGCGAACGGCGATGTTATCAGGCGTGCGCAGAACTTGTTCTTCGAAGACGTCGATGATCGTTTTGTCAGACGGGAAAAAGGCTTCCGTTTCGTTGAAGGAAGCGAGCAGTTGCATCTCAACTTCGGACAGCATGTGCAGCTCGGAAACCAAAGTTTTTGGCGCTTCGGTGATCGAGTGCAGCAGCGTTTGGAAGTTTTGCAACATCCGTTTGATCGTGCTCGATTCGTACAGCCCGCCATCATAAGTGAAGGACACGCGCAGATCGGTCTTCGTGTTTTTGAGCGTAAGTCCAATCTCGACGCCAACTTGTTTCAAAGCGCGGATATGCCCTTGGCGTTTGCCGTTTTCCATCGCAAAACAAGCAGGAAACGCTGCATGTTGAAATTCGGCGTTCTGTGCCGAATGATCGGCGATCAGTTGCTCCATTTCGCAGGTTTGCGCAACGAGTGCGGCGATGTTGATCTCGGCCAGCACTTCCGAGAAATCGGAGTTTTGCGAAAAATCAAGGCGAAGCGGCAAAAGGAAATTCCGTGCTTCACTCGTCTCCGTCAAGGCGGAGTTGTGCACGCCGATCATCATTTCGTCGGCACGGCTGTAGCGGTGCAAAAGCACTGAAAACGCAGCTAGCACGACAGAGGAGAGCGAGGTTTGCGTCGAGTTGCTCAGGTTGCGAAGCTTCTCCGTCAATTCTGCAGACAAGGTGATTTCGCTTTCACGCAGTTCTGTCGCTTTCTTTTGAGCGCGAGAGAAATCGGTCGACATTTCCAAGACCGGCAGTGGAGACTGCCAGTGATTGGCAAAGAAGTTTTTCAAGCTGTCAGATGCTTGCGTCGGCCCCGTAGACGCAAGTGAGTTATCGGCGGTCTCTTTCCCAGAGAGACCTTTGCCTTGATCATCATTTAGCATAACTACACCCATCCCCCAATGGTTATTTTATCTTCAATCCCCATTAAAATTATACTTCTCTATCATTCCGTCGTCAACTTAATAGACCGTTAATTTTAATGCCCTTTTATCTTCTAGTATAATCAGTGAACCAGAAATGAACTTCAAAGGCAAAATTTAGGAAATTTTATGCGGTTTTTTCTGTATCCAACTTATGCTAAAATGCAGAGTAGAAGAGTAAGAGAGGGGCCGTTTGGTTTGAAAAGAGTTTTTTCAGGTGTACAACCGTCAGGCAATCTGACGATCGGTAACTATTTAGGTGCACTCAAGCAGTTTGTAGAGTTGCAAAACGAGTCGGAAGCCCTCTATTGCGTCGTCGATTTGCACGCGATCACCGTTCCACAAGACCCGGATGATCTGCGCAGACGCTCGCGGGAGATCGCCAAGCTGTATTTGGCGTGCGGTGTGGACCCGAATAAAGCGACCGTGTTCATTCAATCTCATGTCAAGGAGCACGCAGAACTGGGGTGGCTTTTGCAATGCTCATCCTACATGGGAGAGTTGAACCGCATGACGCAGTTCAAAGATAAGTCGGAAGGGAAGCAGTCGGTGCAGGTCGGTCTGTATACATACCCGGTGCTGATGGCGGCCGACATCCTGCTTTACGACGCTACGCATGTGCCGGTCGGCGACGACCAGAAACAGCACATCGAGCTGACCCGTGACATCGCTGCACGCTTCAACGGGCGTTTTGGCGAGACGTTTGTCATTCCGGAACCGCAAATTCAGGAATTTGGCGCCCGCATCATGGCGCTGGATGAACCGACGAAAAAAATGTCCAAATCGGCGGAGAACGAAGGGGCGCGCATCGCGATTCTCGAAGATCCGTCCGTGTTCAAGAAAAAGATCATGCGCGCTGTGACCGACACCGAGAATGAAATTCGTTTTGACGAAGAGAACAAGCCGGGCGTATCGAACTTGCTGACGATCTACTCCCTGTTTGCAGGCGAGTCGGTGGACACGTTGGTCGCTCGCTACCAAGGGCAAGGTTATGGCAACCTCAAAAAGGATCTCGTCGAAGTGATGACCGACAAGCTCGGAGCGATTCAACAGCGGTATAACGAACTGAGCGACACAGACGAGCTCGACAAAATTTTGGCGGCCAGCGCCGAGCGAGCGCGCACAATCGCTGAGCGGACGGTCAATCGCGTGAAAGACGCGATGGGTCTGGTTCGTTTGTAAAGCATCGCGATTGTAAAGGGTACAAAGTTGGAGTGTTTGTAAAACTTCCTAATAAAACTGACAGGTTTCCGCTAGGGATTTGTCAGTTTTTTCCATGTGGAATAGAGGATTCATTCACTGATTTACCCTTTATGAAAGCGGTTGTGTGGTATAATAAGCCGTATGTGCCATTCTTTTTACTCGTGGTGACAGCATATATCCAACACATAGAAGCACTTGGGTAGGAGGTTTTTGATTCATGTCAGACTTCAAGACAAAACTGCAAGACTGGCTGGCAAAGGCAGATAAAGCAGCAGCCCGTTTTCCAGAGCGTCGCGAAACGTTCACTACGTCTTCAGACACCCTCGAGGTAAAGCGTCTCTACACGCCAGAAGACGCGCAGGGCGACTATCTCGAGAAACTAGGCTTCCCAGGTGAATATCCGTATACCCGCGGGGTCCAGCCGACGATGTACCGCTCTCGTTTTTGGACGATGCGTCAATACTCTGGCTTCGGTTCCGCAGAGGAGACGAACCTGCGATTTAAATATTTGCTCGAAAACGGTCAGACCGGTCTGTCCACCGCGTTCGACCTGCCGACGCAGATCGGCTACGATTCTGATGATATGATGGCCAAAGGTGAGGTGGGGAAGGTCGGTGTTGCGATCGCCTCGCTCAAAGACATGGAGACGTTGCTTAGCGGCATCGCACTGGACAAGGTCTCGACGTCGATGACGATCAACGCGCCAGCTTCCGTGTTGCTTGCGATGTATATCGCAGTCGCTGAAAAGCAAGGTGTTGCTTCCACTGAAGTATCGGGCACGATCCAAAATGACATTTTGAAAGAGTATGTCGCTCGCGGCACGTACATCTACCCGCCGGAAGCGTCGATGCGCTTGATCACCGATATTTTCGGCTACTGTGCTGAGCATGTGCCGAACTGGAACACCATCTCCATCTCCGGGTATCACATCCGTGAAGCAGGCTCCACCGCAGTGCAGGAAGTGGCGTTCACTTTATCGAACGCGATCGCCTATGTCGAAGCGGCGGTGAAAGCAGGTCTGGACGTGGACCGCTTTGCCCCACGCCTGTCATTCTTTTTCAACGCACATAACAACTTTCTTGAAGAGATCGCCAAATTCCGTGCGGCTCGCCGAATCTGGTCGCGCATCATGAAGGAGCGCTTTGCTGCGAAAGATCCGAAATCGTGGCAACTTCGTTTCCATACGCAGACGGGCGGCTCGACACTGACCGCTCAGCAGCCGGATAACAACATCGTTCGCGTGACCATGCAAGCCCTGTCTGCCGTGCTCGGCGGCACCCAATCTTTACATACTAACTCCAAGGACGAAGCGTTGGCACTTCCGACCGAAGAATCGGCGCGCATCGCGCTGCGCACGCAGCAGATCATCGCCTATGAAAGCGGTGTCGCTGACACGGTCGATCCGCTCGCAGGTTCGTTTTATATCGAGTCTCTGACCGATGAGATCGAATCCCAAGCGCTCGAGTATATTGCGAAGATCGACGAGATGGGCGGCGCGGTCAAAGCGATCGAGCAAGGATACATGCAGCGCGAGATCCAAAACGCTGCCTACCAATCGCAAATGGATATTGAAAGCGGCTCCGCGGTCGTCGTTGGCGTCAACAAGTTCCGTCTGGAGAACGAGCCGAAGCCGGATTTGCAAAAGATCAACCCAGAGCTTGAACGCATTCAGAACGAGAGCCTTGCCGAACTGCGTAAGACTCGTGACAATGAGTTGGTGCAAGCGAAACTGGCCGCTTTGCGTCAAGCGGCACAAGGCACCGACAACCTGATGCCGTTCATCGTGGACGCGGTCAAGGCGTACGCAACGCTTGGCGAAATCTGCAACGTCATGCGCGACGTGTTTGGCGAATACCAGCCAGCACAGTGGTAAGAGGAGGAACACATCATGTCTGAAACAAAAATCCGTGTACTTGTTGCCAAGCCCGGTCTCGACGGTCATGACCGCGGGGCGCTTGTCGTCGCCAAAGCGCTGCGCGATGCGGGGATGGAAGTGATCTACACCGGCCTGCGTCAGACCCCGCAGCAGATCGTAGCTTCGGCGATCCAAGAGGACGTCGATGTGATCGGCCTCTCCTCACTGTCCGGAGCGCACATGCATCTGTTCCCGGAGGTGGTGCGCCTGATGAAGGAACAAGGTTCGGACGACGTGCTGATCATCGGTGGAGGTGTCATTCCGGATGAGGACATCCCGGCGCTGAAAGCAGCGGGCATCTCCGAAGTGTTCACGCCGGGCACTCCGCTGACCGCTATGTCCGATTACATCCATGCCAACGTCAAAGACCGGGGGTAAGCATGATGACGTTTGTTCCTTACAAAATTGATCATCTGGGTTTGGCTGTCTCTTCCATCGAAGAGACGCTCCCCTTGTATGCGAACGTGATCGGTCTAAAGGTGATTCATGAGGAGATCATCGACGACCAGATGGTGCGTGCGGTCTTCTTGGAGGTTGGAGAGAGTTGTGTGGAACTACTCGAACCGACTTCCCCCGAGTCGCCGATCGCCAAATACATCGAGAAAAAAGGACCGGGGATTCACCATGTCGCCTATGCGGTCGAGGATGTGCAAGCCGCGCTCGACCATGCGCAAGCGCAAGGGTTACGCCTGATCGACAAACAGCCGCGGCGGGGTGGCCACGGCAAATTGATCGGTTTCGTGCACCCGAAAGATACGCACGGTGTTTTGACCGAGTTCTGCCAGAAGATCGAGGAGACGGAGGAGAAGTAAGTGGAGAAGAAGTTGATGGAACTGCATGATCGCCGCCGCAAGATTGAATTGGGCGGAGGTGACAAGCGGATTGCGGCCCAGCACGACAAGGGCAAGCTGACCGCCCGCGAGCGTTTGGAGATTCTGCTTGATGAAGGATCGTTTCGCGAACTGAATCCTTTTATCGAACACCGTGCCACCCACTTTGGCATGGCTGATGCGGAAGGTCCGGGCGAAGGTGTCGTCACCGGTTGGGGCAAGATCAATGGCCGGATCGTCTATGTTTTTGCGCAAGACTTTACCGTTTTTGGCGGTGCGCTCGGTGAGATGCATGCGCTGAAAATTGCCAAGGTCATGGATCTGGCAGCCAAAAATGGTGCTCCGGTGATCGGCTTGAACGATTCGGGCGGCGCACGAATTCAAGAAGGTGTCGCCTCGCTCGATGGGTATGGACATATCTTCTACCGCAACTCGATCTACTCCGGTGTCATCCCGCAGATCTCCGTGATCATGGGGCCGTGCGCAGGCGGCGCCGTCTATTCGCCTGCGATCACCGACTTCATTTTCATGGTCGAAGGCACCTCGCAGATGTTCATCACTGGGCCGAAAGTCATCGAGACGGTGACTGGTGAAAACATCTCCGCAGATAACCTCGGCGGCGCGCGCGTGCAGTCCAGCGTCTCTGGTGTCGCACATTTTACAGCCAAGACGGAAGAGGAAGTGTTGAACGAAGTTCGCCGCCTCTTGTCCTTCCTGCCGCAGAACAACATGGAAGAGCCGCCGCGAATCTTCTCCAAGCCGGATGACGGCTACTGCGAAGAACTGCTGGAAGTGGTTCCGGTCGAAGCGACGAAAGCGTACGATGTGCGCGACGTGATCACCCGCATCGTTGACGACGGCGACTTCCTGGAAGTGCAGCCGAACTTTGCGAAAAACGCGGTGATCGGCCTGGCGCGCATCGAGGGCCATCCAGTCGGACTGATCGCCAACCAGCCCAAGTATATGGCGGGCGGTCTGGATATCGATTCGTCAGACAAAATCTCCCGCTTCATCCGTTTCTGCGACTGTTTCAACATCCCGCTGATCACGTTTGAAGATGTGACCGGCTTCATCCCAGGTGTCATGCAGGAGCACCGCGGCATCATTCGCCACGGCGCGAAGATCCTCTATGCGTATTCGGAGGCGACTGTGCCAAAGATCACCATCATCTTGCGCAAAGCGTTTGGCGGTGCGTATGTGGCACTCAATTCCAAAGCGATCGGGGCAGACCTCGTCTACTCGTGGCCGACCGGAGAAGTAGCCGTCATGGGTGCAGAAGGTGCGGCGAACATCGTGTTTGCCAAGGAGATCGCAGACAGCGAGAACCCGACCGAAACGCGTGCCCAAAAGATCGCAGAGTACAAAGACAAGTTCTCCAACCCCTATGTGGCAGCTTCTCTTGGCATGGTTGACGATGTGATCGACCCGCGCGAGACCCGTCAGAAGCTGAAAGAGGCGCTGGAAATCTTGCGCAACAAGCGTGAGACTCGCCCGCCGAAGAAGCATGGGAACATCCCGCTCTAAGGAGGATGTCATGTCACAGGACCAATTTGAAGTGACCTTCATCCGTGGACCGCGCGACGTTTCACCTTGGAAGCGCGCCGCCCGTGAGCTGGCGATGGCAACTGAGCGCTTGCAAACCGCAGAGACAGCGCTGCAGGCTCGCAACAGGTACGTGGAGAAGCGTCACGAGATCGCATGTGAGAAATATCCGAATGCCATTTATACGCTGAAAGGCAGGAACACAAAATGATCCAAGTAAATCGGGAACGACTGATCCAAGAGTTTATGGAACTGGTACAAATCGACTCCCTGTCTCGCGATGAGCGGAACATGGCCGATGCTGTCATCGCGAAGCTGAAAGCGCACGGCGTCGAAGTGGTAGAGGACAACGCGGGGGAAAAGATTGACGGCAACACAGGCAACCTGATCTGCACGATCAAAGGCGACCCGTCGAAAAAGACGATCCTGTTCACCTGCCACCTCGATACGGTTGCTCCAGGCAGAGGCATCAAGCCCCAACTGCTCGATGACCGCATCACCTCGGACGGCACTACCATTTTGGGAGCGGATGACAAAGCGGGTATCGCCGGGATTTTGGAAATGGTGCGCGTACTCAAGGAGCAAAACTTGAACCACGGCAACATCGTGCTCTTCCTGACCGTCTCCGAAGAGACCGGACTGCTCGGTTCCCGTCATGCCGACTGGAGCAAACTGCCACATGTTGATATGGGCTTCGCGTTCGACTCCAACGGCCCGATCGGCAAAGTGGTCACCAAATCTCCGTCTCAGGCGCGTCTTGACATCATGATCAACGGCCGACTGGCACATGCGGGTGTTAATCCAGAAGCGGGCATCTCGGCGATCAAAGTGGCTTCTGCTGCGATCTCTCGCATGAAGCTCGGTCGCATCAACGAAAACACGACAGCGAACATCGGCTCGTTCCACGGCGGCGAAGCGACCAACATCGTTTGCGACCGTGTTGAAATCAAAGCGGAAGCGCGTTCGTTAGACCCGGCTGAATTGGACGTGCAGATTGCACACATGAAGGAAACGTTCGAGGCGACTGCAAGGGACTTTGATACCACAGCGGAAGTCACTGTGAACAAGCTGTATCACAATCTGCGTCATGAAGAAAGCGCAGAAGTGGTGCAAACGGCGTTCAAGGCGATCAAATTGCTGGGCATCGAGCCGAGCACGATGTCGTCGGGCGGCGGCTCTGATGCAAACGTTTTGAACGGTCAAAACATCCCGACTGTCAACCTGGCGATTGGCTATCAAAAAATTCACACTGTTGAAGAGTTCATCATGCTAGACGACCTGGAAACGGCTGCTAAGCTGTTCATTGCCGTGACCCAAGCGGTCTAACGAACTTACATGCAATCGGCACCGCCTCTCTGCTTTTAAGAGGCGGTGTTTTTTTTGTGAATTAAACAGGTAAACTGTCATTCTTCGTCAAAGTATTACAAACGAACATCAGTGTGAAAGGGATGGAAGCCTTTGAAATTGAGAACGAAGACATTTGGCATGCTGCTTTGCATGGCACTGATTCCGATGATTATTATGGGCAGCGTCAATAACTTCGTCTCCTCGCAGGCACTGAACTCGCTCCAAGAGTCGGCAGTGTTGGCGGCGGAAGAGACGACGATCGAATTGATCGAGTCGCAAAAACGCATGGCGGTGATCGTGGCTGAGCAAGCTTCGATGAACCAACAGCTGCTCGGTGCGGTGATGTCTGGCGATCGTGGGCAGATTGCCAAGGAGATGGATACGCTGTTTCAAACATTGAAACAGAAGGGGCTCACGGTGTTAGAAGCTGGTAATGCGATGGGCAACGTGCTCTATCGTGGGCACAACCCAGAAAAATATGGAGATAACAAATATGCCGATCCGATCGTCTCACTTGCGCTTACCAGAGGACAGGTTGTGGCCTCCGCTGAGGAAGGAGAGTCTGGAATTGCGATGCGCGGTGTTGCTCCACTCAAACAGGGCAATACCATCCAAGGCACGATCCTAACCGGATTTAGCACCGATCTCGATTTTGCCGAACAACTGAAGAAGATGGTTGACGGTGAAGTGGGGATTTATAGCGCCGAGAAGCAAGCGATGCTCGTTTCCACGATTCAAGGCGAGCAAGACAATATGACCGATCAAACATTGATCGACACAGTGCTCAATCATCAGCAGATGTACCGCACGCAAGGGGAAGTAAACGGAGTGCCTTACGATTTTTTATACGTGCCGTTGACCGATTATGATCAATTTAAAACGCTCGGAGTGCTGCGCATCGCCAAGTCACGGGAAGCGATCGTCGCGGTACAACTGGAAAACCAACTTTACAGCATCGGACTCGCACTGGTCGTGATCCTGCTCGCTGTGTTGATCGCATCGTTTAGCACCAACTCGATCGTTCGACCAATGACGGTGGTGATGAACGGGTTGCGACGTGCGTCGGATGGTCATCTAACGTTGGCCGAACCGGTCAGGGCAACTGGCGAACTGTCTCAGTTGCGCGAACATTACAACTTGATGATAAAAAATATTGGTGATCTGCTTACGATAGCTAAAGGTACGGCCTCGCGGGTTGCTGGACTAACCGAATCGCTGTCACAAGGCACCGAGGAGGCATCGGCTGCGGCCGATCAGGTCACACAGTCGGTCGATGCGGTGGCGATGGGGAGCGATTCACAAAATGATGCCTTGCAACGCGCCAACCAACGTCTGGGCACGGCCCTACATTCGCTAGAGGAAATCCAAAAGCGCTCAGCCGAATTAAGCCAGCATGCTAAAGATGTGGACGCAGCGACCCTGCTTGGACGACGTACGATGAGCCAAACTCGAACCGAGATGAATTCGATTCACACGCAGGTGGAACAAACGGCGGAGACGATGAATCGTTTGGGGGAACGGTCGCAACAAATCGGCCACATCGTCGATCTGATCGGTGGGATCGCCGCCCAGACCAATCTCTTGGCACTGAACGCGGCCATCGAAGCGGCACGCGCTGGTGAGCAAGGCAAAGGGTTTGCTGTCGTTGCTGACGAAGTGCGCAAACTTGCCGAGCAATCGGGGAAAGCGGCCGAAGAAATCGGCCTGTTAATCGGGGAGATACGCAAACAGGTCGAAGTGAGCATCGCTGATATGCAGCAAGGTCTGACTGTTGTTGCAGCAGGCAACCGCGCAGTCGAGGAGTCGGAACAGGCGTTTGAAATTGTTAGCAAGGGGCTGACCGAGGTGACCCGGGAAATTGCGAACGTTCACCGCCTGACCGACGATGCGACAACAGAAACAAGCGGTGTCGAAGCGGAATTTCGTTCGATTGCGGCTGTCTCGGAACAGACGGCAGCTTCAAGCGAAGAGGTCGCGGCCGCCATTGAGGAGCAGGGGGCTTCGATGACCACGCTCGCCGAATCGATGCACGAACTCGCACAGTTGGCGGAAGAGTTGAACCGTGCCGTCAACAGATTTAAATTTGAATAAGCGCATGCAAAAAGCACCTGTCGAAAGACGGGTGCTTTTGGTTTGGATCAATTGCTTTGTGACGTTTGTAGACTGGCAAGGATCTTATGAAGGAGCTGTTCGGCAGAAATTGCTTCGATCAACACGCCATCGATGAGGGCGACGTAACAGAGGAAACAACCGGCGCAGCGGTTCAGACAGGCATAGGCGACAATGTCTGCATCGTGAAAAGTGATGCGCAACTGATTGATCAGCTTGGCAGTCTCATTGGTCTCACAAATCTCAATGACCATCCGTTCGATCGCCTCCTCCCGAGCCTATTTTCGCGCATCCTGATCTTGTCCGTCAACGCTGACCATGCCTGAACCCTGACAAAAAGACGGGATGCTTAGGTCAGCACCCCGTCTGCATTTATACTTTAAAATTGTCTGGTTCGAGCTCAGTAAAAACTGGATGGTCGATGACGGCACCGTTCAGCTCATAGACGAGCACCGTATCGGCCGCAGGTACAGTTTCTTCTACATAGTGCTGGTTTGGGCAGAGCCGATAGCGGCTGCCAAATCCCGTTTCGGACGGTGCTGTCAGCAGTTTGTCACTGCAATAGGGACAGCGGCCGGTCAGCGGTTTCCAAAACCTTTGCCAAGCGTTCATCTTTATCACCATATCCCTATCTTTATACTTGGTATTATAAAGGGTGGTCTCCCGGCTGACAAGTGAAAGTGCAAGCGTACAGACAATTTCCACTTGTGCTACACTACATGTAAGAGTTGCGGTTTAGTAAGGAGATTCCAGATTGACCGATGTGGATGTGACAGTATACGTGCTGATCGGCTTGATCGGTTCCTTTTCTCGGGCATCGGAGGGATGATCGGCAAGATCAGCTCTGGGAGCCTGCACGACGGATTCGCCTGGCTGTTCGTGGTTGCCTCCAGACTCGGTTCGGTACTCGGCCTGCGCAACGGACAAAAGATAAATGTGCGCTTGCTACGCTAATTTTTGAGCGGGGTGAATCTTTTCTTTGCGCTAAATAGCTGGGGCGAATTGATCTGGAATGGGTGGAAGTGGTGAAAAGATGGAGGAAGAAAACATGGCAACGTTTGACGATTTTCAAAAATTGGATCTGCGCATCGGTACGGTGATTCGAGCGGAACCGTTTCCGGAGGCGCGGGTGCCGGCGATCAAGATGGAGATCGATTTTGGCACAGAGATCGGAATCAAGCGCTCCAGCGCGCAGATTACCGTTCATTATTCGCCAGAGCAGATGGTCGGTCGGCAGGTGACAGCCGTCGTCAATTTCCCGCCGCGGCGCATCGCTGGCTATGTTTCGGAAGTGTTGGTGTTAGGCGCTGTGCTGCCCGAAGGTGACGTTGTGCTGATGAACCTGGACCATCAGGTGCCAAACGGCACGAAGATCGGTTGAGATGCAGAAGCTATTTGGAGCGGTTTGCCTCGCTGCCGCAGCTGCGATCTGGGGCGGTACATACGTCGTTTCAAAATATGTGTTGGCCTATGTGCCAGCACTGACCTTGGTGGTCGTGCGCTTTGCGATCGCCGCGATCGTTTTGGGGCTGGTCCTGCGTCTTTTAGGCGGTGACAAGGTACATAGAGGGGATTGGGGCAAACTGGCTCGCTACGGTTTGGTCGGTTACACGATCTCAATCTCCACCCAATTTATTGGCACTCATCTCTCCACCGCCCACATGGGCGCAGTGATCACTTCAGCTTCTCCGGTCTGCATCGCCCTGTTCGCATGGCTGTTGCTCAAAGAGCGACTGAGCGGGAAAAAAATCGGTGCGCTGCTCGTCGCGACGCTTGGTGTGCTGATCGTCATCGGCTACGATCATGGGTCGGGAGATGGCAGCAATCTGCTCGGCAACCTTTTTCTCGTCATCGCGGCGGTGACGTGGGGGCTCTATTCGGTGCTTGGCAAAGCGCTGACGGAGCGCTATACGCCGCTTACCGTCACGTTCTGGGCGACCGTATTTGGGGTGTTGTTCACCTTGCCATTGTCACTGTGGGAGATTTCGGTGGAAGGCTTTACCTTGCCGCTAGATGATCCGTTGATCGTCTGGGGGATTTTGTTCCTCGCCATCATCTCAACTGCCGTCGCGTTTTTCCTCTGGGCGAAAGGTTTTGAGCTGCTGGATGCGGGCACGGCCGCCCTGTTTTTCTTTGTACAGCCGATCTTTGGCTCCTTTCTTGGCTGGTTGATGCTCGGGGAGCAGTTGACTGCTTCGTTCATCATTGGCAGTGTCTTGATTTTCGTCTCTGTAGGAATTTCCATGTTGGGTGACGAAAAGAAGAAGGAGGCGGTTGCGACCTGACACTTGGGGTATGTGCAATCGCAATCGTTGGGCAGACTGAAGGAATGATCGAAAGGAAGGTGTTTGATCGACATGACAATGAACGTACTCAAGGTATTCACTCAAAATATTGAGGTCTTCTCCGACCTGTACCATTTACTTGAGAACTTGTCCCTTACCGAAGGCCAAGAGACCGAAGTCGAAGGTGTAAAGGTAAGTGGCGGTGGTCAGGTGGATGAAGAATATTTGGATACGATGCGCGTCAAATTGGACGTTGCGGTGCTGAAAGTGAAGCCTGGCAACGTTACGATCCTCCAGCACAGCGGTATGTTCGAAGTGCTGTTCCCGGAGTAACTTGATCTACGTTATAGAAAAACAACTCGAGAGCTGCTCGAGTTGTTTTTCTTTTTGTCCTATTCTTCTGAGTTGCGCAGTGATTCTAAGATGACCTGCACCTCGTAGCCTGCTTGGAAGTCGTACAGTTGCGCAGACTCGCCTTGCAGCGCGCGCACCAGATTGTGCACGACATTTGTAGAGTCTATATCGTCCGTTTGGAGTGGGAGGATCGGCTCGCCCAATTTGCCGCCCTCAAGTGTTTGCCAATCGGTCAGGCGCAGGGTGCCTGCCGATCCGTATGCGGTGAAGGAGACGCGTTCCGAACCGGCCAGTTGCGCGAGTCCGTCGTAGAGAACCGGCGTTCCGTCTTCCAGTTCTAACTGGGCGAGGATGCCCGTTTCGGAGCGGGTCGAGTCGGCTGGGAACTCTAGCGTTTTGGAGAGTACGTTGAGCGGCCCGAACACAGTTTGGAGCAAGTGGACAAAGTGCGCGCCCGTTTCCATCACGAACCCGCCTTGTTCACGACCGCCGACCCAATCGTTTTGTTGCCAAGCACGAGGCCACTGTGGAAAATGGGTGTGCACCTCCAAGCGGCGCAGCGTACCGAGGTAGCCCTCTGCGAGCAAGGTGCGAAATTTGTTGCATCCTTGCGTGTAAGGCAAGGGGAAATTGATGGCATGTAACACGCCTGCCGTCGTTGCCGCTTCCATCATCTCCTTGGCTTCTTGCAACGAGTTGGCCAGCGGTTTTTCACAGAACAGATTTTTGTTGGCAGCCAGAACATCGAGGGCGATGCGGTGGTGGTACTTCGGAGGGACGGCCAGGTAGACGAGATCCAACTCCGCTTCTTGCAACATCGCTTTGTGATCGGTAAACCACGGGATGCCGCCCAGTTCATTCGATTTTTGCATGGCGAGGTCTGCCAGCACGTCGGTGACCGCCACCACCGTGGTTGCAGGGTGCATGGTGAAGCTTTTGATCAAGCGTTCACCGATCGCGCCAAGTCCGATAATGCCAACTCGAAAAGGTGTAGTGCTCATGAGCTATTCCCCCACTCGATATGAAATCTGTTGCTTTTGTTCAATACTACCATTTTTCGAAGATCCCGATAAGCGTGGTCACTTGTCTTTGCGGCTGAGCCGCTTATCCCTGTCAAATTCAGGTCATACTAGGTGCTGAAAGGGGGGCTTTGCATGCAATTGAATCAACAGCAGGTGGTCGATCGCTTTTTAGAACTCGTCAAAATCGACACACCATCGCATGAGGAGCGGCTGATGGCCGATTATTTGCTGAAGGCGCTAAAGGAATTGGGTCTTGAGGTGCATGAGGATAGCGCTGGTGCATTAGCCAGTCATGGAGTGGGGAACGGGACGCTCGAGAGTCTCGGGAAACGGACGCAGACGGGCAACCTGATCGCCAGTTTGAAAGGCGATCTGGAGGGCGTTCCGCCGCTGATGTTCACCGCCCACATGGACACGGTCGTTTCCAATCGAGGGATCAAGACGGAGATCGACAATGGGGTGATCCACACGGATGGCAAAACGATCCTTGGGGCGGACGACCGGGCGGGGATTTGTGCGATTTTGGAAGCGATTCGTTTTTTGAAAGACAATGATGTGAAGCATGGAGATTTGCAGTTTGTGTTTACGATTGCAGAGGAGACCGGGCTGTATGGGTCGCTCTATTTGGAAGAAAAGGAGATCAAATCGCAATACGCTTTTGTGATGGATTCGGGCGGTCCACCCGATACGATCATCACGATGGCACCGACCGAAGTTGATTTTACAGTGCGCATCTATGGAAAAGCGGCGCACAGCGGTGTCAATCCGGAGGACGGTTTAAACGCGATTTCCGTCGCAGCCGATGCGATCTCCAAGTTAAAGTTGGGGCGAATCGATGACGAGACCACGATCAACATCGGCATCATCCAAGGCGGTGAACGCACGAACATCGTCTGTGATCGCTGTGAAATACAAGGGGAGGTCAGAAGCCGAGATGACCAAAAGCTGAGCGAACAGTTGGCAAAGGTGCGGACCGCCTTTGACTTGGCCGTTCAGAAGTGGGGGGCGAGGATGGATTTTGAAGAGCAGAAAATTTACCTCGGCTTCAATCTGACAGAAGAGGACGAAGTGGTTCGCCTCGCCATGGAAGGCGTGCGCAGCGCGGGGCTCGAACCGAAATTGGCACCGCGCGGGGGTGGAAGTGATACCAACAATTTTAACGCCAAAGGCATTCCGGCCGTCAACTTGGGCGTTGGTGCGAATAAGGACCACACGGTCGAGGAAAATCTCAAGGTGCAAGACTTGATCGACGCGACCCGCCTGGTGATCGGCATCATCCAGACGGCTGCAGAGCGGACGGAGGTAAAATCCTCATGAAGCGAAGATTCGAGCGAGGCACTGTCAGGGCGGTGATCGGCGAAATGGGAGGTGGCCGGGAATTGCTCGTGGACCTCAACGGCAAGAGCGAGCGTGCCTTTGAAGAACAGGACGTGTGTGTGCGGGCTGAAGTTGGCGATACCGTTTTGCTCAACACGACAGGTGTCCGGCTTGGTCTTGGCACAGGAGGAGTGCATTTTGTCGTCAGCGCATGGGAAAAAGCGGGCTTGGGCAACCACGATGCAACCGAGTTGCCCGGCCACATCATGAAACTGCGCTATACACCATTGCAGCGGGCGGTGCATGCGGTCGAGGAGCAGGATCATCCACTGCATGAACACATTGTTGCGCACGAGTCGCTGGATCATGTCCCTGTAGTGATTTGCGAACTGCACTCGATGGTACCGGCAGTCGCCATGTCGCTGCAATATGAGTTGAAGCAGAGCGGTCAGGCGCCATGCAGGATCGCGTATGTGATGACAGACGGAGCGGCGTTGCCGATCGCTTTTTCCAAGACGGTGCGCGCCTTGAAAGAACTCGGGTTGCTCAGCGGCACCGTCACCGTAGGACATGCATATGGCGGCGATCTGGAAGCGGTCAACCTCTACTCAGGACTGCTGGCAGCGAAACACGCGATGGAAGCGGACGTGATCATCGTCGCGATGGGGCCGGGCATCGTCGGCACCGCCACCAAATACGGTCACACCGGGATCGAAGTCGGGCAGGTGGTCAATGCGGTGCATACGCTCGGGGGTGATCCGATCGTCGTGCCGCGCCTTTCGTTTGCCGATCCGCGACCACGCCATCAAGGTATCTCACACCACACCCTGACCGCGTTAGGACAGGTCGCGCTCGCCAAAGCCACCGTTCCGCTCCCCAATCTGACAGACGAAGAGACGGCTCAGATCTTCAAGCAGATCAGGAGCGCCAATCTGCATGACAAGCACCAACTTGTCGGGGTCAGCGGAAGGTCGATACTGGACGCGGCCAACCATTTTCAAGTACCATTGAGGACGATGGGGCGCACGCTGCAAGAAGATCCTGCCTTTTTCTTTGCGGCGGGGGCAGCGGGCGAATGGACGTCCCGCCTCATCAAAAAACCGCTCCGGCATCATGCCGTGCGGTCTTCTGCAGGTGCGTTGTTGGCCGATAAAAACTGACTGAGCGTCGCGTTGCTGTTGCTTGCGATCGTGCGGAGGACAGCGCGAATCTCCCATGCTCTGCCAACCAGACGCAACCTGTTTTCTGTCATGTACGTTTTGACCATAAGGGTTGTCCCTCCCGAACTGACTATGATGTTCTCAGTCTATTCCGGGAGTAGAAGCGATATACCAAGCGGAGGAGGAGAAAAGTTGTCTCACGATCATTTGATAGAAAAGACGCTGTCTTCGAAGACGATTTACGAAGGCAAGGTCATCGATCTCACCGTGCAGACGGTGCAGTTGCCAAACGGAAAAGAAGCGCTGCGCGAAGTGGTGCTGCATCCGGGCGCGGTGACGGTGCTGGCGATTACCGACGAGGACAAAATTCTGCTGGTCAGCCAATTTCGCAAACCGACAGAGCGCGTGCTGATCGAAACTCCAGCCGGGAAACTGGAGCGCGGCGAGAATCCGCTGGAGTCGGCGAAGCGTGAATTGGAAGAAGAGACGGGGTATGTTGCGAAGGAATGGAAACATCTCGCCTCTTTTTACACGTCGCCAGGTTTTGCCGATGAACTGATGCACGCCTATGTGGCGACCGGTCTTACGCTGACGAAGCAAAACCTCGATGATGACGAATTTTTAGACGTGCTCGCAGTGACGGCAGATGAGGTCCAGCAGATGATCGCTGACGGGCAGATCTACGACGCCAAAACGCTGGCTTGTGTCTACTGGTGGCTTCGTGAGCGGGCGTTGCAGGGGAAAGCGTAAGCGATGACCACGGAGCTTCGCGAATACTTCTTAGACCTACATATCCACATCGGGCGCACGAAAGACGGGCGTCCTGTGAAAATAACAGCGGGGAAAGACCTGACTTTTTTTGAAATCATCCGCGAGGCGGCCGACCGCAAAGGTGTAGGGATCATCGGGATCATCGACGCGGTATCGCCGCCCGTATTAGATGAGATCGAAGCGTTTGTTCGCGAGGGGATCATGACGGAGTTGCCGGGAGGTGGCTACGACTATCAGGGTCGGACGACGCTGTTGCTCGGTGCGGAAGTGGAGACATCGGGACCGCATGGTGGGGCCGCACATTTCGGGATCTGGATGCGGGACATCACCGCGATGCGCGAGTTTTCTGACTGGTTGGGCGAGCGGGTCACCAATCGAGTGCTGTCCTCACAGCGCGCGCGCTGTACCTCGTTCGAACTGCAAGCAAAGTGCACGGAGCTAGGTGGCCTGTTTATCATCAACCATGCCTTCACGCCGCACAAAAGCGTACTCGGCAACTGCGTACCTCGCCTGTCGGAGATGGTGGAACTGGAACAGGTGACCGCTTTGGAACTTGGACTTTCAGCCGACTCTGCGATGGCCGACCTGTTTTCGGAGCTGTCAGACATCACGTTCGTCTCCAACTCCGATGCGCATTCCCTGGCCAAGATTGGGCGAGAGTACAACAAAGTCAGACTGGCCGCCCCTACTTTTTCAGAAGTGAAAAAAGCGCTCTTGCGGCAGGAGGGGCGCGAGGTGGTCGCCAACTATGGACTCGATCCGCTACTCGGCAAATACCATCGCACGTACTGCCTCGCCTGTGACGAGCTGCTCGATACGGCGACGATCCAAAACTTGTCCTGCCCGGCATGTGGTGGAACGAAAATTGTGCGCGGAGTGCTCGACCGCATCCGCTCCATTGCGAACCGCACAGAGCCGATGCACCCGCCGCACCGCCCACCTTACTTCTATCAAATTCCGCTCGATTTCATCCCGAAGGTCGGCAAAAAGACGATCGACAAGCTACTCGACCATTTTGGCACCGAGATGAACGTCCTGCATCGAGCGACCGAAGAGCAGTTGCATGAGGTGGTAGGACCCAAGATCGCGCGGGACATCGTGCTCGCGCGCGCTGGACAACTTGCGATCGCCACGGGCGGTGGCGGAATCTACGGAAAAATCCTCTCCTGAAAGCAGAGTCGATCAGATTCATAGTCTTGCATCCTCCGACATAGACTGTAGCATCGGACAAGTCGGAGGAGGAGGGGCTAGCTATGTTTGGCGACTGGAAACAAGCATCGTCCTTATACATGCGGGATCACCTAAGTTTGTTTGTCTTCACATCGGTGCTTTTTATGATCGGGGTGCTGTTTGGCGCCATCGTCGTCGGTGCTTTGGCTGAGGACCAGGTGACCTCGCTCAATGAATCATTAAAAGGTTTTTTCAATGCGATTTCTCTTGATCAGACAGGCACCACCGCGTCGGAGATCACCTGGCATTCGGCAGCATCTTTCCTGAAGACGGTCGGTCTACTCTGGATCTTGGGAATGTCGATCATCGGACTGCCTGTCATCGTCATCTATATTTTTATCAAAGGATTTGTCGTCGGCTTTTCGGTCGGCGTGATCGTGTCGCAGTTCAAAGGGCAGGGCCTGCTGTTTGCACTGGCTGCGATCTTGCCACAAAATTTAATCTACGTTCCGGCGCTGATCTTGTGCGGTGTGGCGGGGATCTCCTTTTCCTTGATGCTGGTCCGCAGCAGATTTACCCATCAGCAGCGCGGCGGTGCCGGAACGTTGCTCTATCGAAATTTTCTCTCGTACACCGGGCTGATCGCGGCGGTCGCCGTCGTGATGGTCGTGGCGGCCTTCGTAGAAGGCTATCTCTCGCCGTCGTTGATGCGATTGATCGTGCCGCAGGTGTAGAAGGCAAGGAGCGTTACTGACTGATGAGCCGTATGTTTACTGTGATCAATGAAGAATTTGAGTGCTTGAACTGCAAAACGCAGGTCAAACCATTAGCGCAAGGATCTTGCCGCAACCACTGCCCCAACTGTTTTCACTCGTTGCACCTCGACATCAATCCGGGGGATCGGGCGGCCAATTGCGGCGGCATGCTTGTGCCGATCGGCTTTGAAGAGCATAAGAAAAAGGGGCACATGGTCATCCACCGCTGCCAAGCGTGCGGACATGTCGGTCGCAACAAACTCGCATTCGACGACCCGGTGCAACCAGATTCGTTCGACGAGATGGTAAAATTGATCCAAAAATTCTCCTATCAGCAATTCTAAACGGTACAGAAAATTGGAAAATGCTAACTGCTCCCATTCTGAGAAGTCGAACCTAGACTTACGAAGAAGCGGGAGCGATTTTTTTGGAGGCATAAGTAAAAGCTGACCGAACGAGGCCAGCACATCGTGTACCTTGCTGTGGTTGACATCGCAAACGCTCTGCCGTCCGACTCGCATTACGAGGTGTAGAGGCGGTCCAAAAAACGGTAAAAAACCTGCTCAAGCGGTTAGCGTAGGAGGGACAGTTTCGACGGCTGGCAAAAGTTTGACACGTCTAAAACGGTTGAATATAATAAGGAAGGATTTAGACAATTGGATGTTAACAAAACCGCTAAGGGGGGCAGGAGATGCAAGAGAGACTCGAACAGATCAAAAAACAACTCCACTCGGAGCAGTTTAAGCTGACCCCTCAGCGCGAGGCGACTCTTCGTGTGCTTTTGGAAAATGAAGAGAGCCATCTGAGTGCGGAAGAGATTTTCATGCTGGTCAAGCAAAAGTCGCCCGACATCGGCCTTGCAACTGTCTACCGAACTCTCGACCTGCTTTGCGATTTGAAGATCATCGAGAAGCTAAACTTCGGTGACGGTGTGGCACGCTACGAATTCCGCACCGACGACCATCCGCACCACCATCATCATTTGATCTGCCTAAAGTGCGGCTCATTGTCGGAGATCGAAGACATGCTCGACGATCTTGAGGAACGGGTCGAGCGCGATCACAAGTTTAAAATTGTCGATCATCGTGTCAGCTTTCTTGGCTATTGCGAAAATTGCCAGAGTGAAGCGGAGTAACCCTGCAAAAAGTTGCCTGCAATTTTTGTAGACTGTGCTAAAATTTGCAGAGCGATTGCAGGCTCCGTATCCTCTTTTCTGCTTGATGTCAGACTAAATCGGTACTTAGTTGGACAAGTTTCCAAGTTGAATCAACTTGGCATATTTATTGCATAATGAATCAGTGTGAATGGACGAGCAATGCTCGCAACTAAGGGGGCCTACATAATTATGAACGTTGGAATTCCGAAGGAAATTAAGAACAATGAGAACCGTGTCGCCATCACGCCGGCTGGTGTAGAAGCACTGCGCATCAACGGTCACAACGTATTTATCGAAACGAGCGCTGGTATTGGTAGCGGTTTCACGAACGAAGACTACCAAAACGCAGGTGCGGTGATCCTCGAAACTGCGGCGGAAGTGTGGAGCACCGCCGATATGATCATGAAGGTAAAAGAACCGATCGCGCCTGAGTACGGCTTTTTCCGCGAAGGGCTGATCCTGTTTACCTACCTGCATCTCGCGCCGGAGCCGGAATTGACCAAAGCGCTGATCGAGAACGGTGTGATCGCAATCGCTTATGAGACGATCCAATTGCCGGACCGCTCCTTGCCGCTGCTCATTCCGATGTCCGAAGTGGCAGGCCGCATGTCCGTGCAAATCGGCGCGCAATTCCTTGAAAAGCCGTGGGGAGGTAAAGGCGTCCTGCTCGGCGGTGTACCGGGCGTTCTGCCGGGCAATGTCGTGATCATCGGCGGCGGTATTGTCGGTACCAACGCGGCGAAAATGGCACTGGGCCTTGGCGCGAACGTTACGATCATCGACAATAACTCGACTCGTCTGCGCCAACTGGATGATATCTTCGATGGCCGCGTGCGCACCTTGATGTCCAACTCCTACAACATCGAGTCGATGGTTCGCCAAGCGGATCTCCTCATCGGTTCGGTCTTGATCCCGGGCGCGCGCGCTCCGAAACTGGTCAAAGAATACATGGTCAAACAAATGGCTCCGGGCTCTGTGATCGTGGACGTTGCGATCGACCAAGGCGGTTCCATCGAGACGAGCGACCGCGTGACCACTCACTCCGAGCCGACCTATTTGAAGCATGGCGTCGTGCACTACGCAGTGGCGAACATGCCGGGCGCAGTCGCTCGCACTTCGACGCTGGCGCTCACCAACGTGACGCTGAACTACGCACTGGCGCTGGCTAACAAAGGTTGGGCGCAAGCGGCGAAAGACGACGCGGCATTGGCGAAAGGCGTCAACGTTGTCAACGGTAAAGTAACGTATGAAGCGGTTGCAACCGCACTGGGTTACGACTACACCGAACTGGCTTCGGTAATCGCATAACGAATGCATCACGAAGAAGGGCAGAAATGCCTCTTCTTTTTTTTCGTCCCTGTCCATACAGTGTTTGTAACGGGCAATCAGGTCTTTTTGTGAGGAGGGGACAAGAGGTGATCATATCGCTCCGCCAATTGTCGCGCTTTTTGCGCTTGATCATCTTTACGATTATTTTCAGCTTCATCTGCTTCAAAGTGCTAATGATCGTGCAGGCGATGATCGAACCTGCCAATAAATACAAAGAACCGATCGGCGGGGATGCGGTAAAGGTCGATGCGCGTTATGAGCCAGTAACGCCGGATCACTCGTATGACGAAATCCTGTATCGGCTCAACCTTTTTTTTGAAATTGGGGAATAGTTTTCTTTACATAACTTTTGTAGAACGGAAGGATTTTGACCGACTTTGCCGAATTTTAATGGGGTCAAGCATGGGCAAAAGGGGTCGTTACATGGACAGGCTGATCGAGCGATTTATTCATTACCTAGCAGTTGAACGAGGACTCGCGCTGAATACACTCGAGTCGTATCAGCGTGACCTGATCGGGTATGTGGGCTTTTTAGACCGAAGCGGCATCCAAGATCTCAACCAGACGCGTCGCGCCAATATCATCGCGTATCTGGCCGAACTGCAGCGTAAGGGTCGTGCAACTTCGACCATTTCACGCAATCTGGCTTCCCTGCGTGCGTTTTATAGCTTTTTGTTGCGCGATGGATTGATCGACGGTGATCCGACGGCCAATCTGGAGTCGCCAAAGATCGAGAAGCGACTGCCCAAGGTGCTTTCGGTCGCTGAGGTCGAAGCGCTGCTCGAAGGGCCAGATACAGGCACGATTGCTGGCATCCGCGACAAAGCGATGCTCGAACTGCTCTACGCAACTGGAATCCGCGTCTCCGAGCTGGTGTCCTTGAACATTTCTGATGTCAACATCAACATGGGTTTTCTCAAATGTTACGGCAAAGGCTCAAAAGAGCGCATTATCCCGCTAGGTTCGGTCGCATTGACCACGGTGGGCGACTACCTGCTCAAGAGCCGGGGCAAGATGCTCCGCGACCAGATGGAAGAGTCTCTGTTTGTCAACCATCACGGACAGCGCTTGTCTCGTCAAGGCTTTTGGAAAATCATCAAGAAATATGCGCACTCTGCGAGGATTGATAAAGAGATCACTCCGCACACTTTACGACACTCATTCGCCACTCATCTGTTGGAAAACGGTGCGGACCTGCGTGCGGTGCAGGAGATGCTCGGTCATGCCGACATCTCGACCACCCAGATCTACACGCATTTGACCAAATCACGCTTAAAAGAAGTGTACGCCAAAGCACATCCACGTGCTTAGCATAACCCTCACCAATCGGATGGGGGTTCTTTCTTTGAACTAATAGTTGTCAGACATCCGTCCTTTGAGGTACATTAATGGACAAGACAGGAAAGACATACCCTAATTGTGAGTATCCAGCAAAAAGCGGAGGAGATTTAACATGGCGTTTAACCGCATTGTTTTTATCGTATTGGATAGCTGCGGCATTGGTGAGATGTATGATGCTGCTGAATATGGCGATCAAGGATCGAACACCATTGGTAATATTGCAAAAGCTGTAGGTGGGCTGAACGTTCCGAACTTGGAGCGACTGGGACTTGGCAAGATTCATCCGATTGAAGGCGTGCGCGCCGATCTGGAAGCGACTGGCGCATACGGCAAAATGTCGGAGCTGTCGGCGGGCAAAGACACGACCAACGGACATTGGGAGATGATGGGCATCAAGCTTGACAAGCCGCTCCCCACCTATCCGGAGGGCTTCCCGCGCGATCTGATGGAAAAATTTGAAGAGCGCATCGGCCGCAAAACGATCGGCAACTATCCGGCTTCTGGCACGGAGATCATCAAAGACCTTGGGGAAGAGCATATGAAGACCGGCTCTCCGATCATTTACACCTCGGGCGACTCGGTGTTCCAGATCGCCGCACACGAAGAGATCATCTCACTTGATGAACTGTATTCGATGTGCAAAATTGCCCGCGAACTGCTTGTTGATGAACATGCGGTCGGGCGTGTCATCGCTCGTCCGTTTGTAGGCGAACCGGGCAATTTCACCCGCACTGCCAATCGCCACGACTATTCGCGCGACTTTGGCCGCACCGTTTTGAACGAAATGGATGAAGCAGGTCTGGCAGTTCTCGGCGTTGGCAAAATCTACGACATCTATGGCGGCTCTGGCGTAAATGACAAAGTTTCGACCAATGGCAACATGGATGGCGTGGACAAGACGCTGGAATCGATGAAACGGGTGGAAAAAGGCTTGGTCTTCACCAACCTTGTCGATTTTGACGCATTGTACGGGCATCGTAACGATCCGGAAGGGTTTGCAAAATCGATTTTGGATTTCGATGCGCGCCTGCCGGAAATCTTGGCGGCGATGAACGATGACGACCTGTTGGTGCTGACGGCCGACCACGGTTGCGATCCGACCACACCGGGCACCGACCACAGCCGCGAGTACGTGCCGCTGCTCGTCTACAGCAAAAATGGCCAAGCGAATGTCGATCTGGGTACCCGCAGCACGTTTGCCGATCTCGGCGCGACGATTGCGGAGAACTACGGCGTGCAAAGCACCGGTCTCGGGGAAAGTTTCCTGAAGCAAATCGTGAAAGGTTAAGGGAGATACACCATGAGAATGTATGACATTATTCATAAAAAACGGGATGGCGGTCAGCTGAACAAGCAGGAGATCGCCTATATCGTCAAAGGGTTTACCGACGGTAGCATCCCCGATTACCAAATGTCGGCACTTTCGATGGCGATCTATTTCCAAGGCATGAGCGCCGAGGAGACGGCCGAACTGACGCTGTCGATGGCGCAATCGGGCGATATGATCGATCTGTCGGGCATCAATGGGAACAAAGTTGATAAACACTCCACTGGCGGTGTCGGTGATACGACGACGCTGGTGCTTTTGCCATTGGTGGCATCTGTCGGCGTGCCGGTCGCCAAACTGTCAGGACGCGGTTTGGGGCATACGGGCGGTACGATCGACAAGTTGGAAGCGATTCCGGGCTTTTCGATCGACATGCCACAAGACCAATTTGTGGCGAACGTCAACAAATATGGCTGCGCACTGATCGGGCAGACCGGTTCGGTCGCGCCGGCGGACAAGAAGTTGTATGCATTGCGCGACGTGACGGCGACGGTCGATACGATTCCATTGATCGCCTCCTCGATCATGTCGAAAAAAATCGCCTCCGGTGCCGACTCCATCGTCCTCGATGTGAAGACGGGCGACGGCGCCTTTATGAAAACGCTAGACGGCTCTTTTGAGCTGGCCAAAGCGATGGTTGACATCGGCAACAACGTCGGGCGAAATACGATCGGCGTGATCTCCGGCATGGAGCAACCACTCGGGTATGCGATCGGCAATGCGCTGGAGGTACAGGAAGCGATCGATACGCTGCGTGGAGTAGGTCCGGACGATCTGGCCGAGCTGTGCTTGGTACTGGGTTCCTACATGTTGGTCGCGACCGACCATGCGGCGAATGCGGAGGAAGCGCGGCAGATGTTGGTCGATTCGCTGCAAAGTGGCAAGGCGTTGGAAACGTTCCGCAGTTTCATCGAAGCGCAAGGCGGCAACCCGGCTGTCATCGACGACCGGACTTTGCTCCCGCAAGCGAAGCGTCAAGTTGCGGTCACGTTAGGCCGTGCGGGCTATGTGGCGGAAATCCACGCAGAAGAAGCGGGTACTTGCGCGATGTTGCTCGGAGCGGGACGCGAGACGAAAGATTCGGAGGTCGATCTGGCGGTCGGCATCGTTCTGCACAAAAAAGTGGGCGATGCGGTTGCCGCGAACGAGGCGATCGCAACGCTGTATGTAAATGACGAGAGCAGGCTGACTGAGGTGATCTCGCGCCTCCAGGCCGCCTATGTGTTGACCGATGAACGGCAGCCGGTGCAGCCATTGATTTATGGCGTCGTGACCAAATCGGGCATCGAGCGTTTCGTCTAGGTCGATACATCCGGTATACGGGGCATTTTTGCTGGCAACAATAAACTCCATAGGGGGTGAATGGAATGCCAGCAGGAGTGAAATGCCAAGTAGAAGAGTGTACGTACAATAAAGAGACTGCGTGTAGCGCAGAGAAGATCGAAGTTTCCTCGAACGGAAACGATGTGGTGGGCACCAACAAAGGAACGTTGTGTGCCACGTTCGAATACAGCGACCATTATCGGGCCAAATCTGGTCTCAGCAAAGAAGAATATCGGGAGCGTTTCGACGCGCAACACTAAACAGAACCCCTCAATCGAGGGGTTTTTTCATTTTTTTGTAATAAAAAAGCGAAAATGGAAGCATGCTACAACTGCTGACTTGAACTTGAAACGATCCAGGGAGGGTAAGATATGTCTCTCAAAAGACGATTGGGCCGCACGTGTACTTCGTTGCTGTGTGCGACGGCACTCATGATGGCATCTTTTACAGGCTCGGCATCGGCAGCCGAGAAAAAAGATAACAAGGCGGCGCAAGTAGACCTTGCCAAGCAATCGGTATCGGCCGTGCTGATGGATCAGGCCACCGGAACTGTGCTGTTCGAGAAAAATGGCAATGCCAAACTTCCTCCAGCCTCCGTGACAAAAGTGATGACGATGCTGTTGATCATGGAGGCGGTGGAGAACGGCAAAGTGAAGTGGAGCGATAAGATCCGCACCAGCGAGAACGCAGCCAGCATGGGCGGCTCCCAGATCTTTTTGGAACCGGGCGAAGAGATGACGCTCGAAGAGATGTTCAAAGGGATCGCTGTCGCTTCAGGCAACGATGCAGCCGTGGCGGTGGCCGAGCATCTGGCCGGATCGGAAGAAGGGTTTGTGCAGTTGATGAACGAGCGCGCCGAGCAACTTGGTTGCAAGGCGACCCACTTTAGCAATGTCAATGGTCTTCCAGTGGACAACCATTACACATCTGCACACGATATCGCCCTGATGTCGCGGGAACTGTTGAAACATGACGCGGTGACCAAGTATACAGGCATCTACCAAGACTACCTGCGCAAAACGAGTGAAAAGCCATTCTGGCTGGTTAACACCAACAAACTGGTGCGCTTTTACAGCGGCATGGACGGACTGAAGACGGGCTTCACCGCCGAAGCGAAATACTGCCTGTCTGCCACTGCACAACGCGGCGGGTTTCGCGTGATCGCCGTAGTGATGGGTGCACCGACATCGCCTGTGCGCAATGCTGAAATCTCGCAGATGATGGACTTCGCGTTTGCCAACTACAAATCGGAAGTCCTGTACAAATCGGGACAAGTTGTACAACAGGTGGCGATCGACAAAGGCGATGTCCGAAACTTACCGATCGTCACCAATGACACGGTCGGGGTGCTGATGAAAAAGGGCGACAAGAAAACGGCCTACCAGCAAGAAGTCGTTTTAAATGAAGTGAAAGCTCCGATCAAAAAAGGTCAGGTGCTCGGCTCCGTCGTCATCAAAAAAGAAGGGCAAGAAATTACCAAAGCGGATCTCGTCGCCAGCATAGATGTGAGCAAGGCTGGCATGTGGACGCTGTTTAAGCGGACCGTGGAGAGTTGGCTGACTTTTGGAACGTAGCTGAAAACGAGCATCGGCGGCAAAGTCACAGCGGTGGCTTTGCCGCCTTTTTGTTCTGCAATTGATCGGGCAAGCGGTGAGGTACAATCGTGACCGCTCTTGCGAACACAGACTCAACAGGCGAGGGGAGAGCTGGTGAACCTGCCGGGAAGTCTCGTTTCCTTTTGGCAGGAGTGGTGGTAGGATAGAGGGGAAAGTGAGGCGTTGCCCGTGTTTGAACAAGCATTGCACCTGCTCAAGAAATATTATGGATACGATTCCTTCCGCAAAGGGCAGGAACGGATCATCGCTAGCATCTTGAGCGGACACGATGTGCTTGGGATTATGCCGACTGGCGGAGGTAAATCGATTTGCTATCAGATTCCAGCCCTCCTACTACCTGGTGTGACCCTAGTGATTTCACCTCTGATCTCCCTGATGAAAGACCAAGTTGACACGCTGACAAGCCTCGACATCCCCGCTACCTTTATCAATTCATCGCTCACGCAGTCCGAAGCGGAAGAGCGCATGGAGGCTGCTCGGCATGGAGCGTACAAGTTGATCTATGTCGCACCGGAGCGACTCGACTCCGAACGTTTTCGCTCCCAGATTCAGGAGCTCCCGATCTCGATGATCGCCATCGATGAAGCGCATTGTATCTCCCAGTGGGGGCACGATTTCCGCCCCAGCTATCTCGCCGTTCCCAAGGTGCTTGACCTGCTGCCTGTGCGTCCGCTCGTAACCGCGTTCACTGCGACGGCAACCACCGAGGTCACGCGCGATATTGTCGAGCTTCTTGGCATCGACCCGACCTATACGTTTGTCACCGGGTTTAATCGCGAGAACCTGACGTTCAAAGTCCTGCGCGGAGAGAACAAACGCGATTTTGTCCTGCACTATTTGCATCAGTTTCGTGAGCAGGCTGGCATCATTTATGCGGCGACACGCAAAGAGGTCGATACGTTCCATGCTGAACTGCTGGTGCGCGGATTTGCTGTGGGGAAATATCATGCTGGGCTGAGCGATGCGGAGAAGTCAACGTACCAAGAGCAGTTTTTATATGATGACATCCGCATCATGGTCGCGACCAACGCGTTCGGCATGGGGATCGATAAATCAAATGTGCGGTTTGTACTACATGTCAACCTGCCTAAAAATATGGAGTCGTACTATCAGGAAGCTGGCCGCGCCGGACGCGATGGCGAGCCGAGCGAGTGCATTCTGCTCTATCATCCGCAGGATGTGCAGTTGCAAAAGTTTCTGATCGAGCAGTCGGTGATGGCACAAGAACGCAAAGGCAGCGAGTACAAGAAATTGCAGTCGATGGTGGACTTTGCGCACACCACCCGCTGTCTGCGCAACTACATCCTCGAATATTTCGATGATGAAGCGGTCGAACCGTGTGGAGTCTGCTCGAACTGCAAAGATGACAGCGAAGAGAAAGACATCACCGTTGAGGCGCAAAAAATCTTCTCCTGCATCTATCGAATGAAGGAGCGCTTCGGTGCATCGCTCGTCGCTCAAGTCTTAAAAGGATCGTCGAACAAAAAGGTGTTGCAGTTCGGCTTCGACAAATTGCCGACATATGGCTTGATGAAAACCTACAAAGAAAAAGAGATCACCGACCTGATCCACGTCTTGATCGCCGAAGGGTACCTTGGGCTCACCGACGGTCAATATCCGGTGGTGCGGCTTGAGAGTAAAGCTGGCGCGGTGCTAAAAGGACAAGCCCAGATTCTGCAAAAAATTCGCTTGCGCCCGACACAGGCACCAAGCGGAGACAGCAAGCTGTTCGAGCAGTTGCGCGAACTGCGCAAAGAGATTTCTCAGCGCGAAAAAGTGCCGCCGTACATCATCTTCTCCGACAGCACGCTGCGTGAGATGAGCGATTACTGCCCGACCGATGAAGCTGGCCTGCTGACGATAAAAGGTGTAGGCGAAGGCAAACTGGTCCGGTATGGAAAACCGTTTCTGGAACTGTTGCAAGCGTATGCGAAGGAGCACGGAGCAAGCGCTGCGCCCCGCAAGCATCTGCCTGACGCACCAGTAGCAAACGATGAGGAGACACCGAGCCATCTCAAGTCCTATCAGCTCTTCCAGGCTGGGCTGTCTTTAGCAGAAGTGGCGCAGGAGCGCCAACTCAAGTCGATCACCGTACAGGATCATATCATCCGTGCCATTTCTGAAGGGCAGCCGGTACAATGGGAACGGATTATCCCGCCCGAGCAGGAAGAGTTGATTCAACGTGTGATCGATGAACTTGGCGCCGAAACGCTCAAGCCGATCAAGGAGGCATTGCCCCAAGAAGTTGACTATTTTGCGATCAAAGGTCTGCTCTGCAAGCGTTCCTTGCAGCATGTATAAAGAAGGAGGGTGTCGCCTGTGGTGAAGAAAAAAGTGGCGCGAGGCGACCTGATCAAAGAGACGGAGCGATTGTTGCTCGAAAAGGGCTACGAGGGAGTTAATTTTTCGGTTCTATCCGAGCGGTTGGGAGTCGGGCGGAGCACCCTGTATGACCATTTTTCCTCCAAAGATGAACTGATCGCCGTCTACATGACCGATGTGATGGATGCCATCTTGGCCCAGTGCGACGGTCTGATGGAACAGGAGGATGCCCTGCTACAGATCAAAGAGATGATCCGTATTTTCCACACCTACTCGCAGATTCACAAGATCGTCCAACTGATGCCCGCTTTGTGCGCCACAGGAACTGCTTCAGAAAAAGTCACCTCGGCGTTGTCCACCCTACAAGCGGGTCATCATCGCTTGATGAATCTCGTCACAACGGCGATCGAAAAGGCGAAAGCGCAAAAGCGCATCCGAAACGAGCTGCCGACTCCATTGATCGCTTCGCTAGTCTTTCATTCGATCCTGCTACCCAAAACGGAAGGCCACCCGCCTGAAGCGTGGAGCGAATTGATTTTTGATCTGCTGTTCCACGGCTTGCAGACACAAACTTGAGTTCTTGACGACACGGTCAGGCTGTGCCATAATCAATCCGACACTAGTGTCGGATTCGAGGACCGTAGAAGAGGTGAGCATCGATGTATGAGTGGCTGTTCTTTTTGCACTTGACCAGTCTTGCTTTGTGGCTGGGCGGTTTGGTGATGGTAAGTGTCTTATTGTTGATGATCAATCGAAGTGCTGGCGAAGCTGTCAAAGCACAGATTTCGGTTTACTTGAAACTGACCAATCGTCTGTTGCATCCGAGCGCGCTGGTCGTATTGCTCTCTGGTGGTGTCATGATTCAACAGATGGGGATTGAACGCAGCATGAAGCCGTTCTGGCTTTTGTTTATGGAGCAATGGGGCGGTATGGTCGTCCTGCTTTCGACCATCGTGCTCGGCTTGGTCGGGCGGCGTTTGAAAAAGCGGCTGTTGGCTGCCAGTGGCGGGGATGCCGCTGTGCGAGCGACCCTCCCGTTCCGTGCGGTGATGCTGGTGACGGTGTGCGGAATTTTGACTGTCCTGGGCGTCGTCTCGCTGAAGATCACGTAGAAAGAAGGACCAGAAGATGAACTTGTTGTTGTGGAGCTTTGCGACGTTGCTCGCCGGATATTTTGCGATTCAGATCTTTAGAGAATGGATCGAAAAGCGGAAAATGGCGCAACTCGCTTGGCTGATTGGCTTTTTCCTCTATACGTTCAGTGCGTTTGGTAGCGCGTGGGCCTATCTGTCCGGCTGGGATGAAACGATCTACCGACTGTGGTACGTGTCGGCCGCTTCGCTCGTCGCATTTCTTGGAGCCGGTCAATTGTACTTTACGGTCAAGCCGAAAGTGGCACATCTCTTTCTGCTGTTGATCATCGCGATCACAGCGGTGATGATGTTCAAAGCGCTGACCGTTCCGGTCGATCTGACGGTGCTGCAAGAAGCACAAGGCGAAATCGGTGGTGCGGCGTTACCGAGTGAAGTACGCGTGTTTTCACCGATCTTGACGATCCCAGGCAGTATTGCCTTGATTGGCGGCGCTCTCTTTACGGCGCTCGCTCGCAAGTCGAAATCGGGCTTGTGGATCGGCATCGGCTCGCTGATCATCGCGATGGGCGGGACGTTTACACGACTCGACTTGCCAGAAGCTCTGCCGATCGCCAATTCGATCGGGATCGGACTGATCTATTACGGCTACGCGCTGACCCAGCGTCGATCCGTGCAAAAGGCAAACGCCTAAATTGTGAACCGGGGATTAATTCTCCGGTTTTTTGTTATGGAAATGATGTGAAAAAACGCTATAATTAGGATAGAGTGATTTATAGCGTAGGGGTGGAAACGTGACAAATGAAAAAAGACTGCAAGAGATAGCGTTTCAACATGATTTTTATCTGAAATCTATCAATCTGGCACGCATGGGTTTGATGATGGGCCTTGGACTGTCGCTCATCTTCGCCGCGTTTGACGCGTGGCTGGTTCCAGAAGTGAAAAATCAATTTTGGTTGATCCGCTTTGGTTTGATACTTCCGTTTACGGTGCTTGCGCTCGTGCTCTCGTATACAAAATACTTTGAGCGCTGGATGCAGCCGTTGCTGATGTTGTTCCCGACCCTTTCCGGTTTTGGTGTGGTGTACATGATCTATCTGGCACCACAGGCATCGTTCCTTTACTATGGGTTGATGATGTTGTTCATTTTTATCTTTGCGATGTCGCGCCTGCGTTTTCGGTACGCCGCCATCATTGGTTGGGCGATCTTTGCCGCTTGGCTTGGCGTGGCCATTGTAACATCCACATCGACGATACAATTGGTCACCGATGTGTTCTTCCTGTTCTCGATCAACTTTGCCGGCATGTTCACCTGCTACTTACAGGAAGGCGAACTGCGCAAAGAATTTACCCAACGCGGTTTGCTGAAAGCGGAACGCGACAAGACCGAAGAGTTGATCGCAGATATTTCGGTTCGCAATGATGAGCTGTCGGTGGCGACCGAAACGATGCGCACGCTGTCTAAAAAATTGCAACGCACCGCAGAAGAGGTGCTCCAGGAAGCAAAAACGGTGGCCACTTCTTCAAACCATGCTTCGGCCGCTCTGCAGGAGACTGCGGTCGGTATTCAAAACGTGGCGGGCCTCGCACAGCAGGTCAGCGCGTACTCGACCTCGCTGTCCGATAAGAACACAGAAGTGAAACGGTCGGTCGATACGGGCACCGACCGGGTACGGGAGATTTTGGATGTGACCAGCGATGCATTGATCACCGCACACGATAATGCGGAAAAGGTCAAAAACCTGCAAGCAGAAACGAAAAACATCGCTCAGATTATTGAAATTATCGTCAATATCTCGCAACAGACCAATCTGCTCGCGTTGAACGCAGCGATCGAGTCGGCACGCGCCGGGGAAGCGGGGCGCGGGTTCGCTGTGGTCACAGGGGAGATTCGCTCGCTGGCCGATGAAACGGCGGCGGCGACGTCGAAGATCGCCCAGATCCTCGATAAGATTCGCGACGAATCGGATGCGGTCGCAGAAAAGTCCAATCTGATCAAAGATACGACCGAAAAGATCCGCATCAAAGGCGAGCAAGTTTCTGAAGAGTTTGGAATGATCTCGACGAGCGTTTCCTCGATGAGCGAAATCGTGCGCATCGTCGAAGAAGCGGCATCCGAACAGTCCGCGGCAGCAGCAGAGATGTCGGTAGAGACGGACAAGGCGATCTCCGCATCTGAAGAGGTTGTGCTAGTCGCAGAAGAATTGGAGAAGATTTCTCTGACGCTCGATGCGATGATGGAACAGTTTAAAGCGTAAACAGCAACACCCAGATAAGAAGAGCCATGGAGGAATTGACCTCTCTGGCTCTTTTTCATCTGTAAAAGATGGATCGGTCTGGGGATACTTTTCGTATCCATTTCTTTGGGGACGTGTTGACACTTTTTTCTGTTCGGCGTATCATACATACTATAGGGGGGTATGGTTCGAGAGGTTGAATTTTGAAAGGATGAAGGAGGGAGCACGATGAGTGAACAAAAAGTAACCTTGCAGGTAACCGGGATGACCTGTGCCGCATGTTCTGCCCGAATTGAGAAAGTGGTCAGCAAGATGGACGGCGTCGAAACGGCGAACGTCAATCTGACGATGGCGCGGGCGACGGTCACTTTTGATGAAAATAAATTGCAGGCTGGGGACATCATCCAACGTATCGTAAGACTCGGCTTTGGCGCAAGCGAGCTGGCAGAGGAGGGAACGGACAATGCGAGCGAGAAGTTGTGGAGGCGGCAAGTTGCACTCTTTATCTTTTCTGCGGTGCTGTCACTCCCATTTTTGATCGGTATGTTCGAAATGTTTGGGGCGACCCTGTTGCCAGATTTTCTGATGAACCCGTGGGTGATGCTCGCGATGGCCACACCAGTTCAGTTTGTCGCAGGCTACAGCTTCTATGTCGGTGGTTACAAGGCCCTGCGCAACAAAAGCGCGAATATGGACGTACTGGTGGCATTAGGCACTTCTGCCGCCTATTTTTACTCGCTTTGGTTGATCTTGCGCGGTGAAGAGCATGTCTATTTCGAGACTAGTATGATCATCATCACGTTGATTCTGTTGGGCAAGATCTTTGAGCAACTGGCAAAAACGCGAACTTCCGATGCGATAAAAAAGCTGATGCACATGCAGGCTAAGACGGCGCGAGTCGTCCGTGGTGGTGTGGAGCTGGAAGTGAAGATCGAAGAGGTGGTGCTCGGTGATGTCGTCGTGGTGCGCCCGGGCGAAAAAATCCCCGTCGATGGTTCGGTGCTGGACGGTCAATCCTCGATCGACGAGTCGATGTTGACTGGCGAATCGATTCCGATCGACAAGAAGCCGGGCGACCCGGTATACGGAGCTACACTGAACAAAAACGGTGCGTTGTCCTTCAGGGCTGAAAAAGTTGGTCAAGACACGGCGCTCGCACAGATCATTCGCGTCGTTGAAGAGGCTCAGGGCTCCAAGGCACCGATCCAACGGATGTCTGACGTGATCTCCGGTATCTTTGTGCCGATTGTTGTCGGCATCGCAGTGCTGACCTTTGTGGTCTGGTACTTCTTGGTAGACGGTGGACTTCAAGATGCCCTGACGATCGCGCTGATGAACGCGACGGCAGTGCTGGTGATCGCTTGTCCGTGCGCCTTGGGTCTGGCTACCCCGACCTCGATTATGGTCGGAACGGGTAAGGGTGCGGAAAATGGTATTCTGTTTAAAGGCGGCGAGCATCTGGAAAACTTACAAAAAGTAAGTGTGATCCTGCTCGATAAAACGGGAACGATCACCAAAGGTCAGCCGACCGTCACCGATGTGGTGCTGCTCAGCGACCAGTTCCATTCCGAACAGGATTTGCTCTTGCTGGCCGCGTCTGCTGAGAAGCGTTCTGAACATCCACTCGCAACCGCGATTGTCAAAGCGGGAGCATCATTGGGAGAAGTGCAAGACCCCGAGGAGTTCGAAGCGATCACTGGGCGCGGTGTGCGCGCCGTTGCACAAGGCCGCAAGCTCTTGATCGGCACGCGACGCCTGATGCAGGAAGCGGGGATCGACTATGCGGCCGCAACGGAAGGGCTGGCGCGTCTGGAAAGTGACGGGAAGACGGTGATGATCCTCTCGGTGGACGGACAGGTCAGCGGTCTGCTCGCAGTGGCAGACACGGTGAAAGAGTCGTCGCAGGCAGCGATTGCCGAACTGAAGGGGATGGGTCTGAAAGTGGTGATGATCACCGGCGATAATCACAAGACGGCGCAGGCGATCGCAGCACAGGTCGGAGTGGATGAAGTGTTAGCAGAAGTGTTGCCCGAGGAAAAGGCGGACGCCGTCAAGCGCTACAAAAGCGCGGGCCAGCGTGTCGCGATGGTTGGGGACGGAATCAATGATGCTCCCGCTCTGGCGATGGCCGATGTCGGGATCGCGGTCGGCACCGGAGCGGACGTTGCGATTGAAGCGGCAGACGTCACGCTGATGGGGGCCGAATTGGAAGGTGTGGCACGAGCCGTTCGCCTGTCGAAAGCGACGATCCGCAACATCAGACAAAATCTATTCTGGGCACTGGCTTACAACGTGGTCGGCATCCCGATCGCGGCGGCAGGTCTGCTCTCGCCGTGGGTAGCCGGCGCAGCGATGGCGTTCAGTTCCGTGTCGGTCGTCATCAACGCTTTGCGGCTGAAACGCGTCAACATCGACGCGTAAAGCATAGAGTCAACACCAATATATTTAGAGCGATGGAGGAGAGAAACGATGACATCATTTACGTTTGATGTACAAGGCATGTCTTGTGGTCATTGCAAAAGCGCGGTGGAAAGCGCACTGAAAGAGGCAGGTGCAACCGCCGTTGACGTCGATTTGGAGGCAGGGCGCGTCGCGGTCACCTACGATGCAGACAAGTACGATCTGAACAAGATGCGTGATGCGATTGAAGACGCCGGGTACGATGTTGCCTAAACATAGCGATCAAGAGAAACCTCATCCGCACTGCGGATGAGGTTTCTTCATCAGTATGAAAACAGAAGTGTGGACAAGATAGAGAATGATAATTGGGATCGGTGTAAAGAATTTGTCTGTTTTTTGCTGAATTTGGAGATTGAATCTGGATGGGGCACATGTTATATTAGCTCATGTCGCCGCTGTGCGAAACTATACACACAATACTTTACTGCATGGAGAGATGTCCGAGTTTGGTCGAAGGAGCACGATTGGAAATCGTGTAGGCGCCTAAAACGTCTCGGGGGTTCGAATCCCCCTCTCTCCGCCACTTCTTACGGCGGCGTAGCTCAGCTGGCTAGAGCATTCGGTTCATACCCGGGGGGTCGGGGGTTCAAATCCCTCCGCCGCTACCACCCTTTTTCATATGGAGAGATACCAAAGTGGCCAACTGGGGCGGACTGTAAATCCGTTGCGAAAGCTTCGAAGGTTCGAATCCTTCTCTCTCCACCATTTTCTGCCGAAGTGATGGAATTGGCATACGTGCACGACTCAAAATCGTGATTTTGTGGGTTCGAGTCCCACCTTCGGCACCACTCAATGGGGGTATAGCTCAGTTGGTAGAGCACCTGCCTTGCAAGCAGGGGGTCAGCGGTTCGAATCCGCTTATCTCCACCATTGTTCCCCGATAGCTCAGTTGGTAGAGCGCCCGACTGTTAATCGGATGGTCACAGGTTCGAGTCCTGTTCGGGGAGCCAGATACGCCTTTTTAGCTCAGTAGGTAGAGCGCATCCATGGTAAGGATGAGGTCATCGGTTCGATTCCGGTAAAAGGCACCATTTGCGGAAGTGGCTCAGGGGTAGAGCATCGCCTTGCCAAGGCGAGGGTCGCGGGTTCGAATCCCGTCTTCCGCTCCACAAGCATACGAAAGCATCTCGCAGACGTTGCGGGATGCTCTTTTTATCTTATAAATAGTCAGATTTTTTCAAGTAATTGGATTTGCGAGATTTAACTTAAGCGAGATACAATGGTAAGAGGGAGGTAGGAGCATGAAACGCTTTTGGAAGAAGCTCGCGTTGCTTGGTGTCGGGATCTTGGTCTTATTTGCAAATAAAGTCGGTGTGGAGGGCCAAGGGAATTTTCCGAACCAAGACCTCCAAGGCGGTGTGATCTCTCTGAAAGCGGTTACCTACAACATCCAGATCGGGAAAAATTCGCATGGGGATTTGAATTTAGAAGGGACGATTGCAGAGCTGAAGGCGCTGGAAGCCGATCTGATTGGCTTGCAGGAGGTAGAGCGCTATTCACCTCGCTCTGGGTTGAGCGATCAGGCTAAAGCGATCGGAGAGGCGCTAGACATGGAGTATCGTTATGCAGCGGCGCTTAAAATTGGCCCCTTCGAATATGGCAACCTGCTGCTCTCGCGATATCCGATCGAAGCGGTAAAACGAATTCCGTTGCCATCTGATAAAGAGAACCGAGTTGCCCTGCTGGCCACATTAAACGTTCATGGGCGAGATGTGCGCGTCATGGTTACTCATTTAGGTCTCAATCGCGAGGAGCGCATCGCGCATGTCAACTTGCTCGAGCGGGAATTGCAACAAGTTGAACTGCCGCTCATCGTCATCGGGGACTTTAACACGGAGCCGGATGGAGAGGAGCTAGTTCCTTGGACTCAGCACTTAAGTCATGTTTCGAAAGTTCCGTTGGTCACATTGCCCGGTGCAGGCAAGCAGATCGATTCCATTCTCGTTTCGAAGGAATTTTCAATCGGAAATGTGTTTACGGTGCAGAGTGAGGCGTCCGATCATTATCCGCTCACAGCTCATCTCGAATTGCCTTAATAAACTGACTTTGTTCGATGTGACATAAAAGAACCCCTGTCGCTCATAAGAGTACAGGGGTTCAACATTTTCAAATGGAACTACATAATCAATACACGTTCGCGTAGGTTCGATTCGACGATGCTCTGCATTTTTTGCAGGGACTCGGTCGCGGCCAGGAAGTCACCACGGGATTTGTAGATCTCGCCGAGCAGGGCGTAGGTCTTCGTGATTTGACCAATCATATCAAACTGCTGGAACAGTTCAATCGCTTTTTCGGAGAATTCGATTGCCGAATCGAACTCTTCCAGACCCAGTTCAACCTCAGCTAAGGTGCGGAAGATGAATGCGGTCTCGCGAATGCCCGGTTCAAGTAACTCGAGCGCTTGCTTACAGTGTGCTTCTGCATCTTTAAAACGGCGTTCTTTCAGGAGCAGGCGGGCAATTTCACTGTTCACATTGGCATTGTCGAAGTCGCTTCCGTACTTGGAGAAGCCTTCCATGCATTCTTCGAGCAAGGACAGTGCCTCTTCGACCTTGCCTTCGTCGCCTTTGATCATCGCGAGGTTGACTTTGCAGTCATAAGACGCTTTAATCATGTTCAACGATTTGAAGATTGCAATTGCATCTTGTGTATGTTCAACAGCTCTTTTGTAGTTCTTCAATTCTTTATTTGCGTGTCCCAAACCGTTGTAAGTTTCACCAATTAATTTTAGGTAATTTGTCCCTTGCAGAAGGTGGTAGGATTCGGTGTAATATTTAAGTGCGTCATTATATTCACCGAGTTTCAAGTTAACCATGCCGAGGTTCGTAATGACGAACGCCTTTGTCGATACGTCGATTCCTTCGGAGCGGGCCAGAACTTGATATGCCTTTTTCCAATGGAACTGTGCGAGCAACAGGTTTTCCTTGCGTAGCTGGATCACACCGAGCTTATTGAGCGCAAGAACTGCAATATTGTGTTCACCGGCACGGATCGCGCTGTCCAACACGTCTTCAAACAGCTCAGTAGCACGTTCAAACTGCTCCACATGCAGGTAGCAGTTTGCCAAGTCGAACGAAATATTGGTCAGTTGCAAATGCGGAGCCGGGTTGTCGAGCAGCTCTTCCAAAAGCGAGATTGCTTTGTCGTATTCACTGGTTTCCATATATGCTTTGGCCAGTTTGTAAGTGCTCGTTTGTTCGAGCTTGGTTTGCATGTCAGACAAAAAGTAATCCACCGATGTTTCGAGTTTTTCTGCGATCGCGCAGAGTAATTTATGAGATGGATTTGCTTTGTCCGCTTCGATCTGTGAAATCATACTCGGAGTGACCATGCCGGAGCCCAGGTCACTTTGTGTGAGACCCTTCATGATTCGAAGTTCTTTGATTTTTTGTCCTAAAGAAGTAGGCATTTGGGTTCCCTCCCACCCTAAAGCTAATTTAATCTGTATACTCTTCATTGTACAACAGCGTCCAAAAGAAAGGAATACTGCATAAGTCAATTCATGAAAGAAAATCATGACTTAAATGTTCTATAGCTTATACATATTTCCTGAACAATATACCATCTGCAACATTAACTGTCCAGTCAAGAGTGGCCGATTCACTGCATAAACTATGAATAGAATGTGTAACGACGAACCGATCAGCCCGGAAAGGGGGGCTTCTGGTGTACGAACGTTGGCATCCTATTTCTTACCAAGTTTCGACAACTTCCACCACTCGCATTGTGGGCTCAGATCCGGTCAGCGCGGCGATTGGAATTGCTCAGACCGTGTTTCCTGCGCGGCGACCGAACGCCGTCATATTAACACGCCCCGATTTTTTTCCTGTTGTGCTCGCCGCTGCTCGTCTGTTGCATCGTCCATTTGATGCGGTGATGCTTTATACAGATGGTGAACAATTAGAAGACAGCGTTTCCCGCGAACTGATCCGCCTATCTCCACAAGGTAACGGGTTGCCTGGCCAGGTGATCGTGATCGGGACGGTGCACGCCAATGTGCTGCACGACCTGACGCAGCTTGGCTTCTCGGTCTGCCATCTACTCGGTCATGATCTGTGGGACACGGTGGGCAGGATCGCCGATTGTGAACCGAGCGCAGACAGCGAGTATGCGTTGCTCGTCTCGGCCGATCCACAAGGGGGCGGGATTGCGGCGGGCAGCTTCGCCGCTTCGACCGGATCGCCGATCCTCTTTGCTTCCGAGCGCGGTTTGTCCGACATGGCGACGCGCTATCTGCACAAACATCCTCGCAAAAAGTTGATCGTCGCAGCCCCCGAGTCCTATCTACCCGCAACGCTTGGTAGCGAGGTGCGCAAGGCTGGTTCGAAGATTGAAGCGTGGGTCGGCGGGCGTGATGTCTTTGAGACAGCTGTGGAACTGGCACAATTGCGCAAGGGCAAGGTCAAATTCGCTTTTGGCAAAAAGGAGCGCAAAGGCGGGGGACTGGCGCTCGTGCCTGTCGAGCAGTGGGCCTTTGGAGCGGCTTCGGCCGCTCTGTCGAATGTCGGTCGCTCGATCCCACTGTTGCTGACCCGGCACGATCGCTTGCCGTCTGTGGTCGAAGAGTTTCTGTATGATCTGCAAGCAAGATCACAAGAAGTTCGGTTGCATGGCTTTGTCATCGGCAGTTTTGATGTGATCAACCAGCCGGTGCAGATCATGTTGCATCGGGCGATCGCCCCCGACGGGTTCTGAATGAGCGTGCGTTTTCTCCTAGTGTTTGGGCATCCTGATCCAGAGAAGCATGGAAAGGGGACGGATGCTGATGATACAGGGTTGGAAGCGCACGCTGTTTCTTTTTGGCTCACTGGCCGTTGTGCTGCTCATTACCTGTTTGCTGATGGTAGGCACCCACGAGGCGCAAGCTGACACCGGGATCAAAGCAGGGCAGATCGCTCCCGACTTTGAACTGCTCGATCACCAAGGCAACAAGCATAAGCTGAGCGATTATCGCGGGAAACCGGTGCTGCTCAATTTCTGGGCCTCATGGTGTACCTCATGCCGGATGGAGATGCAGGATTTGGTCGATTCGGCCATATTGTACGACAACAAAGTGCAGTTTGTGGGTGTCAATCTGGCAGATCAAGATTCGCCGACCGTGTCGCAGGCGTTTTTAAAAAAATTTAGGGTCGAGTTTCCAAACGTGTTGGATGAGCAGGGCAAGGTTGCCGATCAGTATCAAGTACTGGTCGTCCCCACCTCTTTCCTGATCGATCGGGAGGGAAAGATCGTACAGATGGTGCAAGGTCCGCTATATAATGAGGAGATCGACAAGCTGTTTCAAAAGGTGCTCAACTAATTCTGTTGAATAACAGACGGTCCAACGTTTATCTCATGTCCTCTTTGGTTACAATGGTAATTCGTAATGCCATTGCAGGGAGCGTGATGACGATGGACCGTTTTGTGATTATCGGCGGAGATGCTGCCGGGATGAGTGCTGCTATGCAAATCAGACGTGCCCACCCGGATGCCTCGCTCACTATTTTTGAAAAAGGCACGACTTACTCGTATGCGCAGTGCGGGCTGCCTTACTATATTGGCGGCTCCATCAGGTCGGCCGACAAGTTGATCGCCCGCACGCGCGAGGCGTTTCAAGAAACATACAACATGAATGCGACGATTTTGCACGAAGTCACCGCGATTCACCCCGAGCGGCAAGTGGTGACCGTTCGCAACTTGCAAGCCGACACGGAGACGGAACACCCGTTTGACAAATTGCTGATCGCCACCGGAGGACGAGCCGTACTTCCCGATTGGGAGGGCGCGCAACTGGAAGGTGTCTTTGTGCTGAAAACGCTGGCCGACGCATTGCGGATCGAAGCGTATACCAAACAAGCGGATATCAGGCAGGTGGTCGTCATCGGCGGTGGCTACATTGGACTGGAAATGGCCGAAGCGTTTCATGCGCTGGGCAAGCAAGTACGCATTGTAAACCGTGGCGACCAGGTGGCTGGCCCATGGGACAAAGAGATGGCCGATCTGTTGACCGCAGAATTGGAGCGGCATGGCGTCGCTGTCCATCTGGGCGAAGAAATAATCAGTCTGTCAGGGATGAACGGGAAGGTCAAAACGGTGGACACAAAAACGGCCTCCTACCCGGCCGACCTCGTGCTGGTGGCGGTCGGGATCATCCCCAACTCGGAGATCGCCAAGCGTGCAGGTCTGTCGCTATCAGTTCGCGATGCCATCTCGGTCAACGCCAAAATGGAAACGAGTCACGCCAACATCTGGGCGGCAGGTGATGTCGCGAGCCAATTTCACCGTCTGAAAAATCGAGAGGACTATATTCCGCTCGGCACGCATGCCAACAAGATGGGGCGCATCGCTGGCAAACAGATGGCGCTCGGTCAAGGCGAATTCCAAGGAGTGCTCGGCACGGCGATCTTAAAAGTGTTCGATCTGACGGCAGCCCGCACCGGATTGTCGGAGGGGGAGGCGCACAAGGAAAAGATTCCGCATCGGACGGTGTCGCTATCGACGTTGCAACATGCAGGATACTACCCGAACGCTCAGCCTTTGCACATCAAATTGATCGTGCGCGAAGGGGCGGACAAGCGCATTGATGTGTTGGCGACCGCCATTTGGCAAGGGATGACGGCCGAACAGCTGCTCGATCTCGATCTGGCGTACGCGCCGCCGCACAACGCGGTGTGGGACCCGGTGCAACAGGCGGCCAGACGGCTGTAATCGCGGTGTTCTCTGCGGATTTTGGCAGCTTTCCGCGAGAAAACAGACGTTTTGTCGAGGGGCAGGAATCTTTTTGGGCCTAGTAGAAATAGGGGGCAAGACAGCAATTTTTTCCTCAAGGAGGCAGGGACAAGATGTTGCAAATCTCCACAGACGTTTGCGGCGACACGCTGATCGTGCGGCTCTCGGGTGAACTTGATCATCATACAGCGGAAATGGTGCGCAGCCAGGTTGAAGCGGAGCTAGACCGCGGCCTGACCGCACACCTCGTTATGAATTTGGAAAACTTGAGCTTTATGGATTCTTCCGGTCTAGGCGTAATTCTTGGCCGTTATAAACGTGTGACCCAATCTGGCGGGCGCATGGCTTTATGCGCGGTCAATGATCAACTCAAAAAGCTGTTCGAACTTTCGGGGATGCTGAAGATTTTGCGAATCTATCCGAACGAATCTCAGGCGCTGGCTGAGACGGGGGTGGCGTAAATGGAGAATTTCATGGAATTGAAATTTGCCGCGCGCTCCCAGAATGAATCGTTCGCACGCGTGGCGGTCGCTGCGTTCATCTCACAGCTCGATCCGACGCTTGAAGAGCTGACCGAAATCAAGACGGTCGTCTCCGAAGCGGTGACCAATGCAATCATCCATGGTTATGACGGCCAGGACGGTCTGGTGCTGATCACCTGCGCGATCATCGACGGCACGATCGAAATGGTGATTGAAGACAATGGCCGTGGGATTGATGATGTCGAAGAGGCGCGCCAGCCCCTGTTTACTTCCAAGCCAGAGTTGGAGCGCTCCGGCATGGGCTTTACCATCATGGAGAATTTTATGGATTCGATCGAAGTGACGAGCAGACCCGAATTGGGCACCCGCGTGCGGCTGGTCAAACGTCTGAAAAGTCCTTCTGTCGCGAATCACTAGGGGGATGCAGGATGGCAATTGAAAAAACTGCCCCGCATCAGAAGTATTCGGACGAGCAGGTCAAACATTTGATTGCCGCTTCACAAGGAGGGGATGATGGTGCTCGCGAGGCGCTGATCGTCTCCAATCAGCGACTGGTCTGGTCGGTCGTCCAGCGTTTTCTCAACCGCGGTTACGAAGCGGATGATCTCTTTCAGATCGGCTGCATCGGTCTGATGAAGGCGATCGACAAGTTCGATCTTTCGTATGATGTGCGCTTCTCTACCTATGCGGTCCCGATGATCATCGGTGAAATCCAGCGCTTCTTGCGCGATGACTCCACTGTCAAAGTCTCCCGCTCACTCAAGGAGACGGCACGGCAAGTGCGCCGCACCCGCGATGAATTGGCCAAAAAGCTCAACCGCCAGCCGCACATCAACGAAGTGGCGCAGGCGATGGGGATGGAGCCGACCGAGGTGGTCTTTGCTTTAGAGTCGATGCGCCAGCCCGCGTCGATCCACGAGACCGTTTTTGAAAATGATGGAGATCCGATCTACCTGATGGATCAGATCTCCGACGAGACGCAAAACAAGTGGTTTGATAAACTGGCGTTGCACGACGCTTTGGCGCGGTTGCCCGAACGGGAGCGCTTGATCGTCTTCATGCGCTTCTTCCGCGACAAAACGCAGGCCGAAGTGGCCGAAGTGCTGGGCATCTCGCAGGTGCAGGTGTCGCGGCTGGAGAAAAAGATTTTACAGATAATTCGCGATCAGCTCGGTTAAGTTCTGCACTTCTGCCCCATACTACCGAAAGAAGCATGTGCGAGGTGATGGTGGATGGAGGAGAAAGTGAAAACGACCAAGCGCCGCGTGGTCTGGCTGGCTGTTCTGCTAGCCCTTCTCGCCGTCAGCGCGGGAGGGTATGTCTGGTGGGATCAAACGGCTGTCAAATATGATCGGATCACCAACGCGACGCGAGTTTAAGATCGATCGAAAAGCAGGTACCTTTTCCAAAAAGTGCCTGCTTTTTTCTTTCATAGCACAGGCACTCCCTTGGCAAGCTAGGATTACGACAGGTCAAGGCAAGAGGAGGTACTTCCCATGAAGCAAGGACCCAAGGCGAAGGCAGACTATAAAAAGCTTACTGACAAGCACGTTCCGAAACGTCCTGTATTCGCCAATGTAATTCGAGCGTTTTTAGTCGGTGGATTGATCTGTTTGCTCGGGCAGTTTGTGCAGAAGTTTTTCATGACGTACTTTGATTTCGACCAAAAGACGGCAGGGAACCCGACGGTGGCGGTGATGGTTTTTCTGGCGGTTCTGCTTACAGGTCTTGGCGTCTATGATCGGATCGGGCAGTGGGCAGGAGCGGGGTCGGCCGTTCCGGTCACTGGATTTGCCAACGCGATGTCTTCGGCGGCGATCGAGCATAAAAGCGAGGGGTTGGTGCTCGGTGTCGGCGGTCAGATGTTTAAAGTCGCAGGTCCGGTGATCGTGTTCGGTGTGGTCGCAGCATTTGTGATCGCAGTGATCAAGCATCTTATCAAGATGGTGATGTGATTACAGTTTGATGGAAGGTGAGTCAAGGCATGGGATTAATCGGGAAGCAGACATGGGAATTTTCAACCAAACCGGTGTTGATCGCCACTGGAGCGGTCGTCGGTCCTAAAGAGGGCGAAGGGCCGCTTGGGCAAGAGTTTGACACGGTGCATCAAGATCCGTATAACGGGCAGGATTCGTGGGAAAAGGCGGAACGCCGCTTTTTTGAAGAAGCTTGTCAGACGGCGCTGAAAAAAGCCAACTTGGCGAACGATGTGATCGACGTGCTGTATGCGGGAGATTTGCTGAATCAAATCGTCACGGCCAATTTTGGGGCGCGGACACTGGCCGTTCCGTTTTTGGGAGTGTTTGGTGCCTGCTCGACCTCGATGGAATCGCTGGCATTGGCGGCGATGACCGTCGATGCTGGCTATGCGAACCATGCGATGGCGGCCACCGCTTCGCACAACTCGACGGCAGAACGGCAGTTCCGCTACCCGACCGAATACGGCGGACAAAAACCGCCGACCGCACAGTGCACGGTGACCGGCTCGGGTGCGGCGATCGTCGGGCGCACAGGAAACGGGCCGCGCATCACCCATGCGACGATCGGCAAAGTTGTCGATCTCGGTGTAAAATCGCCGTTTGAAATGGGGCCAGCGATGGCACCTGCCGCGGTCGATACGATTGCGAGACATTTTAAAGACACGGGTCGCACGCCAGAGGATTACGATCTGATCGTGACGGGCGACTTGGCGCGGGTCGGGCATAAGATCGCCGAAGAGCTACTCGGCAAAGAGGAAGGCTTGTTTTTCGGAGATCGCTTTAAAGACTGTGGAATCTTGATCTTTGATCCAGACCAGTCGGAAGTATTTTCGGGTGGGAGCGGCTGTGCCTGCTGTGCGGTCGTCACCTATGGTCATCTGCTCAAGCGAATGGAACGCGGAGAACTGAACCGCATCCTAGTCTGCGCAACAGGCGCGTTGCTGTCTCCGCTCTCCTCGCAGCAAGGCGAATCGATTCCCTGTGTCGCGCATGCGGTGGTCATCGAGAGGGGAGAGTGGGTGTAGCATGGAACTCGATCTGACGTTTTTGTACGCGTTTTTAGTCGGCGGACTGATCTGCGTAATCGGTCAGTTGTTGATGGATTTGACCAATTTGACGCCCGCGCATGTGATGACGCTGTTGGTCGTGTTTGGGGCGGTGCTCGACGGGTTCGGACTGTACGAGCCGTTGATCAAATTGGCTGGGGCTGGAGCGACGATTCCGATCACCTCGTTTGGTAACGCGCTGGTGCACGGGGCGATGGCCGAAGCAGAGCAACACGGACTGGTCGGCATCATCACCGGGATCTTCGAGGTAACATCGGCGGGCGTTTCGGCGGCGATCGTCTTTTCTTTTTTTGCGGCGCTGCTGTTCAGACCCAAAGGGTAAGGTAGGACTGCTCAGACAATCTGACCGAAGGGGTGACGGAATCATGGGGAAGCGCAAAGTCATTTTGATCACAGATGGGGATCAGGTCGCGAGAAAAGCGGTCGAAAAAGTGGCAGCCGAAGTTGGTTGCCGCGTCATCTCTCGTTCATCTGGCAACCCGACTCCGCTCAGCGGTCAGCAATTGATTCGGCTGATCGAACATGCCAAACATGATCCGGTGTTGGTCATGTTCGATGACAACGGGAACGGTGACTATGGCTACGGCGAACGGGCGCTGGAATATGTGGTCAACCACCCGAACATCGAAGTGCTCGGCGCCATCGCTGTGGCTTCCAATACGCCGATGGTGGACGGCGTGCATGTCGATTTTTCGATCGATCAGAACTGCCAGTTGATTGATGATGCGGTCGATAAAGACGGTCACCCTTCGCATAGCGTTGAGCATGTGGTCTACGGTGACACGGTAGACATCCTATCAAGCTGCGAGATCCCGATGATCGTAGGTGTTGGTGATATCGGCAAGATGCAGGGTAAAGACCATTTTTTAAAAGGGGCGCCGATCACCAAGGCTGCGATCATAGAAATTCTGAAACGGAGTGGATATGACCATGTCGCGGATCATTAAGAACACGGATATCCCGCCAGCCGATCAAGATCTTCACTTAGAAAAACAGCTTTCAAAAAATCTGACGTTTTTTGAACGAGCGCTTGGGATCGGGGAAAGCTATGACATGATCAAGCGCCCGATGACATTTGCCGGACATGATTTTTGTTTGCTCTATATCAATGGCTTTATTAAAGATGCGATCATCGATGATATTTTGCGCATGCTGGCTCAAGTGAAGAAGGAACAGTTAGCATTCGATACGTTCGAAAAGTTGCTAAATACGTATTTGTCGCACACGCAGGTTGAGAAAGAGGAGCAAACTAATAAGATCATTACCGCGATCCTGTCCGGGCAGACGGTGATTCTGATCGACGGATTTGCGCAGGCTTTTATCATCGATGCGCGCAGTTACCCAGCTCGAACCCCGCAGGAGCCAGAATTGGAACGGGTCGTGCGCGGCTCGCGTGACGGATTTGTGGAGACGCTCGTCCAAAACACGGTGCTCACCCGGAGGAGAATCCGTGACCCGAGGCTTCGCATGGAGACGATGCAGATTGGCAAGCGATCCAAAACGGACGTTTGTGTCGCGTACCTGCAGGACGTGGCTGACGATTCACTGGTCGAAGAGATCAAAGGACGTTTGCAGAAAATCGACGTAGACGGTTTGCCGATGGCCGAAAAATCGGTCGAGGAGTGGCTGACGAAGCGCAACAACTGGAACCCCTACCCGGTCGTGCGCTATACAGAGCGGCCAGATGTTGCCGCCATGCATATCCTTGAAGGGCATGTCCTCATCTATGTGGACACGTCGCCAAGCGTGATGATCACGCCGACGACCGTCTTTCACCACGTCCAGCACGCGGAGGAGTTTCGAGAAAATCCGGCGGTGGGCGCCTATATCCGTTGGGTGCGGTTTTTGGGCATCGTCGCCTCTCTGTTTTTAATACCGCTGTGGATTTTGTTCACGTTGATTCATCGCGAATGGTTGCCAGAGCCGCTGTCCTTTTTAGGACCGGACACGGTAGGTGCGATTCCGATCATCTTGCAGTTTCTGTTAGCCGATATCGGCATCGATATGATGCGGATGGCAGCCATTCATACGCCATCCCCTCTGGCGACAGCGATGGGGTTGATTGCGGCTGTGTTGATCGGTGACATTGCCGTCAAAGTCGGTCTGTTCTCACCGGAGTCGATCTTGTATCTGTCGGTGGCGGCGATCGGAATGTTCGCAACACCAAGCTACGAATTGTCGATGGCCAATCGGCTTTCGCGGATGTTTTTCATTCTGGCGGTCGCATTTTTCGACTGGTACGGATTGGTGGCGGCGGTGGCACTGTGGTTTATCTTGCTGGCGCGCACCAAGTCGATCAATCGGCCCTACCTCTGGCCGCTGCTGCCCTTTAACTTTAAGGCGCTGTGGGAGATCATGGTTCGCACGCCGATGCAGTACAAGAACCAGCGGCCGTCCCTGCTGAATCCGAAAGACAAAGATAGGCAGCCGAACTAGGGACGACTAACCTTGCAGGGCTCGAACAATATTGCTATAATCGAATATAATTAAATACGACAACACCTCATTCGTACGAGTGGGGTAGAGGCGCGGGTAATATGAGTATCGATTAGGAAGTGCTGGCACACTGATGAGCAATCGAGAAAGGATGACCGCCGAAGTGGAGAACTTGCCAAACGTTTTCTGCTGGGTCGACATTGAATAAGTGTCGAACTGTCACCGCCGAATCTGAAGTGATTCTGTAGGTGAAGCGCTACTTCATGAGTTGAGGGGATCAGATCTGTTTTGGATCATTCTGCTCTATATTGACACAACATCCCAAAACGGTTGGCGCACTCCCTTTGACGCCAGCCGTTTTTTTGTTGTCTTAACTGGGTAATTATGGGTTTGAGGGTCTGGAGAGGAGATAAAATACAGATGTATCTGCACGGAACGAGTCGCATCAACGAACAGGGTCATTTGGAGATTGGCGGCGTGGACACGACAGAACTTGTGAAGAGTTTTGGAACACCGCTGTACGTGTACGATGAGGCGATGATGCGTGAGACGATTCGCGCGTACAAGGCTGCTTTTGCCACATCCGGATTGCGCTATGAAGTTGCATATGCGTCGAAAGCGTTTTGTACGCTGGCGATGTGCCGGATTATCGACGAAGAAGGGTTGGCGCTCGATGTGGTGTCGAGCGGCGAACTCTACACGGCGTTACAGGCTGGATTCCCGGCGGAGCGCATTCACTTTCACGGCAACAACAAGACGCCTGACGAGATCGATTTGGCCTTGCAGGCCGGTATTGGTGAATTTGTCGTCGATAACTTTCATGAGCTGAAACTGCTCGGAGCGCTCGCGACGCAAAAAGGTGTGATCGCCGACATTCTGTTGCGCTTGGCACCAGGCGTGGAAGCGCACACGCACGAGTACATCTCGACCGGGCAGGAGGATTCGAAATTTGGCTTCGACATGAAAGGCGACATGGCGCGTCGGGCGGTCGAAACGGCTCTGTCCACTCCGGGCGTTCGGCTGATCGGTCTTCATTCGCACATCGGATCACAAATTTTCGAGACGGAAGGATTTTCGGAAGCTGTTGGCATCGTCTCCAGTTTCTTCGGTGAATGTGTGCGTGAACTGGGAGCAAAAGATCTGCATAAACTTAACGTCGGTGGTGGGTTTGGCATTCGCTATACGGAAGAGGACACGCCGCTTCAAGCCGATCAGTACATCACAGCGATTGGCCAAGCGATTCAAGCTGCGTTTGATCAACTCGACTTGTCCTATCCCATGATCGTCATCGAACCGGGCCGCTCCATCGTCGGCGCTGCTGGCACCACGCTGTACACGGTCGGCTCGACGAAAGACATCCCAGGTGTGCGCAAATACGTTTCGGTCGATGGGGGATGTCGGACAATCCGCGTCCCGCGCTGTATCAGGCTGTTTACGAAGCGATGCTCGCCAATCGGGCGACTGAGGCCAATGCGGAACTCGTTTCGATCGCAGGCAAAGCGTGCGAGTCGGGCGACATGCTGATCTGGGATGTCAATCTGCCGACCGTGCAGGCAGGCGATGTTCTGGCTGTGTCCTGTACAGGTGCGTATTGCTATTCGATGGCGAGCAACTACAACCGCATCGCCCGTCCAGCCGTCGTCTTCGTGCAAAACGGGCAGGCGGATCTGGTGGTGCAGCGGGAGAGCCATGTCGATTTGATTTCGCACGATCTGATTCCGGCTCGGCTGACCGGAAAGGTGCTGGCGAACCAATAGCAATTCGTTAAAGTAGACCATGGCGGAAGGCAAGTCCCTTTTTGTCCGCATAGGATAAGTAGTGAAAGGAGGGATTCAGCTTGGCTTTGATGTTCTCTTTTCTGCCGAGAATTGTACAGTTTTTCGGGATCTTCCAGAATGTAGTCGGGTTCATTCAACCGATTTGGCCTATGATCTCGACCTTCTTCACCCGTCGGGCTGCTGCGTAAGCAGCACCGACGTTTTTTTGTTGAGCGGACAGAATGGGCTTGGCTACGTATGTGTCTACGGTGACCGAATCGGGCGACAGGCAATATCCTGAACGTATCTGATAAAGATTGAGGGTGAGGATATGCCGTTACGCAGAGTGAAGGCAACAAACGCACATCTTCGATTGTTGGCGCAACTGATGCAGGCCGAGGCGCGCGGGGAAGGTCGGCGCGGGCAGGAGCTGGTGGGGAGTGTGTTGATCAATCGAGTCGTCGCGGACTGCAAACCTGACTTTCATAACCTTCGCACGATCCCGCAGGCGATCTACGGGAAATTCGGCCCGTCGCGATCGCCGTTCGAACCTGTACAAAATGGCGAAATCTATAAGATGCGTCCGACATCACAAGACCTTCGTCGCGCACGCGAGTTGGCCAATGGGCGGATCGATTCGCTGACCAGAAGATCGCTATGGTTTTACAACCCTTCTCCGGGTCGAGCGTACCGAGCACCCTGTACTGGGCAAATGCCGCGCGCACCGAAAACGCAGTATCAGTTCTCCTTCAAAAACCACTGTTTCTATACGGGAACACCAGGTTATTGCCCGGAGTTCCTCTAAACAAAAAGATCGCCCTCCAGGAGAAGGCGATCTTTTTTACGTTATTGTTTCGGGTTCGGTGTAGTCACAATCCAGTCGTCCATCGTGTCGGTATCGAGCGTCGGGGACTTGCGAGACAGGACTTGTCCGTTATTGGTGTAGAGCGACCAGTTGGTCACGTAGTTGTTCCATGCGACATTGTCAACCGTCACACCGGAAGCGTTTTTCAAGAGCAGGTTGTCGCCGGTGTTGGTCAGCGTCAAATTCATGCCGGAAACGTCGAGGCCAAAACCTTTGTAAGCGGAGAAGCCCACGCTGTCTTTGCCGACCATCAGATAGGAGTGTGCTGGGATTACGGTGCCAGCCGGCAAGGTGAAGTTGCCCGATTTGTTGGATAGCTTGTACCCGGTCAGGTCGTAAGCGACGTTGTTCGGGTTGAACAATTCGACATATTCGCGGGTTGCGTCAAAGCCGCCCGTCAGATACATCACTTCGTTGATCTGGATGTGTGCTGTGCCTTTTGGTTCTTCTGGGTTCCACGATTGCGCGCCGCCTGTCCAGTCATGCCAGAACAGCGCCTCATAGTAAGCGGCGACTTCGGTGTTTTCGACGAGCACACCTGCTTCGCGGTTGTTGGTCGGAGAGTTAGATGACCAGTTGATCGAGGAGACCAACGTTTTGTTGCTGTCGGCGATCATGCCTTTGTTGTGAATCTTCTCAATGCCGACAGCTGGGAGATTGACCAATTTCGCTTGCATGTCAAGAGACTCGGTGGCAGCGATGCTGTTGATGTACTGGACGGTGTACTGGTTGTCGCGCGGATCGCTCGAATCGAGGAAGGCGGAATCGAGCAGCACGCGGACTTTCACGCCGCGTCGAGCCGCTGCGATCACTTCTTCCAAATAGACATCGGGCGTCGTCGTCACGCTACCAGTAGCGGTCGGACCCCAGTGTTTGTGGATATAGAGCTGTTCGACCAACAGCGTATTTTGTGCTTGACGCGCCAAACCGATGATCGAGTTTTGCTGCAGGTAGGTGCTGTCCGGTGCAAGGATTGGCGTTACGCGGAATTCGCCGTTGATCGGTTTGCTCTTGAAGCCGCCCTTGTAGGTGCCGGTCGGCGGAGTGCTGGTGTCAGGTGTGAAACCGACCGCAGGTGCGCCGTACTTGGCGTGACTCTCCGTGAACGCGAAGGAATCCTTGGACGCAGTGTTCCAGTCGGTGTTGAACACGCCGCTGAAGAACTGGGCAGTCTGCGTGTCATTGACGATGATGCCCCAGCCGCGATTGCCGTAGTTTTGGTTGTACGGCACGCCGGTCGATTTCCAGTTCTCCGACTGGGTGAAGATGCTCTTGCTGTCAATGATCGCGTATTTTGCATGGTCGAAGCGGTAGCGCTTGTAGGCTCCGATGGTGGAGTCGGAGATGATGTAGCGAACTTGGCCGCCTGCGTTTACGATCTGCTGGGATACATATTTGCTGTCGTTGAGCAATCCGCCGACAGGGCCCCCTTCCAAGAAGACGCGGACTTGTACACCGCGGGCAAGGGCGTTTTTGATCACATCAAGCAGTTGGACCGATTGGAATTCGTAGAGGTTCAGGTCGATGCTGGTCGTGGCCGAGTTCATCAGAGCTGCCAGCGTCGCGAAGCTGTTGTCAGGCGAGGAATAGGGTTGGATCGTGCCCGCGTACGAATAGGTCGGAGCGTTAAAGCGAGATTGACCTGCTTGATAGACGCGGAGGTGTTCCCAGTCCGCTTTGGAGTCGGTATCTGGGAATTGTCCGGACATCTCGTCTTTTTCACGCACGAAGTACGTGCCTTCCGAAACGTTCGGAACGGATGGGCCTGTCCAGCCTGTGGTCGCGGTTCCCGAGCCGTATGCAAACGCGTCGATGTTCACACCGCTCGCGTTGTACAGATAGACAGCGCTGCCTGCGTTTGCGAGGCTCGGCACGGAGCCCGTGACCGTCAACTGCGGCACGGTGGTGTCCGAGTCGCTCCCATATTCAAAGTCGGCTTGGAACAACATTTCAGATTTAAAAGTGGTTGCCGTCTTGGTCACATACAGCGTTTGCCCGGCTGTAAGCGTGGTGCCAGACGGAAACGCCAGCTTGGATGAGCCCGAGCCGATTTTCAGGTACCATCCGCCGATGGAAAGCGCGGACGAGGTCGGGTTGGTGATTGCGATGAATTCTTCCGGTTCATACGAAACATTAGTATCTGCGTACACTTCAGTGATCAGCGGATACGTCACCGCCGCAGCACTAGACTCGCTTGCAGGCATCATGCCTGCGATCAGTCCTGCCGACAGCAGTGCGGAGAGCAGCACAGAGGTAAATTTCTTGTTCTGTGGCTTCATGGATACACCATCCTCATCAAGAATTGTGGAAGAAATGAGATAAGTAACAAAAATACGAACATTACAAATCGATTGTACATGATTATTCGGGAAAATACAATAAAGCTTCTGTAAGGCTTAATGTAAATTGTGAAGTTGACTAGAAAACACGTTTAATTGAGAGCAAACGAAAAATGCCTTATTGGAATAAATCCGATAAGGCGGTCAGATGGAACGGGACTTCCTAAATTTCACAATTCTTTTCGACAGAAAGAGCAGGACTGTGACCAATGTGAAGAGAAGCAGGAACTTGTTCTCGATGACAGCAACCGCCTCATTGATCGGCCAAGCGGCTACATCGTTGTCAGCAAGCAGATCGACAGAGACGATGATCTGCCCGTCGGTCACGTAGTCGATCGAGCCGACGACATCGCCTTTGCGAAACGGCGCTTGTGGCACATTGATGTGCGGAATCGAAGTGAATGAAGGTGAAGGTGTGCTTTCAAGCGGCAGGGTGCGGTAAACGTCTTCGGCCAAAGTTGCTCGGACTGGTGTGGCATTCAGTGCGAACGATTGAATGACATCGCCTTTGGATGCCAATTTCGTTGTGACAAACTGATCAAAGCCATAATCGAGCAGAACGGTTGCCTCTTCACGAATTTTCGGGCGGTTTTCCACACCCATCAACACGGCGATCAGTTCGCGGTCCCCGCGCTTGGCGGAGACGGTGATCGTTTGCTGGGCCTGATCGGTGAATCCGGTCTTGATGCCCGTTGTACCTTCGTAGTTGTAGAGCATCTGATTCAGATTGATCAAGGTGCTTTCCCAGACTTGACCTTTCCAAGGCAAGCTCTCAGTCGCGACGATTTTACGAAACGTTTGATTGTTCATTGCGTAGGAAGAGATAAGTGCCATGTCGCGGGCGGTCGTGGTATGTAAGTCATCGTGCAAACCGCTTGGCGTCACAAAATGGGTGTGAGTCGCCCCGAGCGCTTTCGCTTTTTGATTCATCATGTCGGCAAATTGCTCGACGGAGCCGCCGATATGTTCGGCAATGGCTACGGCTGCGTCATTGCCGGAGTTGAGCATCAGGCCATACAGCAGATTTTCGAGCGTTTGCTCTTCATCATACTCAAGGTAGATGCGGTTGCCTTCCTGTTCACGAGCTAGTTTGGACGTTTTCACCTTGGCGCTCAGGTCCCCTTTTTCCAAAGCGAGAATGGCGGTGAGCACTTTGGTGATCGAAGCAGGATAGAGCGGTTGGTCCGGATTTTGTTCAAACAGAAACTGGCCGGACTGCCGATCGTACAAGATGGCGCCTTGGGCCGATAACCCGGTTGGCTTTTTCTCCTCATGAGCGGCCAAAACATCGGCCATACTAGTTAGAGTCAGAAAGTAGACAAGCAGACAGAAAGTTGTGAGTATTTGACCTAGTTGTCGCATTATTTGTTCACCCACCAATTATTGTAGTCTACCTACTCATCTTTATGCAAAGTTAGTAATTTACAGTGATCGGACTTGCAGTCGTGATGGTGATCCGTTATATTCAAATCTATTGTGAAAATATCGAGGGGATTTTATGCCAAAAAAACGTTCATGGCAGTTAAAAAGCTGGCAAAAATTTTTATCGCCGGCACGCTTTTTGATGATCGGTTTCGCAGTTTTGGCGATCGTGGGAGCGATTCTGCTCAGCTTGCCCGTTGCGACGGAAAATGGAGAAGGGCTGCCTTTTGTTGATGCTTTGTTTATGGCGACATCTGCCATCTGTGTGACGGGGCTGGTGGTCGTCGATACGGGGAGCACCTTATCAATGTTTGGGGAAGTGGTCCTTCTGACGCTCGTCCAGATCGGTGGGCTAGGTATTATGACGGTGGCGACCTTTGTGACGATCTGGACGGGGAAAAAAATCGGCCTGACAGAACGTCTGCACCTGCAGCAATCGCTAAATGTCTCCTCGCTTGAAGGGCTGATCCGGTTATCGCGCAACGTGGTGTTGATGACGTTAGCGATCGAATTTGTGTTTGCGTTGATCCTCGCTTACCGTTTTTCGGGTCATATGCCGCTTGGAAAAGCGCTGTATTATGGAATCTTCCACTCGATTGCCGCATTTTGTAATGCCGGATTTGACTTATTTGGCGATTATAAGAGCTTGGCCGATTATGCGGGAGATCCGGTAGTCAACATCTCGGTGATGACGCTGGTGTCGGTCGGAGGCTTAGGCATGGCAGTGATGGCCGACTTGCTGCGCAAACTGGTCAATCGCAAGGAACGGCTGATGTTCCATTCTAAGTTGGTGCTGATCGCAAGCGTCGTGTTGTTCGTGGTCGGTACTCTCGGTTATTATGCGCTGGAGCATGGGAATCAGGGCACACTGGCCGAGAAGAGCGAAGGGGAGCAACTACTTGCCGCCGGGTTTGCGTCGGTTACAGCCCGTTCCTCAGGTTTTGCGACGATCAATTATGAAGAGATGTCACAAAGTGGTCAGTTCTGGACGATGATGCTGATGTTTATCGGAGCGTCGCCCGGTTCGGCCGGCGGCGGGATTCGCACGACGACGGCGCTCGTTATCTTGCTGTTCGTCTGGACGGTCGTGACCAATCGGGGGCAGACGGTCATCTTCAAGCGGGCAATCTCACCGCGGGTGATCAATAAGTCACTGACCATCGCCGTGATGTCGATGACGCTGATCGTGGTGACGACGATGATTTTGACGATCACGGAAAATCGGGAGTTTAACAGGGTGCTGTTTGAAGCCGTTTCGGCAGTTTCGACCGTCGGGCTCTCGACCAACCTGACGCCCGAACTTTCTCCAGCCGGAAAAGTCGTGGTGCTGATCGTGATGTACATCGGACGTCTCGGGCCATTGACCCTAGCGCTTGCATTGGCTGCCCGTCATCAAGGGAAGCCATCCAATGTGCGCTATCCGGAAGGCAACGTGTACGTCGGGTGATGCTGTGCGTTTGTAAGGTCAATCACGGCCACGGAGGATTGTTCCAGTTTTCACTTTACAGCGGAAATCGAGAAAGCTATACTGGTTCTTACAATGATATAGTTCCTTCAGGGTGAGGTGAGACAGCATCAAGCTGTCAATTCCTAATCGGCGGTGATGATCTTTTTCGAAAGAGCTAAGTCCGCGAGCCTTCACAGGCAGGAACTGGTGCGAATCCAGTACCGACGGTATAGTCCGGATGGGAGAAGGAATGATGTGAACGGATGGCAGGATACGCATGCCCTTTTTTGGGGAGCTTTCTTTCGGTGCGTATGTATTGCTTGTGATCCGTATGCGCGCGAAACCTGCCCTGAAGTCGATGTGACTTCAGGGCTTTTTTCTGCGCAGTGAACAGAACAGGAGGTGGATTCGTGTGAACGATCAACATTATATGAACCTCGCATTGCAACTGGCAGCGATGGCAAAAGGCAAAACGAACCCGAATCCCCTGGTAGGAGCTGTCATTGTGAAAGAAGGCCGCGTCATCGGGCAAGGAGCGCATCTGCGCGCTGGAGAGCCGCACGCTGAGGTCCATGCGTTTCGCATGGCAGGTGAAGCGGCAAAGGGGGCGACGCTGTATGTGACGCTGGAACCTTGCAGTCATCATGGGCGAACGCCGCCCTGCGCAGATCTGGTGATCTCCTCGCAGGTTGGGCGCGTGGTCGTTGCGATGCTCGACCCGAACCCGCTGGTGGCCGGACGCGGTGTCACGCGCATACGGGAAGCAGGCATTGAAGTGGAAGTTGGCGTCTTGGAACAGGAGGCGCGTCGGTTGAACGAGCGTTTTGTGCACAACATGCTGACCAAGCAGCCGTTTGTGACGGTGAAAACGGCGATGACGCTCGATGGCAAGATCGCAGCGCACAGCGGGGACAGCCGTTGGATTACCGGGGAGGAATCACGCGCCTTCGTGCACCGTCTGCGCGATGCGGCGGACGCGATTCTTGTCGGTATCGGTACCGTCCTCGCCGATGATCCGGAACTGACGACCCGCTTGCCTGAGGGTGGTGGGAAGCATCCGGTGCGGATCGTGCTCGACAGACAGCTTCGCACGCCCGAGACGGCGCGAGTGGTCAGCACAGAACAGGCGAAAACGTGGATTTTCACCGGGCCAGATGTTGATGAAGATAAAGCGGCACGCCTGCGCGAGCTTGGGGTTGATGTGATCCAAGTGCCGCTGAGCGATGGCGGGCTTGACCTGCGCGCCGTGTTGGACTTGCTATATCAGCTTGGCATCACCGATCTGCTCGTCGAAGGAGGGGCCTCGGTCAACGGCGCGTTTTTGAAACAAGGTCTGATCAACAAAGTCGTCTCGTTCATCGCGCCGAAGCTGATCGGTGGAGCGACCGCTCCGACGCCTTACGCGGGTGACGGGTTTGATAAGATGGCAGACGCGGTAGATCTGTTAGACCTGACCGTCGAGCGGTATGGCGCAGATCTTTGTCTGATCGGCTACCCGAAACGGGCGGAGGTGTAGGGCATGTTTACCGGTTTGGTCGAAGAGGTCGGGACGATTCAGGAGATTCGCACGTCCGGCAAAGCGATCCATTTGAAGATGCGAGCAGCTTCCATTTTGGGAGATGTCGCGCTGGGTGATTCGATCTCTGTCAACGGGATCTGTCTGACGGTGACTCACTTTGACGGGGGTTCATTTACGGTCGATGTCGTGCCAGAAACGATGCGCCGCACCGCACTGCACGAGTTGTCCGTCGGTTCGCCAGTCAATCTGGAGCGGGCGATGGCGATGGGCCAGCGTTTCGGCGGACATATCGTTTCCGGACATATTGACGGGATCGGCCAGATCACCGAGATCGTGGATGAGGACATAGCGAAAGTGGTGCGGATCAAAGCGATGCCTGACGTCTTGCGCTATCTGGTCGAGAAGGGGTCGATCACGATCGACGGGGTGTCGCTGACGGTGATGGATGTGGCGAGCGACTCGTTTCGAGTTTCTGTCATTCCGCACACCTGGCAGGTGACCGTGTTGCGTCATCGTCGCATCGGTTCTGTCGTCAATTTGGAATGTGACATCATCGGCAAGTATGTGGAACGCCTGTTATTGCCATATGCACCCGGAGAAGTAAAGGGCAAGCAGAACATCACCTTAGAATATTTGCAACAAAACGGGTTTGCGTAAGAGAGGGGGCGGATCGGATGTTTCATGGGATCGAAGTAGCAGTGGAAGATCTGAAGCAAGGCAAAGTGGTGATCGTGGTCGATGATGAGGACCGCGAGAATGAGGGAGATTTTATCGCACTTGCCGATAAAGTGTCGGCCGCCACGATCAATTTTATGATCACACATGGCCGCGGACTGGTCTGCGTGCCGATCACGGAGGAACGGGCTACAGCGCTCAACCTGCGCCCAATGGTCTCACACAACACCGATCAACACGGCACTGCGTTTACCGTATCGATCGATGCTAAAGTTGGCACAACAACGGGGATTTCCGCTTATGAGCGCGCTGTGACCATCGAAAGAATGATCGAAGACGGCGCGTCCGGTGATGATTTTAAAAAGCCAGGCCACATCTTCCCACTGGTTGCACGCGACGGCGGGGTGTTGCGCCGCGCCGGACATACGGAGGCGGCGATCGACTTGGCGTTGCTAGCCGGTTCCTATCCGGCTGGTGTGATCTGTGAAATTTTGAACGCAGATGGCACGATGGCCCGTGTGCCCGACCTGAAGAAGATCGCCGAAGAGCATGACATCAAGATGATCACGATCGCCGATCTGATCGCATACCGGAAGGATCGCGAAAAGCTGGTCGAGCGCGTGGCCCAAATGGAGTTGCCGACCGACTTCGGCACGTTCCAGCTATACGTTTACAAAAACATTCTCGATGGCACCGAGCATGCCGCTTTGGTCAAAGGTGCGATCGATCCCGATGTGAACACATTGGTCCGTGTGCGCAATGAATGCACGCTAGGCGACATTTTCGGCTCACACAAATGCAACTGTGGCACGCAACTGCACGCCGCACTTCGGGAGATTGATCAGAATGGTAGCGGTGTGTTGCTACACCTGCGTCAAGCGATGGACGGCGCCAATTCGTTGCTGGCCAAAGTGAAAGCGTATGAAGGCGACAGCACACACATGCAAACGGACAAAGGGCAAACGATCGACTATGGCATTGGCGCTCAGATTTTGCGCGATCTTGGCGTGACCAAAATGCGCTTGCTCTCCAACAACCCGCGCAAGTTTGTTGGGTTGGAAGGATATGGATTGGCGATCACTGAGACCCTTCCCCTTCGCGTGCGCGAGGAAGACCGTCGCGCGGTGAAATTACCTTTGTAAGCGATTTTGGCACCATTACGTTTGGAGTTACAATTGAGAGGAGATATTTTGGATGGCGAAGTTTTTTGAAGGCAATCTGATTGGCACCGGTTTAAAAGTAGGGGTAGTCGTCGGACGTTTTAACGAGTTTATCGGAAGCAAATTGCTCAGCGGAGCGCTCGACGCATTCAAACGTCATGGTCTTGAAGAGGACGACGTGGAAGTAGCGTGGGTGCCGGGTGCGTTTGAAATCCCGCTCGTCGCACAAAAGATGGCGCAGTCCGGCCGCTATGATGCGGTGATCACGATCGGTGCTGTCATTCGTGGGTCTACCCCGCACTTTGATTTTGTTTGCAACGAGGCTGCGAAAGGCGTTTCCAAAGTCGCGCTCGAAACAGGCGTCCCGACCATTTTCGGCGTCCTGACCGTCGATACGATCGAGCAAGCGATTGAGCGTGCCGGCACGAAAGCGGGCAACAAAGGCTGGGAAGCGGCAGTCACCGCCATTGAGATGGCGAACCTGACCAAACAATTCAACTAAGAAAGACGAGGCGGTGCACAAGATGTGCACCGCTTTTTTTGTCTTGAATTTTCGTACTATCCTGTATACAGTGAAGGAAAGTGGAAGGGGGATGGGCTGTAATGACCACTCAAGAAATGCTCGATCATGAATTTAATTTTAGTGAAGTAACGCTGTCGTTCTTAGACCCTGGAAATACAGGGCGCGGTAAATCGACCGATGAGATAACGCCGCCGTATCCGAGCAGCCCGACTCCAGGTAATGGACCGAATCTCACGCTGGACGAAATCACACCACCATTTCCAATCAGTCCAGTCGAAGAGGATGAACCTGATGCATAACGGACGCTTCCGTTCTTATACTAGAACGGAGGCGTCTGCCTCTTTTTTTCTAGCGATTCTATCTGTTACAATAGAGAGTGATCAAATCGTACATAAATAAATATTTTGTAACTCGTGACAAAGGAGGGGAGCCTGTGGCAAAAACGAATCGCACCGCCGTCGTGGTTGCGGTGATGATGGCAAACTTTCTGGCTGCGATCGACGTATCGATCGTCGGAACGGCGATGCCTACGATCATTGGAACACTCGGCGGTCTGCCACTGATGTCGTGGGTGTTCTCCGCATTCCTGCTCGCTTCGACGGTGACGGTACCGATCTATGGCAAGCTATCCGATCTGTACGGTCGCAAGATCATTTTTATGTTCAGTTCGGTGGTGCTCATCATCGGGTCCGTTCTTTGCGGGATCGCAGAATCGATGGTGCAACTGATTATCTACCGCACGATTCAGGGCTTGGGTGCCGGGGGAATCATGGCGGTCGCCCAGACGATTTTAGGGGATATTTTTTCTGCGGAAGAGCGCGGGAAAATTCAAGGCTGGTTCAGCGGTGTCTGGGGCGTTTCGGCGGTGGTCGGGCCACTGCTCGGGGGCCTGATGGTCAGTTATTTGGACTGGCCGTGGGTGTTTTACATTAATGTGCCGATCGCGCTGGCGGCGATCTTGATCCTTGCGTTTGCGCTGCATGAGGATCTGGAGCGCAAGAAGCACAAGATCGATTATGTTGGCTCGATCACGCTGACCGTGTCGATGACTGCGTTGCTGTTTGCGTTGCTCACTGGCGGTAATCAATATGAATGGTTCTCACCACAGATTCTCGGGCTGATTGTGGTCGCTGTGCTGGTGTTCGTCTGGTTCCTGTTCAACGAGCGCAGAGTGACAGAACCGATGCTACCTCTTGATCTCTTCCGTTCGCCGTTGATCGCGGTGGCCTCGATCGCCAACTTCCTGCTCGGTGCGGTGCTTGTGGGCATTACGTCGTACATGCCGTCTTATGCGCAAGGCGTGCTCGGTGGCACGGCGACGGCAGCGGGACTGCTGATCACACCGATCTCGATCGGTTGGCCGATCGCCTCGATCATCGGTGGACCGCGAATGATCAAATGGGGATACCGACGAACCGCGATGATCGGAGGAGCGCTGGTCGGGATCTCCTCACTGCTTTTGATCTTTGTCACGCCTGCCGTTGGCTACTGGTATGTGATGCCGGTGTTGCTCGTGCTCGGGATGGGCATGGGACTGACGACGCTCGCGTTCCTCGTTTCGGTGCAAGCGACGGTGCCGTGGAACCGCAGGGGGATTGCGACCGCTTCGTTGCAGTTTATCCGCTCGCTGGGCTCGTCGGTTGGCGTCGCGGTGATGGGCGCTGTCATGAACGCTCGCATACTCGACTTGCTGCGTGGCGATCCGGACATTCAGGCGCCGCTGGAAGCGACCAACAACTTGCTCGACCCAGAGAAGCGAGCGCTGCTTGAGCCGAGCATCGTGGACCGATTGAGCGAAGCGTTTGCCAGCGGCTTGCACTACGCGTTCTTGCTGGTCGCCGTATTTGGGATCGGAGCACTCGTCGTGACGTTGTACTATCCGCGCGACAAGACAAGCGCTCTCAAATCGTAAACATCTAGTGAAAAGAGCACCTGCTGTGAAGTCGGCAGGTGCTCTTTCGCGGCCATTTATGATATGATAGGCTAGAACTTTTTTGCTCGAAGGAGGGCACCTATGCTATTTAGCGGACTCAATATGGATGACCTGTTGTTTCGGGTCATCGCGTTTTTGATCGCCATCACTGTACATGAACTCGGGCATGCGTATGTCGCGTACCGTCTGGGTGATCCAACGCCCAAGCGTGAAGGGCGCATCACGTTAAATCCGATTGCACACATGGATTTACTCGGGACGCTGATGATTTTGTTCGGCCCCTTTGGGTGGGCAAAACCGGTGTCGTTTAACCCTCATAATTTCCGCGGCAACAAGCGTGTTGGCAAAATTTTGACCACCATCGCCGGGCCGCTCGCCAACTTCATCACTGCGATCGTCTTCTGTTTCCTGCTGGTGTTTTTCTACAATCTCGGCATTGAAGATTCGGCGTGGAACACCTTTGTGCTGCGTCTGGTGGAAGCGGTCGTGTCGTTGAACCTCATTCTCGGTCTGTTCAACCTGTTGCCGATCCCGCCGCTTGACGGCTATTGGATCGTGCGCGACATTCTGCCGCAAAGATTCGCGCACAAGCTGACCCCGGTTGAGAAGTACGGTCCGTTCGTGTTGTTGCTTGTCGTCTTTTTCGGAATCACCTCGTATTTGATCTTGCCGATCTACTATGCGCTCGGCGATCTCCTGCTCGGGATGGTCAAGGGGCTGCTGTAGATGGAACCTATCCAAACAGACGTTTTAAAACTCAAGTTGGAGACATTTGAAGGGCCGCTCGACCTTTTGTTGCATCTGATCGACAAGGCGGAGCTTGAGATCACCGACATTCCAATCTCGCAGATCACCGATCAGTATCTGTCCTATCTGCAAACGATGCACGAGCTGAACCTGGAGATCGCTTCCGAATTTTTGGTGATGGCATCGCAGTTGCTTGCGATGAAATCAGGGCTGCTGTTACCGCGTCCGATCGAACTTGACGTTCCGCTGATCGATTATGACGAGGAGATGATCGATCCGAGGCAGGCGCTGATGGAACGATTGATCGAGTATAAGAAATACAAGCATCTTGCCGAGGACCTGAAAGACCGCGAAGAACTGCGCAATCAGGTGTTTACGCGCCGACCAGAGAACCTCAAACAGTATGCGCCGGAAGTGGAGCCGAACCCCGTGCAAGGCGTTTCCTTGTTCGACTTGCTCGACGCCTTTCGCAAAGCTCTGCAAAAAGCGCAACCAGACGAGTATGTGGCCGACATTCATCGCGAGGAGATGTCGCTAGAAGGCAGGATGCAGGAGATCATGGGCCTCCTCGCCTTTAAAAGCGGCCGAATCTCGTTTTCCGAATTGCTTGGCGGATATCAGCGCAGATCGGAACTGATCGTTTCGTTCCTCGCTTTATTAGAACTGATGAAGGGGAAACAAGTGCGCTGTCTGCAACGCGGCTTGTTTGATGAAATCATCATTGAAATGTACGACATTCTGTAACAAGCAAGGTGGTTCACTTGGATGCAAAGGAAATCAAATCTGTAATTGAAGGTCTGTTGTTCGTGTCGGGCAGTGATGGAATTGAAGCCAAGCAGTTGGCCGACATTTTGGAGCTTGACCGCGAGGAGGCGCGGGACTATTTATACGACCTCCAGACCGATTTTATCCGTGAGGGGCGGGGCATTCGGATCGTGGAAGTAGCGGGGATGTTCCAGTTGACCACACGTCCTGAACATGCAATCTTTTTTGAACGCTTAGCCCATCAGCCCCAACAGGCGACGCTGTCGCAAGCGGCAATCGAGACGCTGGCCATCATCGCCTATAAGCAGCCGATCACCCGCAGCGGTATCGAAGATGTGCGCGGTGTAAAATCGGAGCGGGCGGTCAACACGCTGCTCAGCAAACAGTTGATCAAAGAAGTCGGACGTGCGGAAGGACCAGGTCGTCCGATCCTCTTTGGCACAACCCGCGAGTTTTTGGAGTATTTCGGGCTACGCGATCTCAAGGAGCTTCCGCCGCCGCCAGCGCTTGTGCCGATGAACGACTTGCAAGACGAAGAGGAGCATCTGCTGTTTCAGATGCCCGACATGTTTCCAGAAGCGGGCGATGAATAAAAAGAGCTTGGGAGAAATCCCAAGCTTTTTTGTGTGGTCTTTTTTGTATGAAAAGGAAGAGACTGGACAAGATAATCGGGAATCTGGAAGATGTGGAGGAGGACCGCATGAAATCGCTTTGGGGACTCCTGCTGGCGTTTGCAATTTTGCTGGCGGCGCTCTTTGCCGCGCTGTTCAAGGTGATGGCTTGGTATGGGATTGTGCTGTTGGCGCTTACGCTCTTCCTGATGCTTGCGCTCGTGCTCCCTGTGAGGATCGAAGTGCATTACAAAAGGGATGGCCGAGATGACCGACTTCATTTGGGTGTGCGAGTGCTGTTCGGGTTGATCAAATTCGGCTATGATGTTCCGACCGTAGCGTTTATGGAGCGAGCTGGGATGATCGGTATCAAAAAAGAGCCGGCCAAAGGGATGCCAAAAAGAAAGCAGGGCTGGGTCACCATCACGGTGGAAAAGCTTCAAAAGATACAGCGGCAGATCAATCAATTTCGTCGACGGATCGGCAAATACAAGCGGGCGATGCGCAAGTTTACCAAAACGTTTCATATTGAGTCGTTCAAGTGGCGAACGATGTTTGGAACGGGCGATGCCGCCCAGACTGGCTATACGACAGGACTCGCTTGGGGCATAAAAGGTATGCTTTCAAGTTTCATCTACCGTTATTTATCAGTTTCAACTCGGTTGTGCTACGATGTGAAACCTCATTTTCAGGCCAAAGGATTTCGCACGGAACTATCCTGCATAATCCGTTTCCGGCCGGGTAAAGCTATCTTTGCAGGACTTACATTGGTATTTCTATGGTTGAGGGAGGGCGCAAAATGGCGGAACATCCGATCCAAGGCTTGATGCAAACGGCCATGGAAAACATTAAAGAAATGGTCGATGTGAACACGATTGTCGGTGACCCGGTCGCGACGCCTGATGGCAGTGTGATTTTGCCGATTTCAAAAGTGGGATTTGGATTTGCGGCGGGCGGTTCGGAATTTGACATGGAAGCAGATACGAACAAAGGCAAAAGCGGCGAGCAGACCAATGTGGAGCTGCCGTTTGGCGGCGGTGCGGGCGGCGGGGTGTCAATCACGCCGATCGGGTTCTTGGTCGTCGGCAACGGCCAGGTGAAAATGCTTTCGACCGAAGGACCGAACCAGCTTTACGATAAGCTGATCGACCTCGCCCCGCAAATGTTCGATAAGGTCAATCAGATGATCAAAAAGAACAAGAACGGACAGGGTGGACAACAAGCTCAGGGCCAAGGGCAAAACGGCAATTCCGGCTCGCGCAAACAGCAAGGTCAAAATCAAAATTCGCAACATGATGCTGATTACTGATGTTCGCAGGACGTCCCGATATGGGGCGTCTTTTTCTTTGTGGGATAAGCCCCGGGCTTGTGCATATACATAGGACAGACAGAACCTATGTGTGAGGAGTGGAGGACCAGAGATGAAACGGAAATCGCTCGCGGCAGCACTTGCATTTGCTCTCTTGTTTTTGACGGTGCACCCAGCAGCCGCTACTCATGATCCCAAAAGCAACGCATTTCTGGAAGCGATCCCTGCTTCCCACAGCTTGTACGCCGAAGAAGTTTCGGTCAGCGCCCATTCTGCTGCCGTGATTGACGTGCAGACCGGGCGCGTTCTTTATGAAAAGAACGGTGACGACAAAATGCTGATCGCATCGCTCACCAAGATCATCACGGCGATTGTGGCGATCGAATCGGGCGTTGATCTGAACAGCGAGGTCACCGTCTCCAGCCGTGCGTCAGGGAAAGAAGGCTCCTCGATCTACTTAAAAGTCGGGGAAAAGCAAAAGCTGATCGATCTGCTCTATGCGGTGATGCTCCGCTCCGGAAACGATGCGGCGACGGCGGTGGCTGAGCATGTGGGCAAGACGGAACAAGGCTTCGTTGAGATGATGAACAAAAAAGTGGAGGATCTGGGTCTGAAAGGCACTCATTTTGCGAACCCGCATGGATTGGATGCCAAAGAGCACTTTTCAAGCGCACACGACATGGCGGTGCTGACCGCCTATGCGCTTCGCAATCCCATTTTTGCAGAAATCGTCAAGACGAAGGTCAAATCGATCCCGATGCCAGGCGAAGCTTGGGAGCGTAAAATGCATAACAAAAATAAGATGCTCGTGCGCTATGAAGGTGCGGATGGCGTGAAGACAGGCTATACCAAGGCGGCCGGCCGGTGCTTGGCCTCTTCCGCGACACGCGACGGCAGACAGATCGTCGTGTTGACCCTTGATGCTTCCAGCGACTGGGATGACCATGCCAGACTGCTCGATCACGGTTTTTTGAAGTATCAATTTATGCCGGTCGTCAAAGAACACGATGTCCTGCAGACGGTGCCCGTGGAAGATGGTCTGAAACAGGAAGTCGATGTGGTCGTCGGACATGAGTTCCATTATCCACTGCGGGAAGATGAAAAGGACAAGATCGTCCAGAAGATCGAACTTGAAGACGAACTGCACGCACCGCTGACTGCCGGGCAGATCGTGGGAGAGATGAAGATTTACTTTGAAGACCGCCTCGTCGGTCAAGTGCCGATTCTCGCTGGGCATGATGTGCAGGAAAAGACGTTTTGGGGCAAGTTTAAGAGTCTGTTTTCGAACATGATCAGCCGCTGATAGAAAGGAGTGTGACGGAATGATCAACGCGATCTGGGTGTTTATGATTTTCGCGGGCGTTGTCGTCGCAGCTCTAAACGGGCGGATGGAACTGGTCACCAACGCGGTCTTGAACGGGGCTAAACAAGGTGTGGTCGTCTGTTTGGGCCTGCTTTCGATCATGGTGTTTTGGCTTGGGTTGATGAAGATTGCCGAGGCGGCGGGGTTGGTGCAATCGTTTGCTAAAGTGCTGTATCCGCTGGCTCGCTTCCTCTACCCGTCCGTACCGAAAGATCATCCTGCGATGGGGTCGATCGTTGCCAACATGAGCGCCAACATGCTCGGCCTCGGCAACGCGGCCACACCGCTCGGCTTAAAAGCGATGCGCGAACTGCAAGATTTAAATCCGGACAAAGAGAAGGCGTCAGATGCGATGTGCACCTTGCTTGCGATCAACACTTCGGGACTCACGATCATCCCAGCCACGGTCATCGGGTTGCGTTTGCAGTATGGATCGACCAATCCGACGGAGATCGTGGTCTCGACGTTGATGGCTACGCTGCTGGCCACGACGACCGCAGTGCTGCTCGATCGCTATTACCGCAGTCGTGAACGGAAGAGATGGGGTGGTGGGCCATGATGGGACTGGTTCAGGTCATCGCCGCGTGGACATTGCCTGTGATCATTGCCTTTATTCCGACCTATGCCTATTTCTTTCGCAAAATTCCTGTTTATGAAACGTTTATCGACGGTGCCAAAGGCGGCCTTCCGACGGTGATCAAGCTGATGCCGCATCTGGTCGGCATGCTCGTCGCCGTCAGCGTGTTTCGTGAATCGGGCGCGCTCGATCTGCTGATCTCTGCGCTCAACCCGCTTTTGGTACCGCTTGGGGTACCGCCCGAATTTCTACCGATGGCGCTGTTGCGCTCGATTTCAGGGTCCGGTTCGATGGCGATCATGACCGACATTTTTCAGGCGCACGGCCCCGACTCGTTTCTGGGAAAGCTGGCCTCGACGATGCAAGGCGCTTCAGACACCACACTGTATGTGCTGACCGTCTATTTTGGCTCGGTCGGCATCCGCAATGCCCGTTATGCCGTCAAAGTCGGACTGCTGGCCGACCTCGCTTCTGTCATCGCCTCGCTTGCCGTTGTGCATCTCATTTTTCATTAAATGTCTTCAAAAAAGTTGATCACTTTGGCCAGCCTCCCGTGCATATGATGCTGTTACTACAACGCTATCGTTTCACGACGAATCCAAAAGGGGCGGGGTGTCAGGTTTGGGAGAATTTGCAGGAATTGTATTGCACGATTCTGCCTGTCCCGCACGGACTCGGGGAGGGTTTGATTTTTATATCTGCAGGGATGGCACGGTGGTGACGTCACAGGATTTTCTTGATGACGACCATGTACATGTTTGTGTGGAAGGGGATTTTTCGGCCCCGCTTGAAAACTCCGAGCTGGTGCGGGAGCAGATCTTTGTGCTGGTCAAACTGGTGATTCGGCTAGCCTCTGCGTTCAAATTTGATCCGGAGAAAATGATGGCCCACGGAGATTTGTGCCCTGGCGTTGAATTTCCCTGGCATGAACTAAAAATAAGAATCGACCGTCCCCCGCACTGACCCGTTGCGGGGGATTTGATTTTAACGGGGAGGTTGATTAGAATGAGTGAGCATAGGAAACGCGTGGGAGAGTGACAAAATCATGGAACAGATGGAACGGCTGCAAAAAGTGCTGGCCCAAGCGGGAGTGGCATCCCGACGCAAGTGTGAAGAGATCATCACAGCAGGTCAGGTACAAGTGAATGGCGTCGTCGTCACGGAGCTTGGCACCAAAGTGAATCCGCACCAAGACCGCATCGAAGTAAACGGCGTGCCAATCACGTCCGAAGAAAAAGTATACATCATGCTCAACAAGCCGATCGGCGTCGTATCGACCGCTTCTGACCCGCAAGGCCGCAAGACGGTCGTCGATGTGGTCGGCGCCGATCAGCGCGTGTACCCGGTCGGCCGCCTCGATCTCGACACGTCAGGATTGCTTTTGATGACCAACGACGGGGAACTGGCCAACGGGATGATGCACCCCCGGCATGAGATCGATAAAACGTACCGCGCTTGGGTGCGCGGCAACGTGAACAGCGAAGCGGCCAAACAGTTGGCCAGCGGAGTAGAGTTGGAAGACGGACCGACCGCCCCGGCCAAAGTGAAGATCGTCCAGGTCGGAAATGGCGAAACGCAGATTGAGATCACCATTCACGAGGGGCGTAACCGGCAAGTCCGTCGGATGTGTGAAGCGATCGGTCATCCAGTCAAATCGCTACACCGCGTTCAGGTTGCTTTTTTGAAACTTGGCCGTCTGCGTTATGGAGAGATGCGTTCGCTGACTCCGGCAGAAGTGGACAGGTTGTATGCGGTCACTGGAATCAAACGGTAAGAACGGGGCATTCTATGGGCAGAGAATCTGCTCCTTAGGAGGCTCCTCATGGAAACATTGGCTCGAAATGCGACCTATTTGTTGCTCGTAACAGCGCTTGCGGCGACAGTTGTCGGATGCAATCGGCTGGCCGATCCGACTCCGCTGCCTGCGCGCGAGACGCAAGATACCCGCGCAGACAAAGGCATGCAATCGTACGGCGGGTACCGCTCGCCGACGGAAGACCGCATGATCTCCACAGATCATAGTGCTTCGGCGATGAACGCACACAGCCGCAAACCTTTTTCCGCACGCGGGATGGCCTATGAACTGGAAGCGTTGGAATCGATCCGAGAGGCCGCGGTGATCATCACAGGCACCAAGGCATATGTCGGCATCCAAGCTGCAGACGGCCATCTCCCGCCCGAACTACCGCAGACGATCGTCAGCAAAATTCGTCAGATGCACACATTGGTCGATCAGGTTCACCTCACCGAAGACGCGCAAGCTTTTGATGTGCTCAAAGGCTATTCCCAAGCGCTGGAACAAGGGCAGCCATTGAGCCGTTATGAAAGCCAATTTCGCAATGTGGTGCAAAGCGGTTCATGGATGACAGGTTCCTGAAGATGGTAGCCGAAAAAGAAGCCTTTCCACTCGGGACAGGCTTCTTTATTCATAAAGTTGTCACGATCTATTTCACAGCATTTCGAGACGTTCCTGTATAATAAGCGTTGGGTGAGTGTGCAGATTCAAGTCTCTATCTGGTATTGAGGTGTTAGCATAATGTCCAGTCAATCGAACCGAACAAAAGTTATTACCATCGTGGTCCTGTTCATCGCGGCGCTCGGGATCTTGGCTGCTGTGGTCAACTTTAATCAAAATGACGGCGCGGTCTCTTTAGAGATGGGCCATACTGCGCCAGACTTTACGCTTGAGACGCTGGATGGCAAAGAAGTCTCGCTGTCCGACTATCGGGGCAAAGTGGTCATGATCAACGTATGGGCTTCGTGGTGCGAACCATGCCGCAATGAGATGCCTGCCATCGAAAAAGCATATGAGACCTATCAAGACCAAGGGCTGGTCGTTCTCGGTGTCAATCTGAAAGAAAAGCGAGTTCCGATCCAAGGATTTGCGGATACTTACGACTTGACCTTTCCGATTTTGTTAGATGTAGAGGGTCATGTGGGCATGGATCTGTACAAGGTAAAGCCGATCCCCACCACATTTTTTGTAGACCGTGACGGCGTATTGCGTCACCGCGCGGAACTGCCGATGTCCTTTTCCTACATTGAAAGCATCGCGAAACCGCTCCTTGAAGCTAGGAGATGAAACTGGTGCAAGCTGAGACAAAGAAGCAGAAGAAGCAAAAGAGCCTCTTTGATTACGTCTGGGACTTCTTCGCTTCCGTCAAAGTCGCGATCATCATCATCGTCGCGCTCGCTTTGACGGCGATCCTCGGGACGATCTACCCGCAGGAAAATGCGATTCCAAGCCCCAACCCGCAGTATTACTACATGGACACCTATGGAAAAATGGGTGATCTCTACTATCGCTTAGGCTTATCCGATATGTACAACTCCTGGTGGTTCTTAACGCTTGTGCTGATGCTTGCGATCTCGCTGATCATCTGCTCGATCGAGCGCGTGGTACCCCTGTACAAATCATTGAAAAACCAGCCGATTGCCCGCAAGGTGATCGCGATACGCTCCGACCGCTTGTACGCTGTGAAGGAAGCGGCTGGGGAGGCGGACATCGACACGCTGGCCGCCGCTCTCAAAAAGAAACGTTATAAAGTCAGCCGTGAAGCGGGAGCCCTGCTCGCCGAAAAAGGCCGCCTCCCACGATTTGGTGCCTATATCATCCACATCGGACTTTTGATCATCATCGCAGGCGTCTTCGTTCGTCTGATTCCGGGTGCGTATTTCTCGGATATGGTCTGGTTGAAACAGGGAGAGCGCCAGTACATCGAAGAGGTCGGTTTCAGCCTGCAAAACAACGGTTTTGACTTGGAGTTTTACGATTCTGATCAGACGCGAGTGAAAAAATATGAGACGGATGTCGCGGTCTACGTTGGCGATGAAGAGAAAGTGAAAAAGCATCTGATCGTCAATGAGCCGCTCAAATTTAATCACACGCTGATTTATCAAAACTCGTATGATCCCAATCCGATGTTCAAACGGGGGGCTGTCGAACTGTTTGAAAAGGCGTCGGGCAAGTCGCTCGGCACGTTCGAGATCAACTTTGATGATCCGCAGCAGGAGTACAAAGTCGGGGAGTACACGCTGACGATGATCAACTACTACCCGGATATCAAAGTCGATCCGGAAAAGGGTGGCGTGTTCACCAACTCGCGTGACGCGTATAACCCGGGGTTGCAGTTGAAGATCGCCAAACCAGGTGGAGAAGCGCAAACGCAGTGGATGATGCCTTTGGCACCGTTTGTTGAGGAGATGCTCGGCAAGGATTACCAGTATAAATTGCAACTGGTGCAAGTCGAACTGTTCAACATGACCGGTCTGCGCTTGCAAAAAGACCTAGGAATTCCGGTTGTCTATTCCGGTTGTGCGGTCGTCTTGTGGGGTCTCGTACTCTGTTTCTACTTCCAACATCGCCGGATTTGGGCTAGACTTGAAGACGGAGTGTTGCACATCGGTGCCAACACCAGCAAAAACTGGTTGGGCATGAACAAGGAGTTCAACAAGGCGACGGCTGGAATTGGCATTGAGCCTGTCGTTGTCAAGTCGAAGTCCAAAGCGAAACCAATCCAAACAGCAACATCACAATCTGATGCGAATCAAGGGAAGGAGGGAACTGAGCAATGATGACAGCTTCGAGCATTCTCTTTGGCTCGACCCTTGTTGCTTACTTTTTATCGGCGATCCTTTATGTAGTCGGCGTAACAGGAAGTAAGATGAAGGGCAGCGCAGGGAAAGCGAACGTATGGACGAAATGGGGTTACATCGCCGCGATTGCAGGGGTGTTGTTCCAGCTTACTGCGATGATCACCCGCGGTGTTGCGGCCGGCTTCACGCCCGTTTCCAATATGTTTGAGTATATGAGTTTTTGGGCCTTTACGATCATGTTGGCCTTTGTCGTTATCAACTTTTTCTATAAAGTTCCGGGGCTAGGCGCTTTTGTCGTGCCGGTCGGCCTCACGATTCTCGCCTACGCGTCGGTGTTTCCACGCGAAGTCAAGCCGCTGATTCCGGCTTTGCAGTCATACTGGCTCAGCATCCATGTGACCACAGCTGCACTTGGTGAAGGGATTTTGACGATTTCCTTTGCAGCCGGGCTGATGTACTTGCTCGTCGTCACCGACGTGAGCAAGAAGTCGCTCTCTGCTAAGTTTTTAGAGTTTGTCGTCTACCTGTTTCTTGCCATGGTTTCGTTTATCGCGGTATCGCTCAGCTTCCGGATCGGCGGTTACGAATTGATCGCCCAGGTGGCAGATTCGGCGTTTTTGTACAAAATGCCGCCGTTTGTCGGACCGTCTGGAACGGAACTTGGCTCTTTGACCACGTTCCTCGGCATTGCTTTGCCGCTGTTTAATGCACCATCGTGGATGGAAGGTGCGAACGCTTCCGTCCAGTTCAATACCATCATCTGGACGATTGCAGGCTCTCTGGTGCTTTACGGCCTGTTGCGTCTGATCGCAAGAAAGCCGCTCGTCATCACGATCTCCCGCTGGGTGCGCGGACTTGATGCAGACATGCTTGACGAAATGTCCTACCGCGCTGTGGCGATCGGCTATCCGGTGTTCACGCTCGGCGCTTTGGTCTTCGCGATGATCTGGGCCCAAGAAGCGTGGGGTACGTACTGGAGTTGGGACCCGAAAGAGACATGGGCCTTGATCACCTGGTTGTACTACACCGCCTATCTCCATCTGCGCTTGCGCCAAGGTTGGGATGGCGCTCGTACCGCATGGATGGCGGTCGCGGGCTTCGTGGTCATCCTGTTCCTGCTCGTCGGGGTCAACTTGCTGATCCAAGGCCTGCACGCCTATGCATAAGTAAACAGAACAACAGGACAAGTCACCGAGAAACTTTTGGTGGCTTGTCGTTCTATAAGGGAGAGTGAATGAGATGGAGCAAATGAAGAACCCCAAGATTTTGGTGGTCGATGATGAGGAGCGCATCCGTCGTCTGGTGCGCATGTACTTAGAGCGCAACGCATTTGAAGTCGAAGAGGCGGAAGATGGTCAGGAGGCGTTGGACAAGGCGCTGGAAAACCAATACTCCCTGATCGTGCTCGACTTGATGCTTCCGGGCATGGACGGTCGTGATGTCTGTGCCGCTTTGCGCCAGCAGAACAACGAGACTCCGATCATCATGCTGACCGCAGCAGGTGATGAGATGAGTCGCATCCACGGGTTTGAACTGGGGGCGGATGACTATGTGGTCAAACCGTTCTCGCCGCGCGAACTGGTGATGCGCGTCAAATCCTTGCTCAAACGCGCCATGCAAGCGACCGACAAAGAAGCGCCGGCATCTGTCTCTTCCGTTTTGACATTCAAAAGCTTGACGATCAACTTGGATTCGCGTCGCGTGCTCTGCGATGGGGAAGAAGTGTCTTTGACTCCAAAAGAATACGAACTGCTCTGTTACTTAGCACAGCGTCCGGAGAAAGTGTTCTCGCGTGAAGAACTGCTGCGCGATGTCTGGAACTACCAGTTCTACGGGGATCAGCGCACCGTCGATACGCATATCAAGCGCTTGCGTGAAAAACTGGGCAAGGCGTCGGAGCAGGCGGCCACGATGATCGTCACCGTCTGGGGTGTCGGATATAAATTTGAGGTGGCCGAGTGATTCGCAACAGCGTTACAGGTAAGCTTTGGCTGACGATTATCGGACTCTTTACCGTCGTATTGCTGTTGCTCTCGATCTTCTTAGAACAATTGTTTGACTCTTACTTTTTCCAGACGGAACAAGATCGCTTGCAGATCCGCACACATCATATGGCCGATGTGATCGTCAACTACTCACAGGATGTGGCAATGGTAGTCTTGCAGGAGTTGGCCTTGGAGGAGAGCGCGCTGGTCAGGTTGGTGCAACCGCCAGATAGCGATTATCTGATCGCTAAGCTCTCAATCAAGCAACTTGAGCAATTGCGCACGGGAAACACGGTGATCGAACGCGGTTATTCACCGACCTGGGACCCGGACGCAAGCCAGAAAGATCTTAGCTTCTGGGTGCTTCAGCCGCTGATCAATCGTGGTCAGATCGGCGGTCTACTCTATGTCGTGCAGCCGATCTCAGCCTCGACCGCGATGGAGAAAGTGCAGGATCTGTTGTTCTTCTCGGCTGGGATTGCCATCGTGCTCGCGACCGGGCTCGCGTTTGTCGTTTCGCGCAACTTGTCCATTCCGATCGTACAGATGAACAAGATTGCAGAGCGCATGATGCAGGGAGATTTTAGCGGGAAAGTACAAGTCCTCACCGGAGACGAGGTGGGTCGGCTCGGACTGACGGTGAACACGCTCGCCCACAAGCTTGAAGAGAACATCGACGATCTGGAGCGAGAAAAAGAACAGCTCGCCTCGATCATCACGTCGATGAGTGATGGAGTGATTTCAGCCGATCTCAACGGTGCGATCACATTGGCCAACCCCCCGGCCCGCCGCTACATCCGCGCACAGCAGATGGCCGAAATCGGTCATCCCTCCGATAAGCAATTGCCAAAAGATTTGTACGCCTGTGAGCAACAGGTGATGCAGAGCGGTCAAACGCTTATCGATGAGCTGAACTGGCAAGGCCGGGTGTTGATCGTCACGATGGCGCCGCTCTATGAAAAAGATGGAGATTCGCTACGGGGTGTCGTCGCTGTCTTGCGCGACGTGACCGACGAGCGGGCGCTCGACAAGATGCGCCGCGACTTTATCGCCAACGTCTCCCATGAGTTGCGCACCCCGCTTGCCATGATGCAAGGTTACTCGGAAGCGTTGCTCGATGAATTTGGCGACGATCCTGAGCAGCGCGAGGAGTTGACGAACATCATCCTTGATGAAACGCACCGCATGCGTCGCCTCGTCAACGACCTGCTCGATCTGGCACAGTTGGAGTCAGGCCAGTTCCAGATGCACGAAGTTCAGGTCGATATGGGGGTCTTGATCCGTCGCGTGGGGCGCAAATTCTCTACGGTCGCCCATGAACGCAATGTCACGTTGCACGTCAACGTGCTTCAGAACTCCGACCCGGCGACCGTGCTGGGGGACGCCGACCGTTTGGAACAGGTGTTCACCAACTTGCTCGACAATGCGTTCCGCCACACTCCAAAAGGCGGAATGATCACGCTGTCTTTGGCCCGAGAGGATTCATTCTTGCGCATCGGCGTACAGGATACGGGCGAGGGGATTCCGCCTGATGACCTGCCCTATATCTGGGATCGTTTCTACAAAGTGGACAAAGCCAGAACGCGGAGCAAAGGCGGCACTGGCATTGGCCTCGCCATCACCTATAACATTGTGAAAAGCCATCATGGCGACATCGTCGTGGACAGTGTGATCGGGCAAGGAACTGCCTTTAATGTGCTCTTGCCACGCGATACAGGCGGTAACGTATAAAAAAGTGGTGTTCCTGCAAAGGAACACCACTTTTTTACATTTCCGGGATCAGGCGAGAGACGATGTCAGCAATTTCATTTGAGATCGCGGTCATCGGTTTTCCGTGTTGTATGTCGCGGATCAAAGTGCGTGCCCGCGTGACGGTGTCGAGGTCGGCCGATACCAGGGCACGATAGCCGTCGCCGTTACGTTCTACCGCTTCTTTGGCCGAAAATTTGATCGAGTCGATCTGTGACCCGGTGATGCTGGGATGCAGATCGAGACCAACCAATGCCATTTTGCCGGCGATCAATACGGAGGCATGCTCTACGCCAGGAATTCGGGTCATGATATTCGCTAACGAGTCAGCCTGCTGTTCTGCGCTTTCTTGACCTTGGTTGCCGGCCACTTGGACCTGTGGGGCGCGCACCGTGTAGTTCGGTTTGTTCGTTTCGCTCACTTGCTTGGGGTTAGGTTTGCGTTCGGCAGGCGTTGTTTTGATCTCCACTTGGTCGCCTTGTTGCTGTGGCTGCGGTTGTTGTTTAGCAGGGGCAGCTCCTTGGTTGCCGCAGCCGACGAGCGCTAGTGCGGTTAGAATCATGAGCCAACCTTTGCTTCGAGTGTAAACGTTCATGTTAAACTCCCTCCTTACAGGGTAGTCTTCCCATTGGAGAATCAGGCTTTTCCTTGAAAATTATAGGGGGAGTGGGGAATACTGTTAGGGCAAACAGCTGGCAAAGGAGAACAGGGACGACATGACATGGGTGTATTATGGCAAATTATTCGACAGTAAATTTCAAGCGGGGTGTCTGGCGGCGCGATTTCGTGAAGACTGGTGGTCGAACGAATACAAGAGCCCAGAACATGTAGGAATTTACAGAACGAGCAAGGGCCGATACGGCGTGAAATACATTAAGTAAATATTGTTTTCACGTGAAACAATTCAAAATATTATACAATATTGTTGAATTATGTCGGATGAACTTGCGATGAATCGACCGAATGCGAGGAGAGAGTCTGATGTTTCAAAACCCCACCGATCAGCAACTTGTTGATCTGCTCCAAAACAGCAAAACGATCGCCGTGGTCGGCTTGTCGGGCGACCCCGAGAAAGCCAGCTATCAAGTGGCCGCTTATGAACAGTCGCAAGGTTATGAAGTAGTGCCGATCAACCCGACAGTCGAATCTGTGTTGGGTCGAAAAGCTCAGCACATCTTGACCGAAGTCGAAGGGCCGATCGATATTGTCAACGTTTTTCGCCGCAGCGGTGAAGTGGCAACCATCGTCGATCAGGCGATCGAAATTGGTGCGAAGGCGGTCTGGACACAGCTTGATATCGTCGATGAAACAGCGGCGAAAAAAGCGCAGGATGCTGGACTGGTCGTCGTGATGGACAAGTGTTTAAAAGTCGAGCATCGTAGACTGCTCGGCAAAGAAAACAACGATTCGAAGTAAGAATGGGTAAATCGCTCTGGACAAAACGGAAGCCTTCAGTAAAATTGAAAGGTGGAGGTGTGACCTATGAAGCGATTTGCATTCATTCTTTGTTGTATCGGCGTTATTGGCGTGATGTTTCTGGGCGCATACCAAAAACCGGTCAAAGTGGATATTTCGACCGTAGCCGCTATCGCCCACTAGTCCTGTTCATAGGAGGCGCTTATGGCTAACGAGCAAAACGATCAGCAAGACAAGGAACAGGAAGCGCAGCCTGCATTCCCAACCATCCCTATGGCGATGGAACATCGGCTTTCGATGAAGTGGCTGACCATGGAGGCACTCTCAAAGCTGATCAAACGCTTTGGAATCGATGGCACCATGCCGCGCGTGGTGTTGCTCACCGCGTTTGGCAAGCTGGAAGGTACGCTTTGTGAGATCAAGCCAACCTATGCGGAAAGCTATTCGGAAGAAGAAACTGGGGAACTGCGACCGGACGTGGCCTCGATGGTGACCCATGTCAGAAGTGATCTGCTCGCTTTGATGGAGCAGGAGGAGCAAGGACTCCAACTGGTCGATACCGCGCCGATACTTTCTCTGCGCGATGTGGCACTCTACAATCACGGGCAGAAGCAACATCTGCCGCAATTGACCTTGTTTGCCGATCAGGTGATCGGATTTAGTTTGACCGAGTTGCCCCGTCTGCACTAGTGCAAACAAACTTGTCAGTCGAGGGTACGAATGGTATCATGAAAAGCGTGTAATCCCCTAGGGGTGCTTCCATCATAGCGGAGGCTGAGAGAAGGCACTTTTTCCTTCAACCCTTGGAACCTGACTCGACTGGGTAATGCCAGCGTAGGGAAGCGGGATGGCCGACACGCATATGTACACGTGTGATGGAGCCGTCTCTGTTTTTTCGGAGGCGGCTTTTTTATTTTTTGAGCAAGGTGGAGGTGTTGGCGATGGATTCAAGATTGTATGTGGTCACCGGTCACCAGTTTCTAAAAGGTCGTTCCTTGGAAAGCGTGATCCGCGCTGCGATTCATGGCGGTGCCGACTGTATTCAGCTGCGAGAAAAAGAGTACACAGGGCGCCAACTGCTCGAAGCAGGTCTATTGCTACGCCGCATTACAAAAGAGATGGGTGCTACGTTGATCGTCAATGATCGCATCGATGTAGCTCGCGCGGTAGACGCTGACGGTGTGCATCTGGGACAGAGTGATCTGCCGATTCAAGTGGCTCGCGAGATGTTGGCAGTTGGCAAGATTGTTGGGATTTCCACGCACAATGTGGCAGAAGCGGTGGCAGCGGAACGTTCAGGCGCCGACTACATCGGATTTGGTCCGATCAAACAGACGGCGACCAAACAGGACACCGAGCCTGTGGTCGGCGCAGCTGGATTGCAAGAGGTGCGCAGGCATGTGTCGCTTCCGATCGTCGCGATCGGCGGGATCAAGGCGGAAGATGTTGCCGAGATCATCCGAAATGGAGCCAACGGCGTGGCGGTAGTGTCGGCGGTGATCGGCAGCGATGATGTGCAAGCGGCAGCGCAGAACATCCGTCAGATCGTCGATCTGGAAAGGGGGGCACGCGGATGACTTTGCTCATCAACGGACAACAGCGCGAAGTGGAAGCGGTGCAAACGCTGGCCGACGTGGTCAATCATTTTGGGCTCAACGAGCGGATCATCATCATTGAGCACAACCTGAACATCGTGCCTCGCGATCAATACGCTGGGACTCAGGTGCATGATGGCGATAAGATTGAGATCGTCCATTTTGTAGGCGGTGGCTATTAATATGAAAGAGGTGCGGAACATGGCAGACACTTTGAAAATCGGTAGTTATGAGTTTTCCTCTCGCCTGTTGCTTGGGACAGGTAAATTCTCCGATCTTGACATCCAACAACAGGCGGTAGACGCATCGGAAACAGAAATTTTGACCTTTGCGATCCGTCGATTAAATATTGACAACCCGAACAATCCGAATTTTTTGGAGCGTCTCGACTTGAAAAAGTATACGTTGCTGCCAAACACCGCAGGTGCACAAACGGCAGAAGAAGCGGTGCGCATCGCACGCCTTGCTAAGGCATCCGGTCTGTGTGACATGATCAAAGTGGAAGTGATCGGCGACATGCGCACCTTGCTACCCGATCCGATCGGCACGCTGAAAGCGACCGAGCAATTGGTCAACGAAGGCTTCACCGTATTGCCGTACACGTCCGATGATCCGATGTTGGCGCGCCATCTGGTCGAAGTGGGCGCACATGCGATCATGCCAGGCGCTTCGCCGATCGGTTCCGGCCTTGGTCTGCTCAATCCGCACTACCTGTCATTTATCATCGAAGAGTGCGCTGGCAAAGTGCCGGTGATCATCGATGCGGGGGTTGGCTCTGCGGCCGATGTGGCGGCTGCGATGGAACTTGGCGCGGACGCTGTGCTGTTAAACACCGCCGTGGCTGGTGCGAAAGATCCGGTCTTGATGGCTGAAGCGATGAAATTAGCGATCCTTGCCGGACGCAAAGGCTACGCAGCTGGACGCATTCCGAAGAAGCGTTATGCTAACGCCTCTTCGCCGATGGAGATGATGATCGAGTAACACTTTTCTGATAAAATAGGTGTCATCTAGCAGAATGGGGTGACGCGAGTGAGAACCGATTATCATGTCCATACGGAACGCGGACCGTATTCCGTAGAGTGGCTGGAGCAGTTTATTGAGACTGCGCGGCGTCGCGGGGTCGGAGAGCTTGGCATTTCGGAGCACGGATATCGTTTCAAACAGACCCGTTCGCTTTTTGCTAATGAATGGACGGACAAAAAGCGGACGGAAGACCTTGATCAGTACATGCAGATGGTGCTGGATGCGCGCAAGGCGGGTCATGCGGTCAAGTTCGGCATTGAGCTTGATTACATCCCCGGTTGCGAGGAGGCGGTGCGTGAGTTCCTTGCCTCCTACCCGTTCGACTATGTGATCGGCTCGGTGCATTGGCTGGGCGATTTTGGGTTTGACCTGCTGGAATATCGCACCGTTTGGGAGGAACGAGACATCAAGGAAGTGTACAACGAATACTTTGAAACTTTGATGAAGCTGGCCGAATCGAGACTGTTTCAGATTATCGGGCACCCCGATGTGATCAAAGTGTTCGGACATGTTCCTGATGATGCCGACTTCCTGCAAGGCTGGTATAGCAAGTTGGCCGCCCATTTCAAGCGATATGACCAGTGTATCGAAGTCTCAACGGCCGGTCTGCGCAAACCGGTGCAGAAGATGTACCCGGCACCAGACTTCTTGAGCGCCTGCTATGCTGCGGGCGTGCCGATTGCACTCTCCTCAGATGCACACCGCCCCGAAGATGTCGGAGCCGATTATGACACGGCCATCGCCTATATTCGGTCGGCAGGATACGCTCATCTTTGCACATTTGAAAATCGAGTGCGTACGGAGGTACCGCTCACGTAACAAAAAAGGAGATTCCACGAGTGGGAATCTCCTTTTTTATGCAATTATTCTGGAGGACAAAGTTCAGGGTGCAGGACCAACTGTCCGCTCTTGCATTTGGTCCAGATTGGCGGATCATCCGCAAAGAACGTTTTGTCATATAGGTAAAGTCCGATCAAAAGAGCGGACCCAATCACAACAACCAAAGCGACCTTCTTCATATTTCTCTGCTCCTCTACGATTTTTTAAGCAGTTTTCGGTAATGCTGATTTGCCAGACGCACATAGGAGACAGCCAGCCGTTCCCTCCCTTTTTCGATGTAATAATCCCCCAACTTCTCCGCAGCTTCGGCCAATTCGGTGGAAAACTCCAGTTTTTCAAACGCTTCGATCGCTTGTTTGTAAAAGTGAACAAATTCTTCTTCTTGATTTTGCATCAGGGAAAGGTCACCCAAATGACGCTTGGTGACAGCCAATTGCAGGGGATTATTCATCTGTTCGGCACGTCTTAGGCAATCTTGGAGGATGTTTCGCGCCTCTTCAAGGTTGCCGTTTTTCATTTCGACTTTGGCTAGGGCATGCAAAGTGTTCTGAATACTGGGGGTGTCGTTCGATTGCCGTTTCAACTTGAGTGAGCGCAAAAAATACTTGCGTGCTTTTTCATGACTGCCGACCTTGATCTCTACTTCTCCGAGATTGTGATAGCAGCGAGCCAAGGATCGGACATCGGTGGTCTGGCTCAGGATGCGAATGGAGCGTTCGATGTGTCGCCTGGCGATGTTGACACGGCCTTGATTTTTATACGCAGTTCCCATCATCATCAAGGTTCGTCCGATCTTGATGATTTCGTCGAGATGTTCGTACTGCGCGAGGGCTTGTTCTGAATACCAGATGCAGCCTTCCCAGTTTTGCAGCATTTGCTTGATCAGCGCCATGCTGAAATAGAGATTGCCCGCTTCGGTCGTTGCGGATGGATCTTCTACAAGATGTTCCGCTTCCCGGAGCAAGTCGAAAGCTTCCCACATCTTGCCGACCATATAGGAGTTGCGGCTTAACGTGATGTAGGTGTTGAGTACACGATCCAGATGCGGCTCGGGGTCGAAAACGCGCAACGCTTCTCGTCCCCAGTCTGTCGATGTGCTGTATTTGGCAGTTGAGTGGTAAAGGAGGCAAAGCATGTAGGAACTTTCCTGTAAATAGAGCATGTTGTTCTTCGAAAGCGCTTCCGTATAGAGCTTATGCAGGACTTCTATCGCCTCTGCCGATTGATTAATCTCGCGAAGGCGGCGTGCCGTTTGAAGAAGCTCGTCCAACCACTCTTCTTGGAGGTCGTGCATTTGCATCAGGTCTTGTACGCTGCAACTCAAGCGCGAGGCAAAGACCTCCAAGATTTCCGGCGTGACATGTAATTTGCCTCGCTCGATCAAGGAGATCGACTGTACAGAAAAGAGACCTGCAGCCAGATGTGACTGGGTCAATCCAATCGCCTTACGACGATCACGAATATTCTGACCAATTTGAATGGATTGCCGTTTCTTCCAAGCCTGATTCATATCCAACCTCCAACGATTCAAATGGCTGTACTTGTATTTTACCAAAGTCGTTTGAGAAACACCATAGAAGAGACATTTTAAAGTAATATTTTGTCGAACATTGTCGATGTAGGTTTAATTAAAGCGAATACGTACATTGTTCGAAAAATTATGTTATAAAATAAGTAAATATCAATCATTATTGCTCACCTTGGGTAGGGGAAAGACAATAATGGAAAAAATGGGGAGTCAGATAAGATGAGTGATTTGACAATCGGGATGCAACTAAAAAAGATCAGAAAACAAACGGGTTTGTCGGTAAAAGAACTGGCTGATCGTGCAGGAGTTTCACAATCATACATCTATGCGATTGAGTCGGGAAACCGTGGCGCAAACGCTACCAAGCTGTCGAGCATCGCCCACGCGTTGGGAATTCCGGTTGCCGACCTGTATGATGTGTGGAGTCTCTAACTTTAATAAATGAGGCTAAATCAACAAAGGAAAAGGACATGTCTGGGTGGACATGTCCTTTTCCTTTGCCATATGGTATAACAAAAGTAGAAAGAGTTGCCTAGAGGAGGGAATGCGAATGAACATCAAAATACATACGTTTGTGCTAGGGATGTTTCAGGAAAATTGCTATCTGCTGGTCGATGAAGCAACCAATCAGGCGGTGATCGTTGACCCAGGGCAGGACCCTGACGAAGTGATCGCAGCGATCAAAGGGTTGGATGTGGTTGGCATTTGGATCACGCATGCGCATCTGGATCACATCGCGGGACTGCGCGAAGTCAAGGCGGCGGCACCGAATGCAAAGGTGATGATCCATGAAGTGGAGAAGGACTGGCTGACCGATCCGCTGTTGAACGGTTCGGCGCGCTATCCGGACTATATCGACCCGATCGATGGGCCGGGCGCAGACGTGCTGCTAAAACACGGTGATTCGGTGACCCTCGGTGAGCACAAAATGGAAGTCCGTTTCGCACCAGGGCATTCTCCGGGCCATGTCGTCTTCGTCGGCGATGGATTCGTGCTGGCTGGCGATACCCTGTTTAACAACGGGATTGGTCGCACCGATCTGCCCGGCGGTGATACCGCGCAGTTGATCCAAAGCATCCGTGAGCAGCTTTATACGCTTCCAGAAGACACCACCGTCTACTCCGGCCATGGTCCTACCACCACGATCGGCCGCGAACGCCAATCGAACTGGGCGGTCAATGACAAAAGCGACCTGCTCTCCGGCGGGCCGAATGTACAATGGACGTAACATGAAAAAAACCCAGCCGCCGTGGCTGGGTTTTTTTGATCGCTCAGAAATCGACAACCAGAAAGACTCCGTTGGAGAGGGAGATCACTTCACCGCGCAACGCTTGGGCGAGCTCGGCGGATAACGATTGACAGGCTTCCTTGGAGTCGGCGAGGAAGGCTTGCGCTTTGCCACCGGCAAGTTGATCCTTGTCGAGTGCGATCACAGCAAGAATGTCACGGGAACGTTTTTCCAATCCTTCATTCTCCTTTTTTGGTGGGTAACAGTTGTGGATTGCGCAGCCGCGTACTTTTTTTCGTCGATTCAAGCAGTGGTACTTGCGCGACAAGTTGCAACAGCGCGCCTGCATCGCGGCGAATCGGAATCAGCGCAAAGCAGATGCGCCCCGTGTCAAAATCGCGACGCATGCAATGATAGCGTTTCAATCCCAATGTGCGCGCCGCTTCATGGACGATCGCCTGACGCTGCCCGTAGTTGGCAAGGATGATCTGCCCATCCGCATCGTGCGGTGTGATCATCACCGCCAGACCCTCTTTTTCAAAACGTTCGCGTGCCTCAGGCAGGCCGACATTTTGTACGGGGATGTCGTCCACAAAGAGCTTGTCCTGTTCAAAGGAAATGGTGGCGATGCGGATGTCCGCGATGTCGCCGACCGCTTTGCCTTTCGTATAGCGGCGCAGGAGCCAGAGTGTCGCGAAACCGACCGCAACTCCGGCTGGTAGATCGAGCAGGGGACGATGGCCGGGAACGAGCAACATCGTCAGCACGCAAAGAAAGGCGCTGAGTAAAGACAGGTAGTTGCGCGCCTCAAACGTTTTGGCAATCCCGTCGATGTACGCAGTCCCACGGGCGGTAAACTCCGATGTTTCGAGCTCGTGCAAGGATGCTTTTTCCATCCTGCGCACGTCGCGGAACTGCTGTATGGCCAGCGCTAAAAAGGAAACACCGACAAAGTTTTGCGTGAGCAGCGACGGAAGCGCCACCGCACCGATAGCAGCAGCCACCGCTCCCGTCACAAGATGGAGCACAAATCCGTTCGGATAGCTGGGATACTGCCGATAATCTTCTTTCAGAGTCAACAGCCGAGCCAAGGTGCCGACGACAAAGCCGGTCGAGATCATCGTCAAATGCTCCGCAGATAACAGGCCCTGTGCCAACCTTTCACCTCCGTCAGCTTTCGTTGTGGGTAGTATGCGATTTCAGGTCATACTGTTATGCAAAGGAGGAATCGACATGGAAACGATGTGGAAACGGTGGGCGGAACTTTCTGTGCGTCCGACGGCGATCACTGGAGCGGGCATTTCCGTCCCCAGCGGACTGCCGACGGCGGGCAAAAGATGGCGTAACTGGACGTTGAAGGAGATGTTTACCCTTGAGATGTATCGCAGTGATCCATTGACCTTCTATGACTGTTACCGCGACATGCTCCTGCAATGGCGGGAAGCCAAGCCGAATCCCGCACATGTTGCGTTAGCCGAAGCGAACGTGCGGATCATCACTCAAAATTTGGACGGGCTGCATCTGAAAGCAGACAGTGCAGAAGTGTTGGAGATTCATGGCAACCTGCGCGAGTTGATCTGTGAAATTTGTTTCGCACTCTATCCATCCCATGTTGCTGAACACAATCGGATGCCGAAATGCCCGACCTGTGCCAAACCGCTCAAACCCAACATCGTCTTGTCCGGAGAGGACGTCCGCCACATCGCGGAGGCGGCCGATTGGGTGGGTCAAGCCGATCTGTTGTTGATCGTCGGAACGAAGCTTGAGATGGAGCCGATCTGCTCCTTGCCGAGGATTGCCAAGTCAAACGGGGTGCCGATCATCCACTGCAACAAAAAAGCGGAAGTGTTGTTGCCGGAAGTATGCAGATTGCTGAAAACATGAAGAAACCCCTGTGGAAATCCACAGGGGCCATGTTAGGTGTATATACTAGATATACGAGCGAATTGTTAGCTACCAGCGTGCTTCCGGACCTGCAGTGATGAATGCGATCGCCAAGAATGCACCAGCAAAACCGACGAGGATCGTAGCAAATGCAGCAGCATTTACCGACAACAACAGACCGAATACTGCCATGACCAAACACATAAGTGCAATACCCATATAATAACGGTACACAGGAGTCCCTCCCAACGCTCTGAATTTCTATTAGTCATGATACCACTATTTTTCAAAGCTATGCAACAGATTTCACCTACTGGATGGTGTCTTTCACAAACTCGTAAGATTTGGCAGAAAGAAGGGTTGGCTTCTGGCCTAATTTTCAAAATTCAATTAAAATAAAGACAGATGAGAAAGGGGGGCGCACTTCATGTCGGACAAAAAGCAACGAGGCTATGTGGTGGCGCTCGATCAAGGCACAACTTCTTCGCGGGCGATTGTGTTTAACCGAAACGCCCAAGCGGTTGCAGCAGATCATCTTCCTCTTTCACAGCACTACCCAGCGCCTGGTCATGTCGAACATGATGCGCTCGAAATCTGGGACACGCAGTTGCTTGTATTGCAAAACGCCTTGCAATCTGCGGGCATCTCAGCTGACGAGGTGGCGGCAATCGGCATCACCAATCAGCGGGAGACGACGGTGATCTGGAACAAGGCGACCGGGCAGCCGATCCACAACGCCATCGTCTGGCAGTGTCGCCGAACGGCTGGGCGCTGTGACGAGCTCCGACTGGCTGGATGCGCGGACATGATCCGCGCCAAGACGGGATTGGTTCTCGACGCCTATTTTTCGGCAACCAAGGCCGAGTGGATGCTCAATGCGTCGCCTGAACTGCGCGAGCAGGCAGAACGTGGAGAGCTTCTGTTCGGAACGATCGACACTTGGCTGATCTGGAAGCTGACCGCAGGGAGACTCCACATCACCGATGTGACCAACGCCTCGCGCACGATGCTGTTCAACATCCATTCACTCGATTGGGATGATGAACTGCTCGCCCTCTTTGGCATTCCTCGTGCGATGTTGCCGGAAGTGCGCGGGTCGAGCGAAGTGTACGGCAAGACTTGTACCGGCGTGCTGGGCGTGGAAGTACCGATCGCGGGCATCGCAGGGGATCAGCAGGCCGCCTTGTTCGGACAGGGCTGTTTTACACAAGGCATGGCGAAAAACACATATGGCACCGGATGCTTTTTGCTGATGAATACCGGATCGAAGCCAACCGTGTCGCATCAAGGGCTGTTGACCACCATCGCTTGGAAGGTTGGAGATGATGTGCAGTACGCGCTGGAAGGCAGCGTTTTTATCGCTGGAGCTGGAGTCCAATGGCTTCGCGATGAACTGCGCATCGTAGAAGATGCTGCCGAATCGGAACAGCTGGCCATTTCGGTGCCTGATACGGGCGGTGTCTACATCGTGCCTGCTTTCACCGGGCTTGGCGCGCCATATTGGGATGCGTATGCGCGAGGTTCGATCTTCGGACTGACCCGCGATACGTCGCGAGCGCACATCGCACGGGCGATGCTGGAAGCGATCGCCTATCAAACCCGCGACGTGCTCGATGCGATGCAAGCGGATGCCGGCCTTGAGATCACACAGCTGCTCGTCGATGGTGGCGCGACGCAAAACAACTTCTTGATGCAGTTCCAAGCTGACCTGCTCGGTGCGAAGGTCGTGCGGCCCCAGCACCATGAGTCCACAGCCAGAGGTGCCGCTTTTTTGGCTGGGCTTGCGATCGGTTTTTGGGGAAGCATGGAAGACTTGCAGCGCATCGGTTGGGAAGAGACCGCATTTCTGCCGCAGATGGAGGCGGCGGAACGCGAGCTACGCTATGCGGGGTGGAAGCGGGCGGTCGAACGTACAGGGGGATGGATATCGCCCTAGTGGGAAAAACTTTCCTTGGTGTTTTCAGGTGAAAAAGGTATAATGACAGAGAAGAATATTTCCATATGCGAAAGTTTTGAAAGCGCGAAAAGGGGGACCTTGAGATGAATTTTAACCTCGGTACATATCAAGCGGGCAAGACGACGATCCTGCCTGTGTTTATCGGTCAAAATGTGGAGAAACTCGGCCTGAAGCTGAGCGATTATCATGGTAAGAAGAAGGATCATGTCGTATGGTTTGATGCGGAAGGCACTCGCTTTGTCGTCATCGGCCTCGGCGATGTGAAGAAGTTCGATCTGAACAAATTCCGTGACGTGGTAGCTTTTGGCGCGCGCGCAGCACGCAAAGAAGGCGTTTCTGACGTGACCGTCCTGCTTCCGGAAGGCACCTCTTTCTCCAATGAAGACCTCGTGCACACAGTAGCTGAAGGCTATGTGATGGGCGAGTACCAATTTAATAAATACAAGGCGAATAAAGAAGAAAGCACGGTGAAAAACATCACCGTCGCTTCCCTCGATGGCGACTTGACCGGTCTGGAAGGCGCGCTGAACCGCGGTAAAATCTACGGTGAAGGCACTGTGATCGCTCGCGAGCTGAACAATGAGCCGACCAACAAAATGCGTCCGTTCGATCTGGCAGACTACGTGGTAAATCTGTTCAAAGACTCGGGTGCTACAGTTGAGCTCTTCAAAGGCGCAGAGCTCGAAGAAAAGCAGTACAACGGCCTGATCGCAGTCGGTCGCGGTTCCGCGCACAAGCCGGTCATGATCAAGATCAACTTCCAAAACGACACCTCCAAACAAGCGACCGCACTGGTCGGCAAAGGTCTGACCTTTGACGTAGGCGGTTATTCCTTGAAGCTGTCCCGCGACCTGTCCGACATGCGGATGGACATGGGTGGTGCGGCCGCTACTGTCGGTGCAATGTACATCCTGACCCGTCTGAACGCTCCGGTCAATGTGGTCGGCATCATCGCTTCTGCAGAAAACTTGATCGACAACAACGCGCTGCTGCCGGGCGAGATCATCGAATACCGCAACGGTAAGTCCGTTTCGATCGGCAACACCGACGCGGAAGGCCGCCTCGTGCTGGCGGATGCGCTGATCCTCTCCCAAGAGATCGGTGCTGAGCGTGTCATCGACATTGCGACCCTGACTGGCGCTTGCATGCGTGCACTGGGTTCCAAAATGTCCGGCCTGTTCGCTAACGATGAAAGCGTTGCAAACGCGGTAAAAGAAGCGGCAAACTACACCGGTGAAAAAGTGTGGGAACTCCCGCTGTTCGACGAGTACGAAGATCTTCTGTACTCCCCGATCGCCGATATGGCGAACATCGGCTCCGGCGACCTGGCAGGCGCGATCACCGCGGCGCTGTTCCTGCGCAACTTTGTCGGCGAGAACCAAAAGTGGGCGCATGTCGATATGGCAGGCCCGATGGCTGTCAACCGTTCGCACTCGTACAGCAATGAAGGCGCAACCGGCTATGGTGCACGTTTGCTGGCCGATTTTGCACAGCGCTAATCGCGCTGACTGAGAGGCAACAAGCATGTCCTATTATCGTTTTTGGTGGCGGACGTGTCTCATCTTTTGCCCAACCGTCTTTCTGATCCTGTATCTGAGTGGAGTCTCGTTGCTCTATTCGCTGCTTTCGGGACTTGGCGTGGCAGTGATCGGGTTGCTTTTGATCTTGCCATTCATCTTTATCTTCTCTCGGGTGGACCGTTCGATGTGGTCCCCCGAAGAGGAGATCAAGCGCAAACTTCGCTACCAGCAGAAGTTGCGAGAGTGGGAAGGCCAGGATGACGAGGAGGAAGAAGAGCGCGAACGCTAACCATTGGAAGCGAGGAGCCTGGAAATGTATTACGCTTATGTTCTCGAACAGAGCCGAAAAGCAAAAGCGACGCGCAGCGCCTATGAGCATTGCAAGTCGCATACGAAATCGCCGCTTTTGCCGCCGGTCACCATCGCCGATTTTCCGTTGACAGACGGGGTGGCGGTGCCGCAGCAGGATAAGCACCGCGTGCTCAACCTGCGCCTGCACGATGAGCATCTCAGCCCATATCTGAAGTCGAACGCTTCCTTGTTCCATCTGCTGATGATCGACGACAAGACCGAAACAAAGATCTATCGTGCAGAAAATGGCTGGATGCTCGTCTTTGAAGGCATTCAAGCTCAACCGAAACCTTTTGGACAAAACGGATTCGATCTGCGGTAGAGTTGACGGTACGAAAAACACCATCCTCGGGGATGGTGTTTTTTCATTTACTCAGGGTATTTGAGCAGAGGTGGGAAGACGTCAATATTGACGACCGTGTTGTTGAGAATCGTGAGTCCTACTTTGTCACCGACTTTGACATCGGCAAACGTTTTCGTTTTGCCATTCATGATGACCGGAGCATCTGTTGCGATGTCGAGCGTCAGTTTTTTACTCGCCTGTTTTAAGGCGGTCTTCGATTGCAGCAACACGGTGATCTTCCCTTTCTTGTTCGCTTGCGGAGCTGTGTAGGCCAGCACCTGCCCGTGTGCAAACGATTCGAACTGCTCATGTTGCGGTGCTTGCTTTTTCGCCTGGATAAAGACGATTTGGCCCCGCTCATTCAGGAAGACGCGCACGTTCATCCCAACTTGCAGTTGGGAGGCGGAGGAGATCTTTTCATCGATGAACACGTAATAGGTGCTGGCGAACTTCAGGTTGAGGTCTTGATGTGTGCGGCTTTTAAAAGTCAAGCCTTCAGATGTGACCATGGCGATCGTGCCGGTCAGTTGACCTTGGGTCTGCACTTGAAGGTCCTCATCATATTCAAAGCGGTTTTCTGCATGGCAGAGGATGACGGCCATCTCGTTGCGTTTGACCGGCTTGTTCGGCTGGAACGTTTTGTCCGGATAGCCGAGCAGGATACCTTTTTCGACAGCGACCGCTATGTATCCCACCGCGTCCGCTTTAATTGCAGAAGCGTCTTTGAAGGACAATTTGTCTTCTCGATGTGCTTCTGCTTCCGCTTGTAGTCCGATAGCGCGAACGACCAGTTCGGTCACCCATTTGCGATCTGCGCTTGCCTGTGGGGCGAGCAGGCTGTCTTGATCAAGCAAGTCGTTTTGAATGGCAAGCGCGACGAACGGGCGTGCCCACGTTGAAACTTTTGCTGCGTCTTGCAGTGCGAGCGGTACTTCTTTTAGAGCGAGCGCATTGTCGGTCAATCCCATCGCGCGGACGGTCATGACGATCGCTTCTTCGTGTGAGACGTTGGCGCTCGGATGGAATTGACCAGAGCCGTCGCCGCGGATGATACCTTTGGTACTAGCTTCGGTGATAAAGCGCAACGCCCAATCATCTCGATGTACATCGAGGAAGCGCAGACTTGCTTGGAAAGCGCCTAGGATCGAGCCGCTCGTTCTGGTGTCATTGTTTGCAGGCATCGTTGCCAGTGCAGATGTGCTGCTGAGTGTTGTGATCATCGTTGTGGCGAGTAGAAGGGAGAGTCTTTTTTTCATTCGAATCACTCCTTGTCTCGTTCTGCCATATTTTTCGAATTTTTGCGCTTTGCTTTGGGGGTGACCGTTTGTTGTTTCTGTGCGGCGCGGGCGAGTCCGAGCGCTGTCCAAAGATAATAGGTGAAATAGGATTCGTGACCTCGCCAAGGAACTGCAAATTCGCGTACTTCCTGTTCGGTCGGTTGATGATCCAAGCCCCAAAAGTGCTGGATCGCATTGCGCAACCCAATGTCGGCAGCAGGAAGCAGGTCTGGTCGGCCAAGGCCGAAGAGCAAGACGCATTCGGCCGTCCAGCGACCGATGCCGCGCAGTTTGATCAGATAGTCGATCGCCTCTGCGTTGCTCATACCTTGCAGGGAATGGAGGTCGATACTGCCGTTTGCTACACCGCGTGCAAAGTCGATCACATACTCAGCCTTGCGCTGGGAAAATTTCATCGCTCGCAATTGTTCATAGTTGAGCGCTGCGATCTGTTCAGGCGACGGGAACGCATAGTGCGTGGAGCCATTCACGTCGATGGAGGAGGCGCAGAGTTCGACGAGTGAGCGTTTGAGATTTTCGGCGAAAGTCAAGTTGACCTGCTGGCCGATAATCGAGAGTATCGTCGATTCAAACGGGCTGGAGTCGAGCAACAGGTGCATGCCGGACAGGTCGGAAGTGATCGTTTTCAGCACCGGATCGGTCGCCGCTTGCTGATAAAAAGGCAACAGCGGACGGTCGATCGACAGCATATGGCGCCAGATGTCGGCCGCTTGGTCGGCCCTAGCATCGCTATGGGCTCCCTGCACGTCGAGCCTGATGACAGGGGCGTTGGGTGTGGAGGGCGTATCTAAAGTGATGTGCACCAAAACAGGGTGACCGCCGATGATGTGCGCACGGGACAGCGCGTTCTCTCCGATCGAATAGAGGTAGGAATTGGACGAGTTCTCCACCCGCTTTTGAAAATAATCAAAACGATAGGGCGCTTGCGGTGTCAAACGGTAAGACTTGCTGATCGACATGTTCCAGTATCCCCCTTTCTCTAATTTTACTGTATAGTAGAATTGAGCAGAGAGTCAAATGAACGGAGGGATTCATGATGAACTTTCAGATTCGCTTAGTCGAAACGGGTGATGTGTGGGATATCACACGCTTGGTGCACAGATCTCGCGGTTTGGAAGGTGCGATCTTGGAGGCGCAGGTGGAGCAAGAGGTGGCCCGCTTTCAAGAGCAGGGTTTGGTGGCAGAGATTGAATCACAAACGCTGGTGGCGCTTGATGGTGCACGGTTTGCTGGCATTTTGCGCTACGGAGGATTTGAAACTGAGCTCCAACTGCAGCGCCCAGACGTCGATCCGGCTTATGATGAGCGGGAAGTGACTAAGGCGTTTTTGCAAAATATTTGGTCTTATGCTGGTCCTAAGATCCTCAAGGCGACCTATGTGGATTATCATACGCGCTTGGGAGCGCTCGGTGATGTGTTTGAAGCGGCCGGTTTCACGCGCTGGGTGGATCGAATAGATATGCGGCTGAAATTGACCGCAGAGATCGCACCTGGTCAGAAGGGGCTGACGTTTCAAAGTTACTCGGAGGCGATCAACGAACGCTTTTTTCAGGTCTACAAAGCATCATATCAAGATAACCTCGATCCGATGATGGAGTGGGGCGCAACCTATCCGGAGAAAAGTTTCAAGATGTTTCAGACGCGATTTGGCGAATTCGATCGGGACCTGTGGGTGCTGGCGACAGATGCGGACGGACGTGATGTCGGGTTTGCGATCTTTCACGATTTCCCAGGCGGTCGCTATGCCGGGGATACGGTGCTCTTGTATACTGGGGTGGCTCCGATCGCGCGGGGCAAAGGCTTCGGTGGCGAGATCGTGCGTGAAGGAGTGCGGCGCGTGCGAGCGAAGTATGGCCCGGGACATGCGGTATCGCTCAGCGTGACACAGGGCAATGAACCGGCTGCGAATAACTATAAGAAGTTGGGATTCCGACCGACTGAAGCGTTCTCCGTCTACAAAATGGTCAGAGGTTAGGGTCGATACCCATCCCTATTTTTGATACACTTGTAAAGAGAAGAGCAGGTTGGAAAGGAAGTGGGTTATGACGACGTATCAAGGCTATTTGAGCCACTTGACACATCAACCGCATGCTCCGGTGAGTTACACGCTGGAAATCGGTGAACATAAGATCCCATTAAATGAAATGATCGGGACGGAAATTCGCTTGTCGTTCCTGCACGAAATGGCATGCGGCACCTGTGGCCGAAAAGTGAAAAAACTGTACGGTGGTGGCTACTGCTATCCGTGTGTGACGACGCTCGCTGAGACCGATCTTTGTATCGTCAAGCCGCACGAATGCCACTTTGATAAAGGCACTTGCCGCGATGAGGAGTTTGCGCAGACGCATTGCATGATTCCTCACTATGTATACCTTGCGCTGTCGTCTGGTATCAAGGTCGGCTTGACCCGCAAGAATCGCGAGTTGACCCGCTGGGTGGACCAAGGTGCGATCAAGGCGATTCCGATCGCAGAACTTCCGACCCGCAAGATGGCTGGCGAATTGGAGATGGCGATCGCAGAGCATATTGCCGACAAGACCGACTGGCGCAAGATGCTCAAGGGTGTGGTCGAAGATGTGGATCTGTTCGAGATGCGCGCCAAGATCAAACAACTTGTGCCCGAACAGTTCCAGCAGTACCTGTTCGATGTGGAAGAACTCTATGAGTTCACCTATCCGATCTTGGAGACGCTGGAGAAGATCAAATCGATCGGTTTTGACAAAGCGCCGCTGATCTCCGGCAAACTGCTCGGGATCAAAGGACAGTATCTGATTCTCGACTGCGGTGTGCTCAACATCAAGAAACACACAGGGTACAAGGTGGAAGTTCAATTTCAAAAAGCGGATGAGTTGACCGCATAAACTGCATCGATGCGCGATGCTGATGCAAGGAGGGCCTGACCGATTTGTAACCGGCCGGGCCCTCCTCCTGTGCTAGAGCAGTTCGGCAAGTTCTGCTTCGATCGCCGCTCCGAGTTTGTTCCAAAGTTCGTCCGTCGTGTCAGCCCAGTGAATCTCGCCGTTAACATAGGCATAAGGGTGAACTGCACACTCCGAACAGTTGCTGAGGCAGGGCGTGCGGATGACGCTCGTGCCAGGATATGTGGTCTCCAAACGTTCCAGATCCAATCCGGAAGCCGGGTTGACATCGCAAACTTCCACAATCACGATTCCCATTGTCTCGACGACTCCTTCGTTTGTTGCTTTTGGTGTTTAGTGTACCAAGAATGGGCAGGGTTTACTAGGTGACCGCTTGCAGACACTATTAGATACATATCATTCATATGCTGGTAAAGAGGAGCTGTTTGAAAGTATGGACGTGCAAAAAAGTTCGCTAGGTTTTGCTGAAATTACTCATTTCTCGATGAGCGATGCAAAAGGAAAAATGGAGTTTGCTGTGATTCCACTGCCGCCGCAATATCTGCTGGGCATGGCGATGGGGTCGAAGCTGGTGATCTTGTCGGCGCCGTATGAAGGTACCGCATTGTTCCAAGCGGGCGTTACGGCCGATGAAGTACAAGCTCAGTTTAACCTGCCAAACCGTGAAGAAGCGTTGCGTCTTTCGGTGATGCTGACCACCGCCTTTATGGAAATGCCAGGTGCCGGTCATACGCCGCACATCATTTTCTAATCGTGTCCACGCTTGGCGAGAAAATCCGCATGTTGCGGAAAAAAGTCGGTCTGTCACAGCGTGCTTTAGCAGAAGGATTGGTTACCAAAAGCATGATCTCGCAGATTGAAACCAACAAAATCCAACCTTCTGCCGATCTGTTGACGAGGATTGCACAACGGCTTTCTGTGCGTCCAGAGCAGTTGTTGCCGACAAAACATGAAGATCATGAACGTCTGGTCTGCTACAAGCAGGCTCAGGCGTTTTTAACATTGCGACACTTTGCCGAAGCGTTACCGTTGCTACAAACATGTTTGGAAGATCCCCACCCCTCATGGTCGCTGTTGCGGTTAACGTATCGGACGGCTTGCTGTCAGCAGCAGTTGGGGGCATATCAGGAGGCGCGGCGGCTCTATGAAAAGGCGTTGCACCATGCGATTTGTGAAGAGCAGACTGGTGAGATGATCCGTCTTCATGTGCGGCTTGGGGAAGTGGCACAGTCGTTAGGGCAATTGGAACTGGCGTTGGTCGAGTGGCGGCGGGCCGAGCGGGAACTAGAACGCCATCCTGCTCCACCAGAAGAGCCGCTTCTAGCGCTCGATGTCTGTTTGTATCTGGCGAACGGACTGCGCAAATTGGGCGGCTCACGGGAGGCGCTGCATCATTATCGGCTTGCCGAGCAGTTTTTGCAACGTCTGCCGGAGCAGACGAGAAGACGCGCTGAGGTGCAGTTCGGCATTGGCTTGGTGCTGGAGAAGCTGGAGCAGTTTGAGACAGCAGAAAGCTGTTTCGAGCATGCTGCTTCGTTGTATCTAAGAGCGATCGACAAGCGGATGGCGACGCTCGCGAGGATCTCCCGCGGGCGTTTGCTCGGCAAGACGGGGCGGCATGAGGAAGCGTTGACCGAATTGAGAGCTAGCTTGCAGGAGGCGAAGAGCTTGAGTTGTCCAGAAGTGGAGGTGCGCGCCTATTGTGAGTTGAGCCAAGCGTGCGAGGCGATGGGGAAGCGGATGCTGGCCGAGTCACTTTTGCAAAAGGGGCTTGCTGTGAAGTGCGAATGCCCTGTCGAGCGTGGTTTGACCTTTTTGGCACTGGCCGAGCTGCATAGGGATGCTCAGCGTTACGAGGAAGCGTTGGAAGCGGTTAGGCAGGCGTTATACTTGTTGCATGAGAACATGGAAGAGTTACTCGTGGTCTATCAACTGTTGACCGACTTGTACAAGCGGCAGGAGGATTACGAGCAGGCAAGCTTTTGGGCGGAACGTGCCGATCGTTTGGTTGGCAAGCAGATGCAACAGCGGGGCTGGAAAGCATAGGAAAACCCTCGACCAAGCTGTCGAGGGTTTTTTGGAACGCGCAGGATCAGTAGAGCAACGCGAGCGTCTTGTCGATCAAAGTGGCGTGATAGGTGTTGCCATTGCGTTGATCGAACGCGTCCGCGAGGGCGCGTGTTTCGGTGATCAACCAAGGCAACAGATCATTTTGCTGACCCTCGCGGTGCAGGCGTTCGTATAACAGCCAGCCAGCGAGGAAATAGCGGAATTTGTTGCGCAGATGAGAGGTGTCCTGCGCTTGGCGAAGATGCTTGTGAAACAATGTTATCGCTTGCTCGGGATCGGTCAGGGCGAGAAAGCGGATGTGGTTGGCGAAACCGTGCATAAAGGACGGCTCATTCTCGATTTTGGCATAGCCGCGTTTCTGTAGCTCCTGCGCATCTTCGAGGCGATCCAATCTGACGAGCGCTTCCAGCAGATCGTGCAGGGTGTTGTGCGGGACGGTCGAGCAGGCGAGCTGTCCGTTCAAAATCGTCTCCGCTAGCGCCAGCGCTTTTTCGTCTTCGCCAAGCCAAACCATGTATTCGACCTGATGTGCCCGCTCGCAGGCGTTGCAGTCGCAAAAATCATCGATCGCAGCAGCTAGCCAAAGGCGGTACGCAGTGTCAGCGCGCGCTCTGTCGCCCGCATACATCGCCTGAGCGTGCTGTTGGCGATAGTACGGACGCAAGGAGAGGCCCTGCGCTTCGTAGCGGGTTTTCATGTCCTCCATCAACGCATCGACCTGTGTGCGTGTGATCTGCGGCAAGGCATCGATGTGGCCGACAACCCATTTGTACTGCCAGAGCATCCTGGTGGGTTCGAACTGGTAGGGATGTTTGTCCATCTGGGTCAAGCACCAGGAGAAAGCGACGAGCATGCGCATCGGGTCACCAGCGCCGACAGACGCATCGATCAGCTTTTCGCGCAATTCGAAGGAGTCGATCAGTTCGTTGTGTGCATCGGCAAGTTGGATCGCCTGTTGGAGCAACGCTACTTTGGCATCGCCGTCGGGAAGCATGTCCGCTTGGCTTTCCAACTGTGAGAGTTGAGCCTGATAGTTCATCGTCACCCTCCTTTATCTCATGCCCAATTCGATCAGGTTGAACAGGCCGTTGTTGAGCAGTTTCATCTCGCGGTGGTTGAGTGGATGATGCCCCATCAACAGCGCCTGTACATAGATCATCTCGATGGCCATCTGTTGCAGTTTCGGGTCGGCCGACTGCACCAGTTTGAGGATGACCGGGTTGTTGAAGTTGAAGCAAAGCTGCCCGTGTGCGGCAGGTGCGCCAAATGCGGCGTTCAACGACTCGAGGATGGAAGCGAACAACGGATTGGATTCCTCCTGTGTCCGCTCCACGGAGCGCAGAAATGTCGCTTCCTCGCTGGTCGAATAGAGGGCGGGTAGTTCCAACGGCAGAAATTTTTTAATCTCCGCATTACAGCCGAACGATTGTAACACGGTGTTGGCGGTGCGCATGAATTGAAAGGCCAATTGTTGTTCAGGAATTGTCAAATCCTCTAACGACTCGGTGATGTCGAGCGGATCGACGCGCTCCACGCTGTACTCTGGGAAAAAGTCGGGAAGACGCTCGATCAACTCCGCGTCGAACACATAACCGCCGTTGATCACACACATCGACTGCGCGGCCGATACACGGGAGATCTGTCTGTATTCATCGAGTGAAGGTGTGTAGCGGATCAACTTGTTCCTTTCTAAAATTTGCTCCATCGTCAGGCGACCCTGCGACGTTTCGAACGGCAACCACTTGATAAACAGCCGATAGAGTTGGTCGTCTTGCACCGCCAACGCTTTGATCGACAGAAAGTGGATCGCGATCAGCTTGTGCAGGCGGGGCAGGTCGTGTTCGGCGAGGTAAATCAGATAGTCGCGCAGGCAGTTCCCGAGCGTTTCCCGCACGACAGACAGCTTGCTGTCCTCGTAAAATTCTTCGCGTGAAGCTGTCGGCAACAGGTCGTTGGTGTTGATGATACATTTGACAAAAAAGGCCCAATTCGGCAAAATGTTGTCCACATTTTCAGAGAGCAACATCTGCTTGAGATAGACTTGATGGTTCGTCTTGGTGGTGATCGCGGCGCGGTGAGGCAGCACGAACGCGATACCAGTCACATCACCCGTCTCTGAGCGTAGCGGGATATAATCGATAAACGATTCCCCGAAAAAGCGTCTGCCATAGTCGAGCATCGCCTCGTGGGAGACGGTCTGCTGCCAGTTGGGTAACAGCCAGAGAGGTTTGCTTTCATTGATCGTCTGCGTGCGGATGCCATCCGAGACGGAGACGGGGTAGGGGAGCAGCCCGCCATAATGACGGCAGAGATCGCGAACGGTCGCGATGTCAAAATACTCTTCGAAGCCGAGCTTGCTACGCAGGTAGATCCGCGTGCCCGGTGTGAAGTTGCCTTCTAACTGGCGGATCGTATAGGTGCCGTCCGGTCTACCGCGCCATTCGACAGCGGTCTCGCTGTGAATGGAACGGGTGATCACGACGATCTCATCACTGACGACAAAGCAGGAGAGCAGACCGATGCCGAAGCGGCCGATAAAATCGGTGTTGCGCATCTCTTCTGCGCGCTTCGAGGATTCGCCGATGATCGCCAAAAACTGATGAACTTCATCTTCGGTAAGTCCCACGCCGTTGTCTTCAAAGATCAGCGTGCGAGGACCGTCGGCGGAAGCAATCACTTCGAGTGAGATCTGCCCGGAAAAGTCTGTGTCGGTCTTGGCCCGAGCTCGGATAGCATCGGTCCCATTTTGCAACAGTTCACGAATATAAACGCGCGGCGAGCTGTACAGATGGCCGGACAGCAGCTCGATCATGCCTTGTAGATTTACTTTGAAACGGTAATTTTGCTCTTGGTGCTGCAACTTATTTTCACCTTCCTATATCGGTTAAAACATGAGTAAATTTTTCTTTATCCATGCACATCATATCATAAAAAAGAGCCCCTGAGCGCAGGTGCTCTTTTACGATCTGTCAACAATTTATTGTTGGGTATCAACCCAGTGCAAAGACGGGTAGAGCACGAAATCAACACGGCCCTTGAGAATTTCTTCGGGTACGAACCCGACACGCGGATCGCGAGAATCGAGCGACGCGCCAGGGTGCCGATTGTCGCCCATCACGAAGACGTGTCCGTCTGGCACGATGGTCGGCGGGAAATCATTGGTGATCGTGTCGATGTACTTCTCCGCCTGTTTCTCTCCGTTGAGGTAGAGCACGCCTTGGCTGATCTTCACTTCATCGCCCGACAGTCCGATGATGCGTTTAATGTAGTCGCGAGTGTCGTTCGGTGCAGGGAAGACGACGATGTCGCCGCGCTTTGGTTCTTCCAAGTCGTAGGCTAATCGATTCAGATAGACGCGCTCATGGTTTTCTAAGGTCGGTTGCATCGATTGACCTTCAATCTTGGTGATCGCAAAGACGTGCTCGCGGATGAGGAGATTGATGAGAAAAGCGACTACTAAAAGGGATGCCCAGCTGAGCCCTTCGCGAAGCCATTTGTTTTTGATTTTTTTGAACATGTAGAAGAACCCCCTTATTTATTTTTCGATTAATTCTGCATTATTCTTACTATTCTCTTTTTGACAGGAGGATTCCTACAGAAAGGGTACCAATAATTGTCTAAATTTTGACGAGTCAGCGTTCCATTTCACATGTCGCAAGGAGGGAATCTTTTTTCGGAAAAAGCATTGCAGATTTCCAGACTTAGGGTATATTATGAATAGTTACATAAGGGAATTCTTATTCTTATACAGATAATTGGAGGTAGTAGTTATGAAAATTGTAGCTCTCATTGGTAGCTTGCGTACCGATTCGACCACGATGAAAGCGGCACAGGTCGCGATCAACGCGGCAAAAGCAGCGGGCGCAGATGTGGAAATTTTCGATCTGCGTGAACGTCCGCTTCCGTTGTATGATCCGAACGATGAAAACAAATACGAAGAAGAGAACGTCAAATATTTTGTAGAACTGATGAACCAAGCGGACGCCTTCATCCTGGGCTCGCCAGAATATCACAACGGTATCTCCGGCGTGTTCAAAAACGCGCTGGACTTTGTAGGATACAATCAGTTCGCTGGCAAACCAGTTGGCCTGATCGCTTCTGCTGGTGGCGCGGTTGCGACCAATACGTTAAACCAAATGCTGACCATCTTGCGTTCTCTGCACGCCTATGTCGTGCCGCAGTTCGGTTCGGTCGGCTACAATGATTCCTTTACGGAAGATGGCAAATTTACCAACGAGAAGTCGCAGGAGCGCTTTGAGCAAATTGGTAAATCGGTCGTCAACTTGACGAAAGCTATGAAACAGTCTGTTGAGGTGAACTAGTTTTTCTCGACGGAGGGGTATGATGACAACAGGCGTTCTTTTTGTTGCGCACGGCAGTCTGCTGTCTGCTGCGAACCAGGAACTGTTCGATCTGATCGAAGCAGTCAAGGCGCGGGGTACATACGCGCTGGTCGAGCCAGCTTTTTTGGAAGGGGCATCGCCAAGCCTTCCAGAGGGCTTGTCTACGTGCGTGGCAAAAGGGGCGGACAAGGTGGTCGTCATCCCCTATTTTTTATTGCTTGGCAAACATGTGACGGATGACTTGCCGCGCGCAATAGCTGCGGCGAAGGAGCGGTTTCCGCCGGTCGAGTTTGTTCAGGGGGAGCATTTGAGCTTCTCGGAACGGCTTGGGGCGGCGGTGCTGAGCAGAATTCGTGAAACAGGTGTGTTACAATGGGAAGCAGAATCTGCTGAAAGAGGCGAACGTCATGGAAGCGATGGAGACGTTTGAGTGCCCGTCATGCGGTCATGTGGTCAAACCGGACGCGCTGGTGGGAGAAAAAGGCCATCAGGAGGCGACCTGTATGTCTTGCGCGGCCAAGTATGCGCGGACGTTTGCAAGATATGAGGACGAATGGGTGTTCGGGCTTTGGCGGAGCAAGGAGACGGGTCGTGTCGCTTGCTCATATTACAAGACCGCATTTGGCACCGATGCTTTTGATTGTGACTAAGGAGGGAGATTGGCAATGAATTGGGAAGATGCACAAGACATTGCAGAAGCGTTGAACGAACTGCATCCCGATGAGGATGTGCTGTCGTTGCGCTTTGCAACGCTGCGCCGCTGGGTGTTGGAACTTGAGGGTTTCGAAGGGAATCCGGAGGATACCAATGAGAAGATTCTCGAGGAAATCCAGATGGCTTGGTACGATCTCGTTTCGTAATCCGAACCGATCAGTCTCAGAAAACGCCGCCCGTGCTTGCGGGAGGCGTTTTTTTATTCGAACAGGGGCATCCTACTCCTACATACTTTTGTCAGGTGAGGAGGAAGTTGTCGTGGAGCAGGTGTGTCCGCTGTGCAACGGATTGACGGATGCAGGGATTACATGCAAAAATTGTGGGGAAGCGATGAAGGACGGCGGGATGTGGAGCGATTATATCGGACCATATGCACCTTATGAGATGACCGCGCATGTCAAGCAGCAAAACGGGGGGCAATGCACACATCTTATGCATTGTGCACACTGCGGGAATGAGGCGTATGCGATCATTCAGAGTGACTTCATTTGAACGGAATGTTAGAATAGGATGAAAGCGCGTACTTTTTGTGGAATTGCATCTACAATTTGATGTAAAATAAAGAAGTCGTTGCGTTAAGTTTTTTTCTAAAGGAGATGTCTGTCGTGGCTTCATCTGTGAAATGGGTGTTCTGTAAGCAAAACCTTGAGAAGCATTCCCAGCGAGTTTACGATGCGTTGCTCTCTAAATATCCGGAAGAAAAAGTAGACATTAAGGATTGTGCAGGTGCAGACCTGTGCTCTTTGTGCTTGGATGTGCCGTTTGTGCTTCGCAACGGTTCGATCTTGCATGCGAAGGATGAGCGCGACCTGTACTTTAAAATTGACAGCTCGATGCAGTTCCTGAGCCGTGAGCGACTCGTTCCGCTCCCACCGGCGCCGCCGGCAGCAGAAAAAGACGCAGCTGCCAAACCAGCTGCTGCGAAGCCTGCCGCTGCACCAAAAGCTGAAGCACCAAAAGCTGATGCGCCAAAAGCTGAAGCACCGAAGGCTGAAGCACCAAAAGCTGAAGCACCGAAGGCTGAAGCACCAAAAGCTGAAGCACCGAAAGCTGAAGCACCGAAAGCTGAAGCCCCGAAAGCTGAAGCTCCGAAGGCTGAAGCTCCGAAGGCTGAAGCACCAAAAGCTGAAGCCCCGAAAGCTGAAGCTCCGAAAGCTGATGCACCGAAAGCTGATGCACCGAAAGCTGATGCAGCTGCGGAGACGAAAGCGGACGAAACGCCTAAATTGGACTAAGATTCACCGACCAGAATTGGTCGGTTCTTTTTCTTCATGCATCTACATAAGTAATAGGTTAGCCAAACTAATTAATTTGAAGGGAGAATGAATATCGTGAACATTAATCTCCAACTGCAATCTGTTGTGAATGTGGAAGCTGACGTTCTTGTTGTCAGTCTATTTGAAGGGGTGACCGAACTAAGCGGTGCAATTGGCGCTGTCAATGAAGCACTGGGTGGTCAAATCACCGCTCTGATCGAAACGGGCGACCTGACGGGTAAGTTCAAACAAACCCGCCTCCTCTACAGCTTTGGCAAATTGAATGCGAAGCGCGTCTTGATCGTAGGGCTAGGCGAAGCAGTCGAGTTTTCCAGCAACCGTGCTCGTTCCATCGCTGCGATCGCTGCGAAGTCGGCACGGGAGTTGGGCGCTTCCACTTTGGCGACGATCGTCCACGGTGCGGGACATGGTGATCTTCAGGTTGAACAGGCTGCACAAGTGCTGGCAGAAGGCACTTTGCTCGGTCTTTACCAGGTGAAAAACCTCAAGAAACATCAAGCTGTTGCGAAACTGACCGATTTGATCGTCGTCGAATCGGCGGAAGCAAACCAAGCGGAAATTGCAAAGGGGCTGGAAATTGGCCAGATCTATGCGCAAGGCACCAACTTTGCTCGTGACCTGATTAATGAACCGGCAAACATCTTGACCCCGACCCGTCTTGCCGAACTGGCGACCGATGTGGCTGTGAAAACGGGCATGGGCATCACGGTGCTCGGCGAAGCGGAAATGCGAGATCTCGGCATGAACGCGCTCCTCTCCATCGGCCAAGGCAGTGACGAGGAATCGAAATTGATCGTGCTGTCTTACTACGGCAACCCAGACTCGGAAGAAGTTCTCGGTCTCGTCGGTAAAGGCGTCACCTTTGACACCGGTGGTTACTCATTGAAACCGATGGCAGGCATGGAAAACATGAAGACGGACATGGGTGGCGCAGGTGCTGTCATCGGTGCGATGCAGGCGATCGGACAACTGAAGCCGAAAGCGAACGTCGTAGCGGTGATCGGTGCGGCAGAAAACATGATCTCCGGCAATGCGATCAAGCCTGGCGACGTGGTGGTGGCGATGAACGGCAAGTCGATCGAAATTGTCAACACCGATGCAGAAGGCCGCGTCGTGCTGGCCGATGCGCTGACCTATGCGATCGAGAAGTGCAAGGTGAGCAAGGTGGTCAACGCCGCCACGCTGACCGGTGCGATCTCCATCGCGCTGGGCCGCAAATTGTGCGGGATGTTCTCAAATGACTCCGATTTCGCGTCGGAAGTTAAAGATGCATTCCACAGCTCCGGTGAGCGGGTCTGGGAAATGCCGCTGGTCGAAGAATACCAAGCGGCTTATAGCTCCAACGTTGCCGATATGAAAAACTCCGGCGGACGTGACGGCGGTTCGATCACGGCCGCACTGATCTTGCGCGAGTTTGTCGATAATACCCCGTGGGTACATCTGGACATCGCGGGTGTGGCGCGCGACCAAGAGGGCGGCGGTGACCTCAATCCGAAAGGCGCTACCGGTTTCGGCGTGCGCACGATGATCGAATTGGCGCTGGCCCAAAAGTAATTTGGCATAAAAAACCCCGACGTTGTGGTCGGGGTTTTTTTTATCCGAAAAGACTAAGTTTGGAGATCGATTCATAGGTGACGAGGAAGCCGATCAGCACGATGATACCGGCACTGAGCGTCGCCATCACCTCGCCAAAGCGACGGCGTTCAAGGAAGCGGACTTTGTGTTCCGCCTTCAGCAACAGAATGCCGAGCAGCGACAAAGCCAGCGCTCCGCCGATCGAAAAGGCCACTACTAGCCCGACGCCAAGACTGACCTGTCCTGCCGAAATTGCGGCGAGCAACATGACGAGCGCGCTCGGACAAGGGATGAGTCCAGTCAGAACTCCAATCGTCAACAAGCGGCGGATGGAACGTTCCTGTGTGGCGACGACTGCCAACGCCCCCGAAGAGTCATGTCTGTGCCCGTGGTGGTGATCATGTGTATGGTGGTCATGCGCATGGCTGTGCAAATGGTGGTCATGAGAATGGTCATGCGTGAGTCCGTGGTTCCCTACCGCTAGCTCTGAGATGTGATGAACGTGCCCGTGGCTGCAGACATACGTTTCCTGTGCATCGCTCCCGAGCCGCCCGAGCGAGACAACAGGTGGGTACAGGCGCAAAAAGACCATGCGCAAGCCGATCACAGTGATCACCGCGCCCGAGAGCAGACCGAGCCATGCTTCAATCTGTTCAGGGAGCCAGAACTGTAAGGCGGTTGTGGTGACAAATGCCAGAAACAAGATGGAGAGCGTATGCGAGATGGCCGAAGTAAAACCGAGAAAAACCGCGTCGCGAAGCCTGGCCCGCGAGGAAATCAGATAGGCGGTCATCACCCCTTTGCCGTGACCTGGCTCCAAGGAATGCAGCGCGCCAAGGCCGAGGGCCATCAGGATGGCAACAAAAAGATTCAAATGGGTCACCTCCGTTACTGACAAGGCTTGTCATCCTATATCTATGCGAGACATGCGCCCTTTTTGCTATCGGGGACAGACTTAGGCGAACCGAGTGTGAGGGCAAGCACATAGGATGATGTTACGAGGTGAGTGGAGTGAAAAAGCGCGTACCGAAAAGTGGCTATCACTCGGCGTCAGGTCGTCGCCGCACAACATCAAAGCTCGCGTTCCCAAACTTTGTGAATATTGCAAATCGATTTAAAGATGCAGTCGTGAATATCGAGGTCGTCAAACGTGAGCGACAAAGCAACAGTTCTCGCCGCCGCGATTCGATCGGGCGATCGGATGATGATTTGCGCAGGACGACGAACATCGGGACGGGATTCTTTTTTGACAAGCGAGGATACATCCTGACGAACGAGCATGTGATTCACAGTGCTGACGAAGTGTATGTTCGCTTTTTTGACGAGGAAGATGATGTTCTGGCCGAGGTGATCGGCTCCTCCTATGAACTCGACCTAGCAGTCTTGAAAGTCAAGCCTCCAAAAAGCTTACGTACGCTACCTTTTGGCGCATCAAAGAACATCCAAGTCGGTGAATGGGTGGTAGCGATCGGTTGTCCACTCGGCTTAGACCACAGCGTCACCGTCGGAATCATCTCCGCCAAGGAGCGCCCAATCACGATCGGCGACCGCAAGTATGCTCGCCTGATCCAAACGGATGCCGCGATCAACCGTGGCAACAGCGGCGGTCCGCTGATCAACATGCGCGGTGAAGTGATCGGTATGAACACTGCCGTCAGCGCCTCTTCGCAAGGCATCGGCTTTGCGATTTCGGTCGATGTGATCAAAGACGCGATCGATGACCTGATGGATGGGGTGCCGAAACGAAAACTCAAGCGTAGGAAATAGTGAAAACCACCTGTCATGGGTGGTTTTTGTTTGTACCGCCGTGTTGGAGTCTTTTCTTCGGCTCACGAAAATTTTCGGGCAATAAGTCTGACTTTTGTGTTACGATTACAAGATAAACCAAAAGGTAACGAGGGGGTACACACATGCTGTCTCAAGCTTTGATCGAAGACGTACTGGCAGCGGCTCTGGAGACCGGAGGCGATTTTGCCGATGTGTTCGTGGAAGATAAGACGATTACGACGATCCACATGATTGGAGGCAGCGTCGAGTCCGCTTTATCTGGCCGAGATTATGGCATCGGAATTCGTGTGATTTCCGGTCTGTTTGCCGTTTATGCGTATACGAATGATCTTCGTCGCGAGAACTTATTGAAAGTGGCTCGCTCAGCAGCGCAGGCGATTCGGGGAACGAAGCGTGACATCACGCTCGATCTGCGGGTAACCACGTTGCAATCGGCCCACCCGGTTCTGATTGTGCCAAGCTCAGTGAGCAAAGCGCAGAAAGTGGAAGCGATGCGCCGCGCACATGTGGCGGCGACCGCATATGATCCGGTCATCTCCCAGACTTCCGTTTCGTACAAAGATGAAGACCAAAAGGTGCTTATCGCCAATTCCGAAGGTCTGTTCACCGAAGACCGCCGGACCCGCACCCGGCTGTTCATCGAAGCGGTTGCAACTATTGGCAATGACAAATCGGTCGGTACCGCGACACCGGGTGCGCAAAGCGGTTATGAGTTTATCGAGAACTTGAACATCGAAGAGCAAGCCCGCATTGCTGCACATACGGCCAAAACGATGGTCAATGCCGAATTTGCGCCGAGCGGCAAGATTCCGGTCATCATCGACAATGAATTTGGCGGCGTTATTTTTCATGAAGCGTGTGGTCATGGTTTGGAATCGACTTCAGTTGCGAAAAAAATATCTGTCTTCTCCGACAAACTCGGGGAACAGGTCGCCTCTCCACTTGTCACCGCCATTGACGACGGTACCATTCAGAACGCTTGGGGCTCTTCGACAATCGATGATGAGGGCACACCGACTCAGCGCAACCTGCTGATCGAAAACGGGATTCTCAAAGGCTATCTGATCGACAAGTTGGGCGCTAAGCGCATGGGCATGAAGTCTACCGGTTCGGCTCGCCGCGAGTCGTACAAGTTTGCTCCGGCTTCGCGCATGAACAACACCTACATCGCAGCGGGCAACTCCACGCCCGAAGAGATCATCGCCAACACTGAGTATGCGCTCTATGCGAAATATCTCGGCGGCGGATCGGTCAACACGGCGACAGGCGACTTTAACTTTGTTGTTCGCGAAGGCTACATTGTCAAGAATGGCAAGATCGAGAAGCCAGTGCGCGGCGCAACCTTGATCGGCAAAGGCATGGACGTGTTACAAAAGATCGACATGGTCGGCAAAAACTTAGGCTTTGGCCAAGGAATGTGCGGCTCGATCTCTGGCAGTATCCCGGCCGATGTCGGTCAACCGATGATTCGCGTGGCGGAGCTTACGGTCGGCGGACGGAAAGGGGAGTGACGGAGCGATGACGATGGAACTCAGTCAGTTGAAACAGTACGTGTTTGAAAAAGGGCGCGAGTACGGTTTTTCCGAAATGGAGATTTATTATCAAGCGGACCGCGCTTCCACGGTGCGAATTTTTAAAGGAGACATCGATTCCTTCAACACGATTGAACGAGCGGGCCTGTCGTTTCGCGGCGAATACCAAGGCAAGATGGGTAGCGCGTTCACCGAAAAACTCGATGAAGAATCGATTGACCAACTGTTACTGGCGGCACGGGAAAACGCAGAAGTGACGCAAAGCGACGAGATTGCGGAGCTTTATGAAGGTTCTGCGCATTATCAGGAGGTAGCTAAATTCTCCGAGGAACTGTTTAACACCGATGCATCCACGCTGATCCAAACAGCGCTTGAGATGGAAAAAGCAGGATTGGCAGCCGACCCGCGCATCGAATTGCTGAACACCTGCGTGCTGGTCAACAGCAACAATGAAATCATGATCGTCAACACAAAAGGTCTTGATTGCCGCTCGGCCAGCACGACGGCCGTCTGCCAAGTCTCTGCGCTGGCGAAAGCTGACGGTGCAGTGGCGACCGCATACGATTCCGATTTCAGTTCGTCAAGCCTTGCCGATCTGAACGTGAAGATTTTTGGTGATCGGGTCGGCCGCGACTCGGCCGAGAAACTGGGTGGCCAGACGGTCGATTCGGATGATTATGAGGTCATCTTCCGCAACAATGCGATCGCGACGCTGTTGCAAACCTACTCGCCGATCTTCTCTGGCTCCAATGCGGAAAAAGGGCTTTCGGTGCTCCAAGGCCGCCTTGGGGAAGCTGTTGCAGGGAGCAACATCACGATGGTTGACGACGCGCATCTGCCAGGGGCGCCGGGCAATACGCCCTTCGACTCGGAAGGGGTTGCGACAGGGCGTACGAACGTGATTGATAACGGGAAGCTGGTCTCCTTCCTGCACAACTTGAAAAGTGCGAAAAAGGCGGGTGTCGCTTCGACTGGTAACGCTTTTAAAGCGGGTTACCGAGGCGATTTGACCACGCTACCGAACAACTTGTATATCGAACCGGGCAATCAATCGCTTGACGATTTGATTGCAGGTACGAAGCGAGGGATCATGATCATTGAGTTGCAAGGGTTGCACTCGGGCACCGATCTGATCTCGGGCGAGTTTTCACTCTCCGCCCTCGGTCACTACATCGAGGACGGTAAAATTGTCCGCCCAGTCAATCTGATCACAGTCTCGGGCAACATCCTCCAACTGCTGCAAAACGTGGAAGCCCTCGGCAACGACTTGCGTTTCCAAGGCGTCGGACGCGGGGCCTGCGGCGCACCTTCGTTGAAGATCAAATCACTTTCCATTTCTGGGAAATAAAAAGAACGGACCTCAGGTCCGTTCTTTTTTCTGTGTTCGTGCATACAAGATGAAGGCGAAAAGCGGGAGCGCCAGCACAGCAACCATGACGAGTAACAGGTTGCTGAAACTGGTATGGTCGTAGAGCAGTCCACCCAATAACGGACCAAGCATGCGTCCAACAGTGGCCGCACTGCCGATCAGCCCTTGTAAAAATCCGGCCCTTGATGGCGGAGACAGTTGCGAGACGGCGGCTGGAACGCCCGGCCAGAGCAACATTTCTCCAAATGTCAGGATCACCATGCCGGCCAGATAGATCGCAAAGTTGTTGGCCGTTAGCAACAGCGAGAAACTGAGGAAAAACAAAGCGATGCCAAGGTACATCTGAGAGGATAAGGATTTGAAGAACTTTACGGTATAGGAAAGCAAAGGCTGCCCGACGAAAATCAACACACCGTTCAGCGTCCACAGCATGCTGTACATGGAAAGACTGATGCCATTGGCTTGCATGTGAACTGCAATTGAAGTCTGCCATTGCACATAAACTAACCAAGCGACCAGCAAGCCAACAAATAAGGACATGACTGGCAGCCAAGGAATTTTCGGTTCCGTCCGAAGACGGGTAGCTGCCATCTCTTGGGCAGAGGTGCTTTGCCCCACCTGTGCGGCGACCGTGTCAGCAGTCGCGGGGCGATCATGAATTTTAAAAAGTACAAAAATGGCAAAGATGACAAAAGTGATCGCAGCTGAGAAAAAGGCCAGTTTAAAAGAATAGGATGCGACCAATCCACCCGCTGCTGTACCTGCTGCCACGCCGAGGTTATTGGCGACGTAGATGAAGTTAAACGCACGCCGTCCTCCTTCCGGCCATGATTTGGCCGCCAAGGCGTTCATAGCGGGAAAGACGAGGGAAGCGGATAAACCGTACAAGAACATCACAGCTACATACAGTGGCCACGAGTCAAAAAATCCGATCAAACTCATCAGGACGGAAGAACTGAACAGTCCGAGCAACAGCACGGGACGTCCGCCGATCTTATCAAACAACGTTCCACCTGTCAGCTGACCGATCGATGCACCTGCCGAGTGCAATAAGAGTACGATGCCAGCGACGGTGAGCGGACGACCCAATTCGTCGTGAATGTAGATCGAGTTCAACGGCCAGATAAAGGACAACCCAGCCACATTTAAAAACGCACCGAATGCGAGAAACCATAAAATTTTGGGGTAGGTGTTCAGCGCGCCACGAAGGCGGGTCATCATGCCCATGCAAAATCATCTCCAAATCTTTCGACTATGACGTGCCTATTCTATCAAACAAGTGTTGAAGCGACAATAGAGATGGATTGTATTCAAGAATCCCAAAATGGGGTGGGATGCACTATTCTTTATGAAGCTGTCAGGATGTCTTATACTCGATTGCTCTTGCTTTGACTTTTCTTTATAGTGGAGACAGAATGGACGGTCAGAGCTAACTCAGGAGGGGAATTGCATGCAAAGGTGGCTGGAGCGGGCACGCGAAGCGGTGTGGCCGATGTGGAGTTATGAAGAGATGATCCAAATCAAATTGCTCTTCCTCGATTATTTAGGTAAGTCGTTTGAGATCGGACAATTGGAAGAGAGCGTGCGGCTTGCGGAGCATCTGGAGGCATTCGGCGGTGAGGAGCAAGCGATGTTGTTTGCCACTGGAAACATGGTCAGCGCACCGCAAGCGGCGCTGGGAAATGCGGCGATTCATGATGCACCACTGTTGTTTCCGACGGTGCTGGCGGCGATTGAGCTGCAAAATAAAGGTGGCAAAGAGTTGACTGCAGCGCTTGGCGCAGGGCTGGAAGCTGCGCATCGCTTGGGCGATCATCCGCAAGCGCAATTGCTGGGTGCGTTACTTGGAGTCGCCAACGCATTCGAACTGGATGAAGATGGTTGGCAGATTCTGCTCGGTGCCGTATTGAACAACCGAAATTTTAATGCTTCCTCAGGGATGGCGCGTGCGTTGCTTGCACACGATCTGATCGTCGCAGGGGCGCTGGCACGTGATGAATGGAGCGACATGATGACCGAGAGAGGCGAGGTACCGGTAGAATGGTTGCAAGCGTTGCAGCTGGAATCTGAGGAGTCAGGTCTGAACAGCTTTCTCAATGCGATCGATCTGAACACAGATGAGATCGTCGCCACGTTCCGCGCAAGGTCTGCGGGCAAGATTCCCGCTCCACATATTGAATATTATATCGACGCGGTGATGGGGCTGGAGGATATCTGTTGTGTCCCGCTCTTCTATAGAAGGTAAGAGGACGAGCTTGTGCTTGATGTGTTCTACGAGGCACTAGGAGTTCAGGGCTTGGAGCACAAGGCTGGAGATATTGGCAGGGGAAATAAGCTGGAGCGATCACGTGGCAATAAATGGAAAATTATCGTTTCGGCGTTACTAACTATCGAACAACTACCAGAAGCAGTTTAGTTCGAGATGTTGCGACAGGCTCCCTTTGTTTATGGGCAAAGAGTGCAGATGAAGCGGTGAGCAGAAAAAGAGCAGGCTGCTAAAAGAGCCTGCTCTTGTTTGTTAGTTTTGCTCAGATTCTGCTGGGGCGCTGGCTAAGAGGTCTTCAGAAAATCCGTGTTCGCGCATGTTCTCCACCAACTCTGGCACCTTGTCTGTATGGCAGACGATGCTTTTGCTTGGCGAGACGCCAATGACGAGCGTGATCTCTTGATAAGTAATCAATGCGAGCACCGCTTCTAAGAACGCTTCGCTAACCCCTACAACGCGCCATTCCGGGTCGGATTCGCGGATTGCACTTTCACATTCGCGTGCAATCTCTTCGGTTGGAAACAGTGGAACGACCATACCTTGGCGCCCAAAAGAGAGCGTGACACCCGGATAGGCAAAAATTTCTCCGAGGTTTCGTTCACCTTCAAATTTCATCAGAGTATAAAAAGGTTCGCCTGCCGATCCGAGATTCGGTTGATGTTCCTCCCACAACTTGCGCATCGAATCGATCTGTTCCTGGGTCATAGTTGTCATGATGAACCTCCTTTTCGGAATTTTATATCTTTTGTACTCTTTATTATAGATTATTTTCTATTTAAAGCAAATGGGTAGGACGCCTGTTTTTGGCGATCTTCGTACAGTGGCCGTTCCGAGTGCTTTTACACGACATAAAATGAAGAAAAGTCGTGCAAAAGAGGTGTCAGTGATGGAAGTACCCGATTGCTTACGCAAACATCGGCAAAAGATGCAGTGGAGCTTAGGTGTGCTCTGGTCGGTTGGCATGGGTGTCCTGTTTCTCGTCCACTATCTTTAAAAAGGAATCGCGGTACTCTTGTCGAAGGAGGAGACCGGGAGGATCGAGCGACGATGAAGAAAGCAGACATACCTATTATGATCGGGCATCTGAAAGAGCTGTACCCGGATGCTCATTGTGAACTATTGTACAACAATCCATTCGAACTGTTAATTGCGGTGCTACTGTCTGCGCAATGTACGGACAAACTGGTCAACCAGGTGACGCCAGGGCTGTTTGCAAAATACCCGAAACCGGAAGACTTTCTGAGCTTGAGCCAAGCGGAGATGGAAGACGAGATCAGACGGATCGGGTTGTTTCGCAACAAGGCGAAAAACATTTTGGAAACATGCCGTAGACTGGTTGTAGAACAGGGTGGACAAGTACCTAATGACTACGATTATCTAGTTGGGTTACCAGGAGTGGGGCGCAAAACTGCCAATGTGGTACTGAGCACAGCGTTTGGTGTACCGGCCATCGCGGTAGATACTCATGTTGATCGACTGTCACACCGCTTGGGTCTGACCAAAGCGACCAGCGTGTTGCAGACGGAGCTTGACCTGATGAAGAAGCTTCCGAAAGCAGAGTGGACGTTCACGCATCATGCGCTGATACTACATGGGAGACGTGTGTGCACGGCCAGAAGTCCGAAGTGTGGGCTCTGCTCATTGCAGAGTATCTGTGATTTGCATCAGAAAGAAGCGAAGAAAGTGGCGAAGCAAACCCGAAAGCAGGCTGAAGCATAGGTCTTAGCGGTGTTGTTTCGCCGCTTTTTGTTTTTTCTGGAAGATAAACAGATATTCATGTTTGTGTAACGAAAAGGGTAACTTGTAGGCAGGTGTGCGGGAGTCGTAGATGTCTTTTACGGAGAAACCGCGGGAGAGAAAGCGATGGATGAACTGAAAGCCGAGCGGTATCATGCGGCCGCTTTCTTTGATGTCACCGATGAGCAGCGCGCAGATGCCGTCTGCCTGTAACACGGTGTACAACTCAGCCGCTACCTGTTCGATCGACAGCAGAAAGTCGCGGGAAGGGAGCAGGGACAGATCGTCCGGATTGTGTGAAGAAAAACGGTACGTGCTGCCGTAGGGTGGCTGGGTGACCACAAGATTGACCGATTCTTCAGGGATCAGGGCGCTAAGCTTGCGGGCGTCTCCGCAGAGCAGGGTGGGGGATTCATTCTCTGCGAAGACTTCCATGCGCCGCAATGCTCGATCGAGCATGTGTTGATTGCAATCGATGCCGATCGCCTTTCGTCCCATCATCAGCGACTCGAACACAGTGCCGCCTGTGCCGACAAAAGCGTCGAGCACCGTATCGCCAGGACGTGAGAAAGAATTGATTAGAAAACGAACCAAAGTGGGGGAAAAGGAGAGAGCGAAGGCTTCGGCTTCCTCCCGCCCGGATGGGGGGCATTCCACTCAGGACAGAGCAGATCGAGCTGTGCACCTTGGAAAACCTCATGTGAACGAATGGGGGATTGGTTCAAAATTGCGGGAGTTGCCATAAACCTTCACTCCTTTCAAAGTCTCTGTAAGTAGATTGTACTATGAAAGGATTGATTTGACAAGAACGTATGTTCTGTTTTGTTTACGATGCACATTTTCTATATGATCATAGTTGGATAAGAACGCCAAGAAAGGGGAATTGTTATGAACGTGGTCTTTATTGAAATCGGAATGGGAGTTGACCTGCATGGGCAGGACGCTACATCGGCTGCTGTGCGCGCCTGCAAAAATGCGATCGGTACCAACTCGATGCCGGGCATTCGCAACATCCTGCCAGATGGTGACATCAACAACATGAAGGTGCGGGTGAAACTCGGTGTTCCCGTTCCGGCCGAGCAAGTGGACATTGAAAAGGTAAAAGCGACATTTCCTTATGGACAGGTTTCGCTGGAGATCGTACCAGGCGGTTTGATCTGTTCGAGCGGCGTCGTGCTGCCGGACAAGGGAGATGTCAATGACGAAGTGATCGTCGTCAACGCGGCTGTCGAGGTCGGGTACTAACACCCGCGAATCAGCCGTGGATTTTGCTGTGGACAGGTTTTGTTTCTAAAAGGTGGATGAACCTACATAGGTTGAACAAAGAAGATCACTCTGCTACAGGGTGATCTTCCTTTTTTCTCGAGGTTATGATGGAGAATGCAACTATGGAAGGAGTCAGATGATGAACAGGAGTCAGCATTGGTTTTCCGTTTGGCTTTGCACGATGCTCCTCTGCGTGCTCGCGCTCTCTAGACCGCAGGGCAGCGTCACCGCGCTGGCAACAGGAATGCCCACACTGCATATGGCCGAAACAGAGCATGCGCTGGTCCTACGCACTGAGCAAGGACAGTTCTCCGTTACGTATTGGAGTGCAAAAGGAATCGGGTATGAAGAACTGCGCGCGGAAAATCAAAAGCTCAAGGAGCAAAAACGACTCGAGCATAGCCAACAGACCGTGATGAAAAGTCTGCTTGCCTCGCGCTCCATCCATCTTGCCCAATATGCCAAATGGGTCAAAGCTCAAGAAAGGCTCCGCGTTGCCCACGATGCATTGCGTTTTGTCGGGACCCCTTACGTTTGGGGCGGCACGACACCAGATGGATTTGACTGTTCAGGATTCACACAATATGTCTATGCCCAGCATGGCGTGGACGTGCCGCGCAATTCGTATGACCAGTACGATATGGGAAAACAGGTGCAACAGCAGGAGCTCGAACCGGGCGATCTCGTCTTTTTCACCACCTATGCACCTGGTCCTTCTCATCTGGGCATCTATGTTGGCGAAGGGAAATTTGTTCATGCGCTCAACAATCACACAGGTGTGATCACTTCTATGCTCGACAATGAATATTATAGAAACCGCTTCTTAGGCGCGAAGCGCGTCATCTGAGCGCGCAGACCGTAGTTAGATTGACAGGCAGGGAAAAACATGCCACGATTAACACAAATGCCTGAATCATTCATCAGGAGTTGGGGCCGATGAAACTCGTACATAATATGGCAGAACTGATAGGTGAAACACCGGTGGTCAAGCTGTCTCGTCTCTGTGAAGATGGGATGGCCGATGTGTATGTCAAACTGGAGATGTTCAATCCGAGCCGCAGTGTGAAAGACCGTGCGGCGTTCAATATGATCGCAGAGGCTGAACAGGCCGGTCTCTTGCGTGAAGGCTCGACGATCATCGAGCCGACGAGCGGCAACACGGGAATTGGACTCGCGATGGTGGCAGCTGCCAAAGGGTACCGTGCGATCCTGGTCATGCCGGACACGGCCACTAAGGAGCGCATCTCCATTCTCCAGGCATATGGTGCACAAGTTGTGTTGACACCGGGAGCAGAGCGAATGAGCGGGGCTGTGAACAAGGCAGAGCAGCTCGCAGCGGAGATTCCGAACAGTTTCATCCCGATGCAGTTTGAGAATCAGGCCAATCCGAATGCACACCGCGGGACGACCGCGCGTGAAATCTATCTACAGATGGATGGAAAGCTCGATGCCTTTGTTGCGACTGCCGGAACGGGCGGCACGATCACCGGAACGGGCGAAACGCTAAAAGCCATGATTCCAGGGATTAAGATCTATGTGGTGGAACCGGAGTCTTCGGCTGTGTTGTCGGGCGAACCGCCGGGCCCGCACAAGATTGTAGGCACGTCCCCTGGCTTTGTACCACCCATTTTAAATCGCAACGTATATGATGAAATTTTTCGTATCTCCTGTCAGGATGCACAGGAGATCACACGCAATCTGGCGCGACAAGAAGGTATACTCGTCGGCACGTCAGCAGGCGCTGCCGTTCATACCGCGCTTGCGGTAGCTCGGAGGCTTGGTCCGGGCAAACGGGTGTTGTGCATCGCGCCTGACACGGGAGAGCGTTATCTGTCGAGTGATCTGTTTTGCAAGGTAAAGGAGGAAATGTAAGATGGCAAAGGAAATTGACGGCATCCGCCAAATGGACGCTGCTGAATTGCAAGAGTTGATCGCCAAGCTCGAGCAAGGCAAGGTCAAGCTGATCGACGTTCGTGAACCGCACGAGTATACAGCGGGACATATCCCGGGCGTACCGCTGATTCCGATGAACTATATTCCGGGCAAGATGACCGAATTGAACAAAGAGGATGAATATGTGTTCATCTGCCGTAGCGGCAATCGCAGCCAGCAAGTGGCTCGTTATCTGAAGATGAACGGGTATGACAAAGTGATCAACTTCTACGGAGGTATGCTTTCTTGGGCTGGCCCAACGAAGCAAGGGATGGAAGAATAATGCTGATGCTACAGAATCAGATCGTCTTGATCACCGGTGCCTCCAGCGGTATCGGGCGAGACGCAGCACTATTGTTTGCGAAGCACGGCGCTTTGCCCGTGCTGACTGCACGTTCGATCGACAAACTAGAAGCGTTGTCGGCGGAGATCAAGCAGCTCTATAATATCGAGGCACCTTTTTACGCGCTCGATGTCACCGACGGGGAACAAGTAGAGCGAGTGGTTGCAGAGGTGTTGCGGCGCTTTACCCGCATTGATCTCTTGTTGAACAGCTCGGGCTACGGCCTATTTATCCCGACCGATGAGATCGCGATGGAAGAGGTCGAAGGCATGATGAATGTCAATTACTTCGGCCTTGTTCGCGTGACCAAAGCGGTGTTGCCTTCCATGCAAAAGCGAAACAGCGGTCATATCATCAACCTCGCCTCGATCGCCTCCTTTATGGCTGGAAAGAAACATGGTGCATATGCGGCGACCAAACATGCGGTGATGGGCTTCTCCGACGCGTTGCGCTATGAACTGCACGGCACGGGGGTTACATTATCTACAATCAACCCCGGCCCAGTCGAGACGCCCTTCTTCGACCGAGCCGATCGGAAGAGCGTCCCGAAGCTCGTCCGCTTCTTAACATCTGAGGAAGTGGCAGCGACGGTATTGAAAGCGGCGGTCCAAAAAAAGCCGCTCTATCTGATGCCAAAATCGGCTGGTATTCCGGTCAAACTTCGCCATCTGTTCCCTCGCCTGTACGACTGGGCGATGAGCATTGTCAAATAAAAACAGCTCCCTCCATAGCGGAGGGAGCTGTTTTTTTACTGGACGAAATGGTTATACGAATTGCCGGGCAGGAAGAACGGTTCTAAAAAGAAGAATTGGCGCGGTGAGCCGTTATAGATGGCATGAAGGATCGGTAGCATGTCATCGACGTGCAGATCGAAGCGCTCCTCATACTGAAGCGTAACATCGTTCAACTGTACTTGGTGATTGCGGTAGATCACACTTTCTTCGAGCTCTTTGTACGGGAACTTCTGCACTGCCGCTCGCAGGAAGTTGTGTCTGGAATCGGCGGTGAACAGCGTGAAATGTCCCTGTTCGTCGAGAAACAGTACACCTTCCGGTTTGTAGTAGTAATCGTCAGGCTCTTCAACGTTTATAAGATAAACATTGGTGATGCGCGTAGGTTTTTTTCTCATTGTGGACTCGCTCCCGTTTGGATCATTAATTGAATTTATCCTGTTTTGGATGATTGACTTCGAATTTCAGACAAGGTAAAATATTACACAAAGGTAAGGTTGAAACGACTAGTCTTGCCTTTATCTTTAATGTACCGTTAGGAGGATTTCCATGCAAGGTAAAGTGAAATGGTTCAACGCTGAAAAAGGCTACGGTTTCATCGAATGTGATGATGAAGGCGGCGACGTATTCGTTCATTTTTCCGCGATTCAATCTGAAGGCTTCAAAACACTCGAAGAAGGTCAACCGGTAACTTTTGACATTGTCGAAGGCGCTCGTGGCCCGCAAGCATCAAACGTTATTAAGCAGTAATAAACTGCGAACGAATCCTCTGGGAACCCATTCCCAGGGGATTTTTGTTTTTTTCAAGTGTGGACGCGTCCAGCATACACTTGATATGTGAGGCCCATACTAGGTAGGCATACTTTAACAGCTTTGTAAGGGGAGACCATGATGAACCGAATCGAGTTGACCCTGTGGAAATGGGGGGACGTCCTGTACCGAATGATCAGACGGTTCGACTATGAGGACCGACAGGGGAAAAATATTTTTCGCATCCGTGTGCGCCCTTACTCAGGGCCTGCGATCCACCTGCCGGGCGGAGAAGCGATACAAAGCGGTGACTGGGTTGGCTTCTTGCACTTTTATAATCTTCGTCTTCAACAAATCCTACATGGCGTCACGTCCGATAACCGCAGAGGCATGATCGTACTGCGGGAAACGCAGCGCTCGCTGCCGGAATTGGTCGAGTTTGTGCGCAAACATCCGTGCGGTGAACGAATCAAAGCGCTGATCGGCATCACGCTGTTAAACCGTGGGGTGGAGCCGCTTGGCTTTACGGTGCAAAGCGTACCAGAAACGAGTTGGTTTCGCTTTAAGGCGTGGTACATGCGGCTGATGATACGATTCTGCCATCCAGATGGCAAACGGCGAGTCAAACATCAAGGAAAAGATCTGCCCCTCAAATGCGTGCTGATTCCGGTGGAAGATTTGATTCGGAGGTATGGGCAAGTCTCATCCACAACTGTCATAGACATAGAGAAGGGAACATCTAAATTGTGAGGGACGATTGAGGTGAAGTCTTTGAAAGCTTGGGTGGTCGCCGGCATCATCGCTGCGTTTGCGTATGGAGTGTACAGCATCCCGTTGAAATATTTAAGTTCAGACAAATATCTCAAAGCACCCCTGGAATTGATCGCGATGGGACTCGCCCTCGGCGTTGTCGTCACGGCGGCTGGATTTGCTTGGCTGCGCGGCGGAGTGGCGATCACGAGTGGCCCTTATCTGTGGACGCATCTCCTGATCGGGGCGGCAGCAGGCTCAGTTTGGTTGATTGGCACGCTGACGGTGACCGGAGCATTTCGCGACCCGGCGACCAATGTGGCGCAACTGATTCCGCTGGTCAACGCCAACACGTTGGTGGCTGTCGTCCTCGGTTTGATCTTTTTTCAGGAATTGGCCAATGGCGTCGAACTAGGCCGGATCGTGATCGGTGGCAGTTTGATTATGGTAGGCGGTTACATCTTGAGCGCCTAATCTTATCGAATATGTCTGAAAATTACATCTACAGTGAAATGTGAAACCCCTTCCCTTTGTGATCCGTCTATACTTGGGCAGGGGTTTTTCTGTGGACAGAAAAACGGCTGGCGCTACGAAAAGAAGTAAGAGGTACGAAAAGAAGTGAGAGCGATGAGGTTGAACGCTTTATTTTGCGGTCAGAGAGACGGAAATCGCGATTCTTGTACGGGAAGCTCGTTTGTAGGATAGCGGGTCGTGCAGTAGAATGTGCAAAAGAGGTGATAGGTTGTGGGGAAAAAAATCTTGAGGAGCATCTTGATCGCCTTTTTGGTGACGGGCATCGCTGTCATTCTCATCGGATGCAGCATTGCGCTCCCGACTTTTGATAAATCAAAGCTGGAGATCGAATACAAGACCTCGTACATTTATGATCGAGACGGTAACGAGATCATGTCCTTTCAATCGGTTGCTGGTGAAGGGGCCAAATTGAGTGAGATCCCTAAGCAATTGCAAGAGGCGATCGTAGCGGTCGAGGACACTCGATTTAAAGATCATAACGGTGTCGATTTCCGAGCGATCGGTCGTGCAGTCTATCGCGACATCATTACCGGCTCGAAAGCGGAAGGCGGCTCGACGATCACACAGCAGCTCGCCAAAAACGTCTACCTCTCCCACGAGAAGACGTTTACGCGCAAGGTAAAGGAGATTTCGCTTGCTGCTCAGATTGAACGCAATTATTCAAAGGATGACATTTTGGAAATGTATTTCAACCGCATCACGTTTGCGGGCAACGTGACCGGAATTAAATATGCAGCAGAAATTTATTTTGACAAAGGTGACCATATGGAAGACTTGTCGCTGGCAGAGAACGCGTTGCTGGCCGGTCTTCCGAACGCTCCGAGCGCGTACAATCCACGCATCAATCCGGAACTGTCCATCCAACGTCGAAACATCGTGCTCGATCAGATGCTCAAGTATGAGTACATCTCGCAAGCAGAGTATGACACTGCGACCACCGAACCGCTGATGCTCTCGGAGAAGCCGGGCACCGACATCAAGGGCATGGACCAAGTGGTCAAGTACCCTTATTATCTCGACTACGTGCTGGAAGAGGCATCGAACAAACTCGGTATCGAAGCGGAGCAGGTGTTGCGCGGCGGGGTGAAAGTGTACACCAACCTCGATCCGAAACTGCAAGACACGCTGCAAGAGGCCTATCGAAACGCCGAGAACTTCCCGCGCAATGCGGCGGATGGAATGTGGGCGCAGTCGGCATCGGTCATCGTTGATCCAGAGTCGGGCGGCGTGCTTGCACTGGTCGGCGGTCGTGATACGCCGGATACGGAGCACACTCCGCAGGCTGTGCTCAACCGTGCCTCGATGTCAAAAGTTCGTCCGGGCTCGTCGTTTAAGCCGATCATCGTCTACGGACCTGCGATCGACACGGGCAAATATTCGACTTCCTCGATCTTGAATAACAAAGCGGGTACCGAGTTCGCAGGTGGCTACAAGCCGAACAACTGGAAATTATGGCCGAAGGACAAAGTGTCGCTGACCGAAGCGGTCATCTGGTCGCTCAACATCCCGGCCGTGTCGGTGCTAAACGACATGGGCGCCGATGTCGGCTATTCCTACGCGACGAAAAACTTTGGGATTCCATTGAAAAAAGAAGACTCGCAGCGTCTGGGTGTTGCACTTGGCGATGTTGACTTGACACCGCTTGATCTGGCGGGCGCCTACACCGCTTTTGCCAACAACGGTGTGCGCACCGAGCCTTATGCGATTCGCGAAATTCAAAATGCTAGCGGTGATACGATCGCTTCAATCGGCGTGAAAACTCACAATGCGATCAAGCCGGATACGGCCAAAACGATGACCAAGCTTTTGAAAAGCGCGGTCGAACAAGGAACTGGCACCAGTGCCCGGATCTCCGGACGCGATGTGGCGGGCAAAACGGGAACGACCGAGATGGGCAACACGGGCGGCAACCGCGATGCTTGGTTTGCAGGCTACACGCCGGGCTATGTGATGGTGACATGGATGGGCTTCGACCAATCGGACGAACAGCACTATCTTGGAAGCCAAGGCTCGGAAATTCCGGCCTCCTTGTTCTCCAAGGTCCTGTCAAAAGGGTTGCAAGGCCGTCCGGCTCCGCGCTTTGACACCAACGTCACAGAGAAGCCGGTCAATGAAGAAAAGGATGACAAGGACAAGGCGATCATCAACGATCTGTCTGTAACTCTGCAAGGCAACAAGGCGGTCGTCTCCTGGTCTCCGGTCGATGTGAAAGACGTAAAATACTTCCTGTTCCGCGCCGAGAAGAACTCGAATGGCACGGTCTCCAATTCGGGAGGTATCGGAGAGTTGACCAAGCCGGGTTATACGGACAGCACTGTGCAACCGGGCAAGACCTATCTTTATTCTGTTGTCGTCATGAAAGGCAGCGAGAAACTATCCGACTCGAACTTTGCCCAACTGACCGTACCCGGTCAGGAACCAACACCGCCGCAGGTGCCACAAGAACCACAGTCGCCGGGCGGAGGTAGCGATAAGCCGCCGACCGATCCGACACCGCCGGGTACACAGGTGCCGAATCAACCGAATCAGCCAGGCCAACCGGGGGATGGCAATACCACGCCGCCCCAGCCGGGTGGCGGTGATCCGGGTGGAGGCGAAACGGGCGGGGGAGTCAATCCGAATCCAAACGGTGGTACCTGATCCTGATTGTGGACTTCTTTATCTCAGGATGAAGAAGTCCATTTCTTCTTATGTGGAGCATGATTTCGGCAGAGATAGGTAAGCTATGGAGAACGAGGCTTTGATCGGGAAAATACAGCCAGACGTTATTTGACAACAGAGGTGCGATTTGTTTATAGTAGGGATTGCATTTCTATGATTCTATGTACAATAGATCAAGCTATTGTCCGACATTCGCTAGGAGGTTTCTGCAATGGCATTTGATTACGATAAATTACAATCTGCAGTCCGCATGCTTTTGGAAGCGGTCGGTGAAAACCCAGATCGTGAAGGATTGCTCGACACACCGAAGCGTGTCGCTAAGATGTACGCCGAAGTGTTCGAAGGTCTCGGCAAAAATCCGGAAGATGAACTTTCGGCGATCTTTAATGAAATGCATGAAGAAGTGGTGATCGTCAAGGACATCCCGTTTTTCTCGATGTGCGAACATCACCTCGTACCTTTTTATGGCAAGGCGCATGTCGCCTATATTCCACGTAACGGTCAAGTGACCGGACTTTCCAAGCTGGCTCGCGTTGTCGAAACGGTGGCACGTCAACCGCAACTGCAAGAGCGCATCACATCGACCGTTGCCGATACGCTGGTCAACAAGCTCAATCCGCATGGAGTAGCGGTCATCGTCGAGGCGGAGCACATGTGCATGACGATGCGCGGTGTTAAGAAGCCGGGTGCATCGACCATCACCACCTCCGTGCGAGGCATCTACCAAGAGTCTGCCGGAGCGCGTGCAGAAGTGTTCTCGCTGATGCGTGGCTAAGCGGTCAATCAATAGGTTCCATTTAAAAGGATGCCGTCAGCGGCATCCTTTTTTCTGTCCGTTCTGGTATGATAACTATCAGGAGGCGAAATGTTGATGAAACAGCGATTACTGGAGTTACTGGGGATCGAATATCCGATTGTCGAAGGCGGCATGGCGTATATCGGGGACGGGAATCTGGCAGCGGCCGTCTCGAATGCAGGCGCCTTTGGTCAGGTCGGCTCGGCCGGACGCACGCTTTCCGATTTTGAACAGCAAATCAGACTCGCCAGCGAGCGGACGGCGCGACCTTTTGGGGTCAACCTACCGATCGGGGAGCACAGCGACCCGCGCGAACGAGTTGAAATGATCTTAAAATACAAAGAGCACATTCGAGCGGTATCGATCTCTGCAGGCAATCCCAAACCATACATACCCGTTTTTAAAGAAGCAGGACTGCCGGTGATGGTCGTCGTCTCGACGGCGATGCATGCGGCAAAGGCAGAGCAGGCTGGCGCTGACATCTTGATCGCAGAAGGAACCGAAGCTGGAGGGCACAACGGTCCGGCTGAATTGACCACCTTTGCGTTGATCCCGCAGGCGGTAAGCGCCGTCTCCATTCCGGTGGTCGCAGCGGGCGGCGTAGCGGACGGACGCGGCTTGGCGGCGGCGCTCGCACTTGGCGCAGCAGGCGTGCAGATCGGCACCTTGTTGATCGCTACAGTGGAGTCCCCGGCACATGACATGTACAAACAGGCACTGCTCACCGCCCGTGGCGAGGATACGACGATGATGGAGCGCAGCGTCGGTGGCGTCACCCGCGTGTTGAAAGGTTCGTATATCGATGAGGTGCTGGCGTTTGAGAAGACGGGGCCGACCCGTGAGACGCTCTACCCTTACATCAAAGGGAGAAGAACCGTCTCGCCGTGCTCGAAGGTAAACTGGATCAGGGCTATGCTTACAGTGGACAGGGTGTTGGGTTGATCGATGAGATACTCCCTGTCGAAAAGGTGGTTCGCAAACTGGTCGAAGAGGCACGGCGTACAATTGCAACTCTCCCCACCCTGTAAGTAAAAAAAGCCCCGCGGCTCACGGTATCGGTTACGTGAGCTTGAGCGGGGCAAAATCGAGGAAATCACAGGCGGTCAGGTGAAACTCGATGCCGTGATGCAGACCTTGCAGGGCATGGCGATGGCCTTCCTTGCCGTGCAGGTGGCCGTAGACCACTTGATCGACCGGATATTGGGCCAGCACTTCCATGAAGCCGGAGGAATGATGCTTCTCATTGGTCGGTGGGTAATGCAACATGACATACAGATGTTTCGCTTTCTGCTTCATCGCAGCATCGAGCGACATTTGCAGACGCAGGACTTCGCGTTCGTACACTTTGCGGTCATGTTCATCAAACATGTACCCGCCCGGACAGTCCCAGCCGCGAACCCCGGCAATCGTGACATCGCCGATGGTGATCGCATCGTTTTGCAGGGCGTGAATCGAAGGATGCAATGCTTTGCGCACTTTGGAGATGGAAGCCCACCAATAGTCGTGGTTGCCGCGAATCATCACTTTAGTGCCGGGCAGCGCAGCGACATAATCAAGGTCCTGCTTCGCTTCGTCTAAATACATCGCCCAGGAGATATCACCGGGAATCAGCACGAGGTCATCTGGCGAAACGACAGCCTCCCAAGCAGCACGGATCTTCTCCGGGTGGTCCGTCCAATTGTCGCCGAAAATATCCATCGGCTTGGGATTGGCAAAAGAAAGATGCAAATCGCCGAGGGCGAATATGTTCATGTAGGACACATCCTTTCAAGGGGGTGAACGGGAGCGTGGAAACTCCAGAACAAGTACTTCGTCAGACTTCCTTGTTGTACCAGATGGCACAGAAGCTGATCGAACATGATGATTTTTCTATTCTGCCACAAGTTTCCCAAATGGAGCAAGAAACATTCGCAGAGCAGGAGCTACGCCCTATTGTGTTGGTGCGTCGCAAGTGGAACACCGCTCAGGTTGTGCGATTGTTTCCGGCGGATCGCATCGGTACGGATCAGATCGAGCAGATGTTGATGCAGGAAGCTTTCTATCTGCGCCAAGCCAAGCGGCAAAACGGTGTGCGCAAAATGTATTCGCTTACGCTTTTTATTTTCTCGCACTGGCGCTCTGAGGAGAACCTCAATGCTATCGCTCGCGCTGGCACCTATGCAGGCATGGGCAAGACGACAGGTGCGGTGGCGGTCGGCATCGACCTGATGCGCGGTATCGTAGGTCCCGCGCCGTGGGGCTCGGCCGCTGAAGACATCGGTCTCGGACGTTTGGCCGAATTGGTCAAAGTGTATGCAGAGGAGCCGGATCGTGCAGAAAATCTGATGCGAAGCCCAGATGAGTGGCAGGAGCATTTGTTGCTACTCTCACAGGAAAAGCGCGAACAAGTGGCCGAAACGCTGAACCCCAACCAAAAGACGCGTGGTGTGACCGCGATCCTCGTGATCACCATTTTGGTTTGGCTTTTCGGAATGCAATATCCCGATGAGATACTCGGCTCCCTGCTGTTGATTCCAGAAGCGGTTCGGCTTGGCGAATGGTGGCGTCTGTTGTCTTCCGTCTTCCTGCACTACGAGTTGACGCACATCGCGTTTAACATGGTGACGCTTTACTTTTTCGGTCGCATTGCCGAGCGAATTTTCGGCTTGCCGCGGTTTATGGTCATCTATGTATTGGCCGGGGTTGCAGGCAGTTTGTTGTCGGTCGCGTTCAGTCCGCACAATTCGCTCGGCGCATCGGGTGCCGTATTCGGACTGTTCGGTGCGTTGCTCGCTTTCGGACAGTTTAACCGCAAAGCGTTTGCCATGACGATCGGCACGTCCGTCTATGCGCTGTTGGCGATCAATCTAATCTTTGGATTCATCATGCCCAATGTCAACAATTTTGCCCATATTGGCGGTATGATCGGCGGCTTTTTAAGCGCGATGGCAGTGGGAGTGCCCAATACGCCAAACAACAAGCGCTGGTTGTTCGCTGTACTCTATGCCGGATTCGTTGCCCTTTCCCTCTGGATCGCTTTGGAAACCCCTTTTCGCTAAAGGCGAAAAGGGGTTTTAAGTTTTAGTAAAGAACTTTCGATATTGATTAACTATTGTGAATATATTATTATAGAGTAGGGAATGTATTTTGCGTGATTTACTCTAGGGGAGTAATTGTTTAATTCTGTAAAAGGGGGAAAAGGGGAAATGAAGTTATCAAAATTGATTAAGTGGATGTGCGCGATCGTTTTGATCCTCTCACTGATCAATGCGACCAGCCTGTATTGGCTGTTCGTGTCTTATCATGAGGAATTGAAAATGGTCGATCGCAAGTATGAGTTCAAACTATTGGGGGTTGAACTCATGGATGCGTCCAATCGCTTGACGAAACATGCACAGAGCTATGTACAGTTTGGGGAAACTGCACATAAGGATGCGTACTTGCAGGAAGTCAGCAACGTGAAAGCATGGGACAAAGCGGAGGCACGCCTCGTCGAAATTGGGGCTCCAAAGGAAGATCTGGACTTGATCACTCAGGCAAGGTGGGCTTTGTTAAAGCTACAAGCACGCGAAGAAACGGCCATTCGACTCGCGGATGAAAAGCGGTTTGACTCGGCGCGCGACATGCTCTTTGGGAAAGAGTATGAGCAGGAGAAGCAAACGATCACGAATTTGCTGGTCGCATTTGAAACGAGAATGGACGATCGTTTGTCTAACGAAGCGTACGTGGCCAGCCGCAAGACGGCCAACATCTTAAACTGGGTCAACGTCGTCGTGGCCCTGACACTGATCGCGGCAGTCGCCACCGGCATTGTGTTGCACAAACGAATCACCAAGCCTTTGCGCGAGGTGATGGAGGTAGCAGAAAAAATGGCCAAGGGCGATCTGCGCGTGCAGGAGATGGCGGTGTTGCATGAAGATGAGGTCGGCGTGGTGGCCCGAGCGGTCAATTCGATGGCGGCCAGCCTGCGCAGCATCATCCTGAAGGCGAACGACACGACTGTACAGGTTGCTGCCTCTTCTCAACAATTGCTGATCCATGCGGAAAGAACTTCTTATACCACCGAACGCATCGCGGCTGCGATTCAAGAGGTGGCCAGCGGTGCGGAGACGCAGATGCGCGGTGCGGAAGACAGTCTTGCTTCGATGGAAGAGATGGCAGAAGGTATCAAACGCATCGCCGAAACGACCGGTGTGGTGGCCGAAGCTTCGCAAGTGACCGAACAAGAAGCGGAGCATGGCAATGAATCGATTCAAAAAGTGGTTCGTCAGATGGGAACGATTCAAGAGGAGACAGACAATGTTGCCAATGTGATTCAGCAGCTCAACGAACATTCACAGCAGATTGGCAATATTGTTGAAGTGATCACCGAAATCGCTTCGCAGACCAACCTGCTTTCGCTGAACGCTGCGATCGAAGCGGCGCGGGCAGGCGAGCATGGCAAAGGTTTTGCTGTCGTCGCGACCGAAGTTCGCAAATTGGCAGAACAGTCGCAACGTTCGGCAGGACAGATCGCCAAGTTGATCGAGCATATCCAGACCGACACCGCCCGTGCGGTGCAAGCGATGGAAAAAAGCTCGTCCGAAGTGCAGGAAGGGAAGGACATCGTTGACGAGGCGGGGGTGGCATTCCAAAAAATTCTCTCCGCTACCCAGCACGTTACCGATCAGATCGCCGACATCTCGTCAGCATCTGAAGAAATGTCCGCAGGTTCGGTACAGGTGACCTCCTCGGTAGAAGAGTTGACGCGCATCGCGCGCCAATCGGCCTATTCGTCGAACAATGTGGCTGCCTCCTCACAGGAACAATTGGCGTTGATCCAAGAGATCACGGCCTCGATGTCCACACTGACCGAAGTTTCGCAAGACCTGCATGACACGATTGGTCAATTTAAAATCTAGCAGCGAAAAGAAGGGGTGTAACGCCTCTTCTTTTTTGTTGCATTGTGCGGTCGATTTGGATAGAGTAGGAATACTGAATTCAGGAGGTACTGTTCGCGATGATGATCACAATCGATGCGGGAAAATCCAGGTTTAACCATCGTACGGCCGGTGTGTTTATCGATGAAGGGCATGTGTTGTTGCACCGATTAGCGCGCGACGACTTTTGGGCGTTGCCAGGCGGACGAGTTGAACTGATGGAAAACACCGAACAGACGGTGGTTCGTGAGATGAAAGAAGAAATCGATCTCGACGTGCAGGTGGAGCGTTTGCTGTGGGTTGCCGAGAACTATTTCTCAAACGAACAGGGTCAGTATCACGAAGTGGGCTTCTACTATCTGCTCTCAGCCGATCGCACGTTGCCTATCTATCAAAAGGACGTTGAACACCAAGGCACGGAGTTTGGGGTACCGCTGATCTACAAATGGTTCCGTCTGGACGAGTTGCCATCGCTGCGCTTGTTCCCTGCTTTTTTGAAAGAAAAGCTGCAACAACTTCCTGCGCACATCGAACATATCGTCTTTACTGACGAAGACGAGTAAGCGGAAGCGAGGTGAGTTTGGCTCGTGGACAATCAGCAGTTGCAATCCTTGACAGAACAGATTTCGCAGCAGTTTTTCGGTCGTCCGTTTTTGCATTGCGCCACCTTCAACGGTCGCCTTCGCACGACGGGAGGTCGCTATCTGCTGCGGACGCATGATATTGAAATCAATCCGCACCATTTTGAAAAACACGGATTGGAGTCGATGATCGGCACGATCAAACATGAACTGTGCCACTATCACCTGCATGTGCAAAAGCGTGGTTATCGCCATCAGGATCGGGATTTTAAAGAGCTGTTGGAACAAGTAGGGGGATCTCGCTACTGTCCGGATACGGGGTTGCGTCGTGAAGTGAAGACGCGCTATCTATATGCCTGTGTAACATGTGAGCACAGGTATGAGCGCAAGCGTCAGATCGACGTGAGGCGCTATGGCTGTGGACGCTGCCGAGGCAAACTAAAATTGATACAATCCTTCTCCTAAAAGACAGGAATCAATCATGTACTGTCGAATTTATTGTAGGTAGAGTAGCGGCATTTTTTTTGAGTAAAGGGGATGAAAGCAACATGCTGCAACAAAGCTCTTGGACATTTCGCTACAGTTTGGAAGGATTTTTGAAGCGTGTGTTGCACTGCGCACCATGCCCGTTGACTGCGGAAGGACTGGTTGAAACCGTTCTGTCCGATTGGGCAGGACCGGAGCAGTCTCGCGAATCGATCGCCGCTCGCGTTCGCGCCTCGCTGGAAGCGACAAATGGAGCCTTTGCTTCTGTCGGCAACGATAAGTTTACCCTGCGCCAGACGGCGGGGGACGATTTGCAAAACCACGCGTATCACTTTTTGAAAAAAACGAAACGCCCGCAAAAGCAAGGCGACATCCTGCGCCACTTGCAACAGGTGACTGGTCGCGGCCGCGGGGAGTTGATGTCCCGCGTCGATCTCGACTGTGACCCGCGTTTTGCCCGTTTGGACGGCGGTGAATGGCTGTTGACCGAATGGCAGCCCGCCAACGACAAGATCGTCCAAATGATGCAAGCCCGAGGGATTCGCCGAGCAGATAGTGTTGACTTGTTGGAATTGGTAAACGAAGAGGCCGAGCAGGAGTATCATATTTTTTATCCGGAATACGATCCGAGATTTGCTCTTGTCGGCACAGTAGTCGAATGTTTGCTCGTCGAGTTGGAAGCGGCTGCGACGGCTGAAGATACTGGTATGAAAACGGAGGAAGATAATATGACCACAACGGAACAAGCTACCGTGACATCGCAAGCAACGGAGACAACCGACCTTTCCGCAATTTCGACCCATCAACTCGTCGCTACTGTATTGAAGCAGTTGACCGATGTGAGCAACGAACTGAAGCAACGCAATCAGGATATTCCCAACGAGGTTTTGACACTGTTTAATTCGGAAGACCTCGCCGGGATTGAAGTTCTGATGGGCGAGCGCAAGCGTGTCGGGGCGCTTGCGGATGATCTGGCCCTGTTTGTATCCAAATGGAGCGCAGAGTAGTCGGTCTGGGACAACCTGAGTGATGTTGGTGCCGCCAGAGCGTCTGGATGTGCGATTCGACCGCATGCGAGTGATTGTTGCCGCTTGGGAGATTCGCTATAATCAATTACCTGAACGAGTTGTGGCTCTGTTTGACCTTCAAGACCTCGATTCGATTCGCGAACTGCTGGAGGAGAAGCGTCAACTGGCGCGTTTGATTCCCGACACCAAGGAATTTATTGAACGCTGGGAGCCCGTTTCCCAGCCGATCGCTACACGTAATGAGGAATAAGCGGACCTCTGTTCATTTGTAGGAGGTTGGAAGATGTTAGCAACCGATTTCATGGCGCAAATCAGCCAATTTGGGATTGAATTGAATGACGAGCAGCGAGAGGCAGTCTGCCATACGGCAGGGCCTCTCGTCGTTTTTGCGGGGCCTGGTAGCGGGAAGACAACCGTCTTGACGTGCCGGGCTGCTTATCTGTTACAAGTTGAACGCGTCCCGGCCGCGAAGCTGTTGATCGTCACCTTTACCAGAGCGGCCGCGATGGAGATGCAGAGCCGCTTGGCTGCGATGCCAGGTCTGGGCCAGCAGAGCATCCGCGCAGCCGAGATCGGCACGTTCCACTCGGTCTTCATGCGCATGTTGATGCAGCAAAGCGGAGGGCAGCTGCCCCAGTTGATGGAGGAAGGTCAGCAGCGTGCGATCGTCAAGACGTTGTTGCGCGAACAAGGTGAAGATGGTGATGATGAGCAGGTGGCAGACGTGTTGTCCAAGATCGGGCTGTGCAAAAACAACCTGATCATGCCGGAGCGGATCAAAGCGACAAAGCCGGAGAATCAAAAGTTCCGCGACCTGTTTGCTGGATACGAGCGGGTGAAGCAGCAGGAAGGGCGTTGGGATTATGATGACATCCTCGTCGCTGCCCACGCGATGCTGAAAAACAACCCGACTGTGCGCGATCATTATCAAAAGCGCTTTGCGTATCTGCTCGTCGATGAGTTCCAAGACACCAATCTCGCCCAATACGAAGTGATCAAAATGCTGTCCGGGAATGGCAACCTGTGCATCGTCGGCGATGATGATCAGTCGATCTACCGCTTCCGTGGGTCGCGGGTCGAGTTTTTGCTCGATTTTGAAGAGACGTTTCCCGGTGCGAAAAAAGTGATCTTGGCGGTCAATTATCGCTCGACAGACAATGTGATCGAGACAGCGTCGCGGGTGATCTTGCACAATCGTGTGCGGCAAAGCAAGTTGATTCGCGGCACTGGGAAAAAGGGTGAGCATCCGGTTCTGTTGCGTCCGGAAGGGGAGAAAGACGAGGCGGAGCAGATTTTGCATGAAGTGGCCGATCTGTTGGCTGCGCAGCCTGAACTGGACGGGCAGGAGATCGCAATTCTTTACCGCACAAACATTCAGGTGCGGGCGATGATCGACGGGCTGGTGCAGAAAGGGCTGCCGTTTACTTTGCACGATGCTGACGGCGATTTTTATGGACGTTGGCAGGTGCGGGATGTGCTGACCTATTTTAAACTTGCCTACAACCCGGACGACTTGGACAACATCGTTCAGATCTTGAACCGCCCCAAGCGCTACATCTACGCAGATCGCTTGGTCGATGAAGTGCAAAGGTTGCGGCGGACGAAGCAGATCACCTATCTGGAAGCGTTCACTGAAGTGGAGAGCTTGGAGGCATACCAGCGGACGAAGGTAGAGCAATTGATAAAAGATCTTGTCGAGCTACGGCTTTTGACTCCGTTACAAGCGTTGCACAAAATTCGTAAAGAGATCGGCTATGACCGTTATCTGGAGGAGTTTGCCGCGAAGACGGGCAATGATGTGGCACTGGTCAGTGAACCACTGGAAGAGTTAGAACAGGCGGTGCTCGGACACCGCACACTGCAAGACTTCCTCGGACATGTCGAGGAGGTCAAAGAGACGGTGCGCAGATCGCGGGGCAAAGGGGAAGGCATCCAATTGATGACGATGCACAAGGCGAAAGGCTTAGAATTTAAGCATGTCTACTGCATTGGGCTCGTCGAAAACATGTTGCCGCATCCCAAGGCGCTACAGGGTGAAGGAGATAAGAGGTCGGCAGCAGTTGAAGAAGAACGGCGCTTGTTCTATGTTGGCATGACGCGTGCCAAGCGCTATCTGACTTTATCCGCGCCACTTCGATATCATGGGCACCGTGCTGAGCCATCTCCCTTTCTCTATGAAACGGGACTTCTGGCGCGCCCGAAGCGGGTGGCGATCTCGAACTCCCAAAACGCAGGGCCTGCCGCGCTGAAAAAAGAACCGGTGGTCGTCACCGTATCGGCCAGCGAGCGGATGAAGTCCGCCTTGGACAAATACGGAGCTACTCAGTTCTCGGTCGGCGAGGCGTTGCACCACAAAGATTTAGGGACGGGTAAGATTCAGGAACTGAAATTGCTGACTGGTGACAGCGGTCGCCGGGTGCTGATCAAATTCCCAGGTCAAGAGAAAGTACATGATCTGCATTTGGAGTTGTGCCTGTCTCTCGGGTTGTTGAGTTCACCGGTTCGGGTGAACTAGGGATTTCCAATGGACCGTCAGGATCATCCTGACGGTCTTTTCATTTTGATCTGAAGCTCATGAATCGCTCGGTCATTTCGTTCGCATGCCCGGTTGTGGGAGGCGGTTGAACAAGATAGCTTAGGCAGCATGGCCAGAAGATGGTATGCTAAGAGAAAACAGGATAAGCAGGAGATGAAGAAAAATGACACCTGAACAACTTACTAAATATGCAGAACTGGCAGTTCGACAAGGCATCAATGTGCAACCTGGACAAAAAGTGATTGTGCGTGCCCCTGTCGATACGGCGCCTTTTGTCCGCAAAGTGGTGGAGAAAGCGTATGAAGCTGGTGCCCATTACGTAGCGGTCGATTGGATGGACGATGATTTGCAACGCGTTCGTATGTTGCATGCCCCTGAGGAGTCGTTGTCGATCATTCCAGAAGGGTGGGCTCGCGATTTTATTGGGCTACTGGAAGAGGGCGGGGCGATGCTTGGCGTAGTCGCACCGAAACCAGGCCATCTCAGCGGCGTAGAACCTGGGCGGGTCGGCAAGTACAGCCAAGCGCTGGGCATCGCGATGCGCCGCCAGCGCGACCTGCAACAGGCGAGCAAAGTCAGCTGGGCGATTGTCGTGCTGCCGACTCCGGAATGGGCGAAAGTCGTGTTTCCAGAACTCTCGGACGAAGAGGGGATGGAGAAGCTGTGGGAGTACATCCGCTATATCACAGGTCTCGATCAAGACGACCCGGTCGCGCATTGGGAAGCGAAAGTGCAAGCGATTGAAGACCGCGCTCAATGGTTGACCGAGCAGCAATTTGCGCGCCTGCATTACAAAGGCGCGGGCACCGACCTGAGCATTGAGTTGCCGCGCGGACACCGCTGGGTGGGTGGGCGACTGAAAGATGAGAAGGGCACGCTGTTTTTGCCGAATATCCCGACCGAAGAAGTATTTACTGCTCCTGACAAGAGCGGAGTGAACGGCGTAGTGAAAAGCACACGTCCGCTCGATTTCAACGGGCAGTTGATCGATGGCATGACCTTGAAGTTCGAAGCGGGGAGCGTCGTCGAAGCGACGGCTGAGGTTGGCGAAGCGGCGTTGCACCAGATGATCAGTGCGGACGCGAACGCCAAGTTCCTCGGCGAAGTGGCGCTGGTGCCGCAAGACTCGCCGATTTCGAACCTCAACACCATTTTCCGCAACACGCTCTTAGATGAAAATGCCTCCTGCCACCTCGCTTTCGGCTCCGCCTACCCGTTGTGTGTGGAAGGCGGGCAGGAACTGACCAGAGAAGAGTTGGCCAAATTTGGACTGAACACCAGTATCATTCATGTCGATTTTATGATCGGCTCGGCTGAATTGGACATCGACGGCGAGACGGAAGAGGGGGAACGGATTCCCCTGTTCCGTGGCGGCAATTGGGCCTAAGCAAAAAACCTTGACCTATTCGGGTCAAGGTTTTTCTTTTGTAAACACCGAGATCGTCAGACTGTCTGGCACCCAGAAGACCCGAGCCCCGAGCGTTTCGATGACCGGACGGAGCGGGAGGTAGGGCGAACCGTCTTTGAGTAACACGGGGGACGGTAAGATGATGCGCTTGCCGTTCACGAGTGCTAGGAACGAGCCGACTCGGGAGCGGAGGCGCTTGAGTCCACCCTGATGCAGTTCCTGAATCTGCGGGAGGGAGGCGTAGATCGTCTGATTTTCAAAAATCAGATCGGAGGAGAGCGGACGCGGTTCCCCATTCCACAGCAGGTTGGGTTTCTTGTTCTGCTCTACAGTAAGCGGTACAAATGAGCCAAACAACGTGTGCGAAATTGCTTCGGCGATCACTTTATGCCCGCTCGCATTGGGGTGAATGTCGTTGTTGGCGAGGTTGACATACTCTTGTTCATGTGACAAAAACAAGGTCGCCACCGGGACCACGTCAGCGTCGTACGCTTTGGCTGCTTCGCGGATCGACTCGTTCACCCAAGTGATCCATTCGCTGAGCTGCTTGTGGCGAGGGTCTTTTACAGCAAAAGGATTGTAGACCTCTAATACGAACAAGCGCGCATCCACGTTGAGTTGGCGGAAATGGGCGAGGATCGTGAGGATGTTCGTTTTGTATTTGGTTAGCGCCTCATGCATCGCCATCACATCGCCAGGCTTTTGGTGATCCGTCCAGATGATGTCGTTACCACCGATCGAAAGGGTGATCAGATCGGCTTTTTGCAAAAGCTGGCTCGCTTCTGGCCAATGTTCGAGCAAAAAGAGAAACTGGCTGCTGGTAAGCCCTGCGACACCAAGGTTGTGCAAGGTCGCCTGACCGCGCACTTGCATCTGGCGGTGCAGGTGTGAGACATAGCCGTTCACACGTGCTCCGCCAATTGCAGGTGTGCCCCAGCCAGCGGTGATCGAATCGCCGATCGCCACATAGCTCACTTGTCGAGGCCAAGATGCCAGATCACCTGCCAACGCATGGTGGGCCGGGAGCAGAGCCAACAAGGACCAGAGGACGAGCAGGAACCGACGCAGTATCATGTTGCGGTTCACCTCCGAGCCTTCCAGCGTTCCAGCCACATGTCAAACGAAAGGTAGACGACTGGAATCAACACCAGGGTGATCAGCGTGGAAAAGGTCAGCCCAAACAAAATCACAGTTGCCAAGGGCGCCTGTATTTCCGCTCCTTCTCCCAAGCCGAACGAGGCGGGGAGGACGCCGAGCACTGTGGCACCCGCCGTCATCAAAATCGGGCGCAGGCGGATCGGTCCCGCCTGTAGCACCGCTTGCATGCGGTCAAGTCCGCGGCGGCGCAGTCGGTTGACATAGTCGATCAGGATGATCGCATTGTTGACGACGATTCCGACCAAAACGATCAACCCGATATACGCGCCAACGCCAAGCGAGCGACCGGTGATCAATAGGCCAAAGACGACGCCGACGAGCGTGACCGGAACTGAGAACATGATGATGAACGGATAGAAAAACGATTCAAACTGAGCTGCCATCACCATATAGACCAGCACGATGGCCAGCACTAATGCGCCTTCCAGCTTGTGAAAGGCATCATTCATCTGCTCGGACTCTCCGCCGTACTCGATGGAGTAGCCTGCTGGAAGCGAGAGGTTACGACTGAGCCGTTCGCGAATATCGTCCATCACATGGCCCAGATCGCGTCCAATGTAGTCTGCTTCCACCGTCAATTCGCGCAAATTGTTGTAGCGGGAGATGCTCGACGGACCTTGCACCAAGCGAATCTCTGAGATCGATCCGAGTGTGACGGTCGAGTTGAGCGGTGAGGAGATCGGCAGCTGTTTGAGCCGCTCGACCGATCCGCGCATCTGAGGCGGGATTTGCAAGCGGACGTCGATCTCTTGATTTTTTGTCCGGTATTGGGTGACCGTTTGTCCTTGCATCGCAACATTTATCATCTGGGCGACTTGCGCGTGGGTCAGCCCGTAGGAGAGAGCCGCCTCGCGGTTGACGTTGATCTGTACCTCCTCGACCAACTGATCGCGCTCAGCCGATGCTTCCCGCACTCCTTGGACGGCCATCATCTCCGTCGTCGTCTTTTGCGCCAACTTCCGCAGGCGGGCATCATCATCCCCGCGCAGGCGGATCTGGATCGGGCGTCCCGTTCCGCCGCCGAACTGGTCGCCCGTCACTTGCACGTTGATTTTCGCTTCTGGGAGATCGCGCAGTTGGGTGCGAAGATCGTCTGCCACTACGAGCGTGCTGCGCGTGCGCTCGGAGCGGTTTTTGAGCTGGATGTTAAATGTCGCCTTGTGCGATTGGACGCCTGCCGTCGGGTTGTAGAGATTGCCACCGCCGAGCGTGACAAAGGTCGTCTTGACTTCGGGTATCCGCCCGATCAACGATTCGGCTTCGCTCACCCGCTTGCTTGTGCGCTCCATCGTGGCTCCGGCGGGCAGGTTGAGGCTGACGGCGATCATGCCTTGATCGCCTTTGGGCAGGAATTCCTTCCCGATCAAAGGATAGGCGGCCGCCGAGAGCAGTACGAGCAGTAGCGTGGTTAGCATGACCGTCTTGCGGTGATGCACGGCCCAGTTCAAAAGCTTGGCGTACGTTTGACCGAGGCGCCCTAGTTTTGCTTCACCGCCATGCAGTTCGGCACGTTCGGTTTCAGCCGGTTCGCTCACCGTAAACTGCTTTTCCCCGCGCAAAAAGTAGTACGCAAACATCGGTACGAGCAACAGTGCGCTGAACAGCGAGGCGAGGTGTGAGAAAGTCACGGTGAGCGCCAAGGGTCGGAACAATTGGGCGGCCAGTCCGGAGACGAAGATGATCGGTGCAAAGACCACCACCGACGCAAACGCCGCCGCTGTCACGGCTAAACTGACTTCGCTCGATCCTTCCAGCACTGCGTCATATAAGGAGCGCCCGAGCTGACGGTGCCGGAATATATTTTCCAAAATGACCACCGCCGTATCGACCATCGCTCCTACGCCAAGCGCCAAGCCGCCCATCGTCAGCATGTTCACAGATTGTCCGGCGAAGTAAACCATGATGAAAGTCGCGATGATGGAGACTGGGATGGCGAGCGTGATGACCAGTGTACTTCGCCAACTGCGCAGAAAAAAGTACAACACCAAGGCGGCAAATACGCCACCGAGCAGCATATCTCGGGTCAGCGTTTTGATCGATTGTTTGATAAAGTCGGCTTGGTCGAACAGAGGCACGAGTTGCACGTTTTCCGGAAGCTCCATTTTGAGTCCAGCTAAAGCGGCTTGGACCCCATTGGAAACATGAACGGTGTTCGCTTCGGACAGCTTTTGAATGGACAGCGCGATGCTCGGCTTGCCATTCATGCGCGAGACACTGCCCGATTCGACGACCACCTCTTCGACCGTGGCTACATCACGCAAATGGAAGCGGTTTCCTTGTTCAGAGGCCAGCGGCAAACTGCGCAGTGCTTCGAGGTTGGGAAAATCGCCTTTGACGACGATCGACAGGTCGCGCTCCGCCTCGCGAACCATTCCGCCGGACAAGGTGAGATTCTCGGAAGCGAGCAGTTGGCTCAACTGGCTGAGCGTCAGTCCGCGCTCCTGCAAAGCGAGCGGGTTGACGGTGAGTTGCACCACATGCTCGGTGCCGCCTGCGATCTGTACGGCGGCTACACCTTCGACGCGTTCGACGCGAGTGCGAAGCGTCTCGGCGATCTGGTTGAGTTCGGACAGGTCGCGCCCGCCGGTCAAGCCAAGTTGGATCACCGGTAGCAGGTTGGGATCGAAGCGCAGCACGATCGGCTGTTGGCTTCCTGCGGGCAGCTGGTTGCGAACAAAGTCGATCTTCTCGCGCATCTGTAGGGTGGCAAAATCCATATCCGTGCCCCAGTCGAATTCGACCAAGACCATCACGCCGCCACTTCGGGTGACCGAGGAGATATTTTTGACCTTGTTGGTCGTGCCAAGAATCTCCTCCAGTGGCCGTGTGACCATCTGTTCGAGCACTTCAGGTGCAGAGCCAGGGCTTTGCACGGTGACAGCGGCGAGTGGAAAGGCCATGCGCGGGAAGAGTTCGACAGGCAATTTGGACAGAGAAACTGTGCCCAAAATGACGAGGGCGATGATGATCATCGTTGCGGCGACCGGACGTTTGACAGACAGCTCAGAAAGCTTCATCGCGGCTGCTCCGTTGCGATGACTTTGACAGGGCTCCCCAGTTGAACGCGCTCAATACCGCCATAGACCACCTGATCTCCATTTTTCAAACCGGAGCGCACTTCCACCCACGTGCCATTGTCATAGCCGAGCTTGAGGCGGGCGATACTTGCGGTGCCGTTTTGAATCTGGAGGACAAAAGGGCCAGTTTCATCGGTTAAAAGAGCCGCTTTCGGTATCGCCAGCACGTTGTGATGTGGATCGAGTGTGACGGTCGCTTGACCGATCATGCCCGGTTTGAACACACCTTGCAGATTGGGCAGCGGTGTGCGGGCGGTGAATGATTTCGTTTGCGGTTGGAGGGCCGGGGAGACGATGGTAAGCTTGGTGCTCGCAATGGGCTGTGTGCCGACCTGCACGGCTACTGCTTGTCCCTCTTGCAGGCGCGGGACGAGATTGGGGTCAACGAATACTTCAAACTCAACCTGCTCGACCGTGCCGATGCTAAACATGGGGGCTCCAGGCAGTGCCGGGCTGCCTTTGGCTGCGTTTTGGGCGAGCACGACGCCTTGGATCGGGGAGGTGATGCGAGCGGCAGTCACCTGTGCTTCGGCCGCTTGCACCATCTGCCGGGCTTGTGCCACCTGCATCTGCAAGCCTTGCAGGAGCGGGGGGCGCAGTTGATTGAGCGATTCGGAAACGGCCGATTCGATCTGCAGTTTGGCCAATTCGTTTTGCAGGTTCACCAATTCGTGACCGGAAGCGATCAGTTCAGCTTGTGTCGGTAGCGCACCAGCTTTTGCAGCGTCAGTCAGGTTGTCGATGCGCCGACGGATCTGATTTTGCAACTGGTCGAGCTTACCAGAGGGGGTGACTCCACCGAGGTTTTGCAGTCTGGCAAGCTGTGTTTCGAGCGACGTTACGTTTCGTTTGGCCTCGGCCAGACTGTTGCTCGCGGCTGTGTCGTTCAAGGTGGCAAGCAGTTGGCCTGCTTCGACGCGGTCGCCGACCTGAACGGAAATGCCTTGCACCTGTCCGGGAATGCTGGCGGAGACAGCAACTTCATTTCCAGCGACAACGCGGCCGGGCAGCAGAATCGTTTCGGGGATATCGCGCGTCGTCACGCTATAGGCGCTGACCGGAGTTGCTTGCGGAGCAGCTCCCGGCTGTTGCTCGGTACCGCAGCCTGTCAGTAAAAGCGCTGATAGGCTCAATGTGAAACATCCGGTGCGGACGATCGGATGCATCTGCTCACCTCCACCTTACGAACATTTTCCAAAGGTGGATATAGTGTAGAACAAAACCAGTATTTCTATGTGCAGACTTAAATTGGGGGTGGAGAAGAAAAGGAGAGTATTTACGTATAATTGCTTGATAGAGCGGGATATTCTCATCTCATGGCTAGTGGAGATGTTTGAGCGGATTGTAAAGAACATGTTATAGTCACTTCAAGGAACGACAACGTTCGACAACATGATTCGACAAACTGAACTACGTGGTTAACTTTGCTCTTCAAAGATCAGCTGATTGGGTCGGCTCGGTGTTTTGAAGGCTAACTACATATCAAGTACGCCTTGTTGCAGAAGGGACTGCGGCAGGGCGTACTTTATTTTTATCCGATTATTTTGCAGTGTGCAGATTGAGCAGTCGCAAGAGCCAGTAGCCAAGGCCACCGCCGCCCAAGATGGTGACAAGATCGAGCACCAGTCGAATCAAGATTGCATAGGTATCGATCATCACGAAATTTGGATGCCGCATCTGATGAGCGACCACCGCTAAGAGCACGATCAAAATCACTGCCACTGCTGCTCCATAGACCCCGCGAATGCCGAAGATCAGATAAAAGAAAAAGCCCAGCAGGAGCGTCGCGACCAAATGCGGCTGCTCAGCAGACTGCATGATTGTTAAGTTGGTTACCAAATATGCTGTAAAAACGGCCCATGCAAGCACCCATTTCTTCATGATGTTGACACCCCCCCTCGTCCAAGCGTATGTGCCATTAAGGGAAATAATTCCTTGTAAATAAATAATTTGGAAATTGCTGATTTCTTTTATTTTTCGTGTTGACTTCTTGTGTGATCTTCGTTATTCTATTGCCAATAAAACGACAGTTCTTGCCGGTGTAGCTCAGATGGTAGAGCAACTGACTTGTAATCAGTGGGTCGAGGGTTCGATTCCTTTCGCCGGCACCATTCCAAAACTAGCGTGTTTTCAACCACGAATCAGCGTGGCTGGAAGCACGCTTTTTCGTATGTTTCGACATTGCTTCCCGAGAATGGGGAGACAAAAACAGAGGATTGTACGTATGCACCGTTTCCACTGCGCAGCTCTCGACATAATTTATAGAAACCAAACTATCAAAGAAAGCAGGGAGGAACATGAACGTATCGGTGATTGGGACTGGATACGTGGGAGCGACAACAAGCGCTGCTCTGGCGGAGCTCGGACATCAGGTGATCGGCGTCGATGTCGATCAGAAGAAAGTAGGGATGCTAAACGCCGGACGTTTGCCTTTCTATGAGGAAGGTTTGGAAACGCTGATGCAGGCCTTGCTGAAGAAGGGAGCGCTTGCCTTTACGACCGACTTGGCGCGCGCGGTGACAGGAAGTGACATCCTCTTTCTCACCGTCGGGACACCTTCCCAAGCGGACGGTTCGGCCAACCTGCGCGATCTTGAGCAAGCGGTGCGACAGATCGGACGTGCGCTGAACGGCCATAAGATCATCGTCAGCAAAAGCACAGTTCCGGTCGGAACAGGGGAGCGGGTGAAAGCCTGGCTACAGGAAGAAGTGACCAAACGCGGCTTGAGCATTCCATTCGATGTGGTCTCCAACCCTGAATTTCTGCGTGAAGGCAAAGCGCTCCACGATGCGTTGCACCCCGAGCGCATTGTGATCGGTTGTGAGTCGGACAAGGCACGAGCCATGATGACCAAGCTTTACCAAGGCATGCAAACCGATTTCTGCTACACGACAGTTCGCGATGCGGAGATGATCAAATACGCATCCAACTCATTTTTAGCCACGAAGATCTCCTTTATGAATGAATTGGCGCGCCTTTGTGAACAAACAGATACTTCGATCTCGAAGGTTGCGCATGGCATGGGGTTGGATTCGCGGATCGGATCGCAGTTTTTACGAGCGGGCATCGGATATGGTGGCTCGTGTTTTCCAAAAGATGTGGAGGCGCTCTTGCATTTGGCCCGTGAAAATGGCGTGCCGTTGCGCCTGTTGGATGCGGTGGCAACGGTCAATCGAGAGCAGTCGGGATGGTTTTTGCAAAAAGTGCGAACGGCGCTGGGAACGCTATCGGGTAAGCAGATCGCCTTGCTTGGACTTACGTTTAAACCGGGCACGGATGATATTCGCGAAGCGCCAGCACTCAAGTTGATCCCTGTGCTGCTCGCAGCTGGCGCACAGATCACAGCATATGATCCCAAAGGGATGGAGGCGGTGGGTCGCTTGCATCCCAAAGTACGTTGCGCCAAGGATGCCTACGCAGCGCTGGACGGGGCGGACGCGGCGCTTTTGCTCACCGAATGGCCGGAGTTTCTGAAACTGGACTTCGCCCGAGTGATCGGTTCGATGCGTAAGGCCCTATTTTTTGATGGGCGCAATGCGCTGGACGGTGCGAAGATGCGCAGCTACGGATTTACGTATGACGGTGTCGGGGAGCGGGGAACAGCATGAAAGGACTGATTCTTTGTGCGGGACGCGGCACGCGGATGCAACCGTTTTCCAATACGATGCCTAAGACCCTGCTCCCTGTCGCCAACCGACCTTTGCTCCACTACTGTATTGAAAAATTGAATCGGGTCGGAATCACCGAGATCGGTGTTGTGATCAACCCGCAACAAAAGAGCATCATCGAATTTCTCGATCGGATACAATTTCCCAGTCCGATCGAAATCATCAAGCAAACTCGGCCGCTTGGCATCGCCAACGCCGTGCAAAAGGCAAAGGCGTTCATCGGCGACGACCCGTTTGTGCTACTGCTTGGCGACAACTTGATCTGTGAAGAACTGCACATGCTGGTGGATGCTTCGCGGGGACATGATAGCGCCATTTTGCTGTCGCGCGTGGAAAACCCGAGTGATTATGGCATCGCCGAGATCGAAGATGGCAAAATCCACTCCTTGGTGGAAAAACCGAAAGCGCCCAAAAGTGACTTAGCGGTGATCGGCGCCTATGTGTTTCAACCGACGATCTTTGATGTGATCGCAAAGCTGAAGCGTTCGGCGCGCGGTGAATATGAGATCACCGATGCGATTCAACAGTTGATCAGCGACGGGTACTCCGTTTCTTTTTCGGTCACAGACAAGCCATATTCGGATGTCGGCACGCTAGAGCGTTGGATTGTCGCAAACGGCTGGATGCTTAACCAGGTGCACGGCGACCAAGTGAAGATCGGTCAGAATACGACGGTGGAGAACTGTACGATCAGAGGCCCGGTGTTGATCGGGGAGAACTGTCTTCTGCAGAATGTCGTGATCGGACCGTACGTTTCGGTGCAGGATGGCGTATCGCTGCGCGATTGTGAGATCGCCGACAGCATCTGTCTGGAAGACGCGTCGATCTGCGGTATTGGGGTCAAAATTGTACAAAGCGTCTTCGGGCGATCGACCAATCTGCAAGGAGAAGGCGAGACGAAAAAGGTCACGTTTATGCTTGGCGATCACTCACAAGTCACGTTTCCCATCGATCATAAGGAATAACAAAACCCCCTCATTATGAAGGGGGTTTGTTGTGTTCAGATGTTGTAAAGCGACTTCACCTGCTCGATCTGTAAGCGGATACCATGTTCGATGTCAAATTGCGGGTCATAACCGAGGTGAGTTTGTGCTTTACGGATGTCAGCGAAGGTATGCTTGGGATCACCTGGCTGTGCGGGGAGCAAGCAGCGATTTGCTTGCTTCCCGGTGTGAGACTCAATCATTGACAGCACTTCGTTTAGGTTGAGGCGGGAGATCCCGCCGATGTTATAGACCTCTCCGGTCAGAGGAGAATTGGCTGCGAGTAGGTTGGCCGTCACCGCATCCTCGATAAAGGTGAAATCGCGGGACTGTTCTCCGTCGCCGTAGATTTCGATCGGCTGCCCGGTCAGGACGCTTTTGATAAATTTGTGAAAGGCCATATCGGGACGTTGACGTGGACCGAAGACGGTGAAATAGCGCAACGAGACGACAGGAACGCCGAATTGGGAGGCATAGAGCTGGCAGAGTTGCTCGGCCGCAAGCTTCGTCACGCCATACGGTGAAATCGGATGGGGGGCCTGCGTCTCTTCGGTCGGCCCGTTCATCCCGCCGTAGACGGAGGATGAGGAGGCACAGACGATCTTGTTGAGATTGGAGTCTTTTGCCGCCTCGAGGAGCGCCTGTGTGACGAGGATGTTGTGATCGACGTACTCCTGAAACTGTGTGCCCCATGATGTGCGGACGCCGGGCAGTGCCGCCTGATGAAAGACGACGTCAACCCGACTGATCAACTCGGAAAACGACAACGTGCGCAAATCTCGTTCAAAAAAGCGGAACTGAGGGTGTTCCAACAAATTGCGCAAATTCTGCTCTTTCACCCAGCGGTCATAATTGTGCAGAAATGCGTCGATCCCGATGACCGCATAGCCTTCGCGCAGCAGACGTTCGCTTAAGCTAGAGCCGATGAAGCCGGCACATCCGGTGACGAGGGCGCATTTTCGTTTCATTGCCACACCTCGAGGATCTCGCGAATGACCCGTTCAAATCCGTAATGCGTTTCGACCATACCGCGACCAAATTGGCCCATCGAGCGCATCATGGAGTTGTCGGCGAGCAGCTTGGAAATCTGTGCGCCAAGAAGTTCTGGGTCTTCTGGTCGCTCGACTAGCAGCCCGTTTTGGTCGCTGCGCAACACTTCCGGATTCCCCCCGCGTGCGGTGGTGATGATCGGCAGGTTGGCAGCCATCGCTTCATAATGGACACGAGCGAGCGGTTCCTCCCATTGGGAGGGGCAGACAAACAGGTCACCGGCAAAGAACCAGTGATGAATCTGATCGGCAGGTACGTAGCCTGTCGTGATGACAGGAACCTTGGAGCGGCTGGCCAGCGCCCGCACGTAAGCGACATAGTCGGAGATGCTGTCGTCGCTGAACCATTTGCCGCCGACGATGACGAGTGCCGCATCGGGATGGCGTTGTGCGACATATTGCATGGAGCGAACGAGGATGTCGGCTCCTTTTTTCGGGGAGAGACGGCCGACGAACAGGACGACTTTTTTGCCCTCAAGCCCGTGTTGGGCGCGCAATTGCTCGCGGATCGTGCGCGATTGGGAATTGACCGCATAGCGGTTTAGATCGACGCCCGAATAGATCGTGCGCAGTTTTGGTTCGACTGACGGGTACAGAGAAGCGATTTTGCGTCCGACATAGTTGGAAACGGTGACGATGCGCTCCACTTCCTGAATTGTCGTCTCCGCTTCTTCCTCCGTGAGCTTCTCTCGGGTGAACATATCGTTGTGCATCGAGAGCACGAGGCGCGAATTTGGAGCCGCTTGACGCACGGGACCGACCAGACGAGGGCGATTGAAGATGTGGATGAGGTCGAAACTCTTGTCTTGCAAAAAGCGCACAACATGTTCTGCGTAGATGTCAAACAGTCTCCCCGGCACACGCTCAAACTGGATCAGGTCAACCCGTTCCGAATCGGGCAGGCTGGGGTCGGTGATGCCTAGAATCGTGATGTCGTGGTGTTTGGCCAGTTCCGGGGCGATGCCCGCGATGTAGGTCTGAATGGCACCGCCGCGCACCGGTGGAACGGGGAGTTTTTCTGTACAGATCATCAAAATCTTCATTTGTTTTCTCTCCCCTTCCGCTTGTTGACAATTTTATTGAGCAGTTCGTGTGTGTAGGGGGAGAGTTGCCCAGGCTGTGGTAGCGATAGGTTGGACAGATCGAGCGAGGGTAGCGAGCTTTTGATCCGATTAAGGGGATCGTGCTGGTCAGCTTGAGATGCTTTGCGCTTGCTTTCTTCCTTGCGCGTATGCTCGGAGCCAGTATCCTTCGAACGGTTCGTCTTTACCGTCTTTTCATCTCTGCGGCTCGTAGTCGGAGCGTTTTCTGGCACAGTGGGCTCAGGCTGGTTTTTAACGATCTCTCGCTCTTCTGGAGTTTGATGGGAGTTGGCCTGTTCAGGGCGGGATGCTTTGCGCTTGCTCGCTTCTTTGCGCGTATGCTCGGTGTCAGTATCCTTCGAACGGTTCGTCTTCACCGTCTTTTCATCTCTGCGGCTGGTGATCGGAGCGTTTTCTGGCACAGTGGGCTCAGGCTGGTTTTTAACGATCTCACGCTGTTCTGGAGTTTGATGGGAGTTGGCCTGTTCAGGGCGGGATGTTTTTGCTTTGCGCTTGTTTACTTCCTTGCGCGTGCGCTCGGTGCCAGTATCCTCCGAACGGTTTGACTTCACCGTTTTTTCATCTCTGCGGCTGGTGATCGGAGCGCTTTCTTGCACAATTGGCTCAGGCTGGTTTTTAACGATCTCGCGCTGTACTGGCAGTTGACGGGTGTCGCCCTGTTCAGCACGGGATTCTTTCTGCTTGCTCGCTTCTTTGTGGGTGCGCTCGGCGCCAGTATCCTTCGAACGGTTCGTCTGCACCGTCTTTTCATCGCTATGGCTGGTGAGCGGAGCGTTTTCAGGCACCGTGGGCTCAGGCTGGGTGGTAACGATCTCCCGCTGTTCTAGCACAGGTTGTGCCTCCGCGACGTCTGCTTCTGGTTGAGCGACCTGCAAAGGGTCAAAGTCAGGCTGGTTGTCTGTGGTGATCGTCTCCCGCTCTGGCAATGGCAGCACAGTCTCCATGTCGAAACTGAGTTTGCTCGGCTGTATCAAGTGGAAATTGAGCGAAGGCTGCCAGTCGGCAGGCGCTTCGAGAATGTGGGCGCCAAGTTCTGCCAAGGCAGGCCACTTGGTGGCATCGGTCGCTTCCATCCGCTCGAGCATTGCCTCCGTCTCGGCGCTAAAAAACAGTTCCGGCTCATAGACGACCTCTTTGACATGCTTGTAAAATTCGTTGGGCATCGCCATGTCGATCAACAGTACCTGCATCAGTTCGGGTTC